>NC_015164.1:2288125-2615000 GCF_000190575.1 Phocaeicola salanitronis DSM 18170 | reverse complement strand
AAAGCAATCAGAATATTGAGCCAAAGGCTCATCCAGATAAAGATACGCAATAAGATGCGGGTCTGCACCTTGTCTTTATAGGCAGACTGGAGATAGAGTATGCTAAAAAGGATAGAGGATAACAGCGTAATTCCCCATGTGACATAGTGAGTGAGGGTAAGGATGCTATAATTTATCGGTTGGAACTGTGCCAAGCGCATCAGGTAAGGAGATATGCCGCTTAGGTTGTCCGTCCATACAAAGTAGCCGAACAAGAGCCAGTAAGGTAATGTAAATCCCATAATGCCGGCAAAAAAGCTGCGGGCATTAAGCGAGCGCAAACTGATGGTGTGTATATATAATAAAGGTGTAATCCACGCCAAGGGTGGAAGTATGAGGCTGCCTAAGCCTAAGAAAAGGAAACTTTGAAACAAGTATCCCGGCGCATGATAGGATTCGTAGCTGTGGAAAAGGTTCAGCAGCATCAGGATGAAAAAGATAGGTAAGATACAGCTTATAGAAGCCTCGTGCAGGAATACCGTTGCTGCATAAAACAGCAGGAAGGAAGCGGCAGGGAGCGTGGTACGTGTGCGTATCAAGGCAAATTGGGTTTCTGTTTCAAGGAGCAGGTATGAGGCGAACCCAAATGCCAGTAGTGAACCGATGTTAAGCCAGTCGTGTACCGAGGTTGCTGCCCAAATGAGCAGCGTAAGAACTACAGCCACAGGAAGCGTACCTCTTCCTGTGGCTATATGGTATTGGAATCTGTTTCTTGCGGATAGCATGGATTATAAGTCAAATCCGATGTCGGAACGGAAATATTTCTTTTCGAAATGAATCTTTCCGGCATTGGTGAACGATTGTCTTAAGGCTTCTTCTTTATTGGTTCCATACGAGCTGACGGCAATGACACGTCCGCCGTTTGTTACCACTTGCCTGTCTTTTATTGCCGTTCCAGCATGGAACACGATGCTTCCGCCTGCTTTGGCTTCTTCAATGCCGCTGATGGGGAATCCTTTCTGATAGGCTTCGGGATAACCGCCGGATACCAGCATGACACATACGGCTGAGCGCGAATCGATTTCCAAGGTCTTTTCATGGAGGTTTCCGTTTACCACGCCTTCGAAGAGGTCTACCAGGTCGCTCTTGATGCGAAGCATGACGCTTTCCGTCTCGGGGTCGCCCATACGCACGTTGTATTCGATGACCATCGGGTCTCCTTTTACGTTGATAAGTCCAAAGAAGATGAATCCTTTGTAGTCCAATCCTTCAGCAGCCAACCCTTCTACCGTGGGACGGATAATGCGGTCTTCTACCTTTTGCATCCATACTTTGTCGGCAAACGGAACGGGAGATACCGAACCCATACCGCCAGTATTCAGTCCTTTGTCGCCTTCGCCGATGCGTTTGTAGTCTTTGGCTTCGGGCAGAATCTTATAATGTTTTCCATCGGTCAGTACAAATACCGAACATTCGATGCCGCTCAGGAATTCTTCGATGACAACGGTTGCCGAAGCGTTTCCGAACATTCCTCCCAGCATTTCCTTCAGTTCTTTCTTAGCTTCTTCCAGAGTGGGAAGGATAAGCACGCCTTTGCCGGCACACAAGCCGTCGGCTTTCAGCACGTAAGGTGCCTGCAGGGTTTCGAGGAATGCCAGTCCTTCTTCCAGGTTGGCAGAAGTTATGCTTTTATAGCCTGCCGTAGGGATGCCGTGACGTTGCATGAACCCTTTAGCGAATTCCTTGCTTCCCTCCAAGGTTGCTCCGGCTTTCGACGGACCGATAACTGGAATATTTTTCAAGGCTTCATCGTTGCGGAAGAAGTCGTAGATGCCTTTTACCAGCGGGTCTTCAGGACCCACTACCAGCATGTCGATGCCGTTTTCAAGGACAAAACGTTTGATGGCTTCGAAGTCATCGGCTTTGATGGCTACGTTTTCGCCTACCTCTTGCGTTCCGGCGTTGCCCGGAGCGATATACAGCTTTTCTATTTTCGGACTTTGTGCGATTTTCCATGCCAATGCATGTTCGCGTCCGCCTGAACCTAATAACAGTAGTTTCATATCCGTTCGATTTAAGTTGATGTCTTTTATTATATTTATTCACCACAGAGGACACAGAAGCACACTGCGTTTTTATTATTTCCTCTGTGGTGAAATCGGGTCATATCGGGTTATTTTAAATAATCAAGGAAATAACGCGTGATGTGTTCATGCAGGTGAACGCGGTCACGTCCCATCATGTTATGCCCGTCTTCGGGATAGATGAAGAGGTCGGGATGCGTTCCGGCATCGATGCATGCACGCAGGAAAGTTATCGTATGTTGGGGAACGCACGTGGGGTCCATTCCGCCGATGATGATTTCCAACCTTCCTTTCAGATTGCCGGCTTTGGCTTTCAAATCCCGGCTTTTATATCCTTCGGGATTGGTTTGCGGCGTGTCCATATAGCGTTCGCCGTACATCACTTCGTAATATTTCCAGTCGATGACCGGACCTCCAGCCACGCCTACCTTGAAGAGGTCAGGGTAAGTCAGCATCAGGTTGGTGGTCATATAGCCGCCGAAACTCCAGCCGTGTACGCCTATCTTTCCGGCATCCACATACGGAAGTGATTGCAGGAACTTGACTCCTTCCACTTGGTCTTTGGCTTCTTCTGCGCCTAATTGGCGGAAGGTGCAGTTTTCGAACTGAATGCCCCGGTTATCACTTCCCCGGTTGTCTACCGTGAGCATTACATAGCCTTGTTGTGCCATATACAGGTCCCATCCGCGTGCATCATAGAAGCGTGTGTTGTGAATCATCTGTGCATGCGGACCGCCATATACGTAGATAATGGCAGGGTATTTCTTGTTCAGGTCGAAGCCCACCGGCTTAATCAGGCGATAATACAGGTCGGTCTTTCCGTCGGCGGCTTTGATGGTGCCGATGCTGATTTCGGGCAAGTTGTATTGTTCTTTCATCGGGTCGGTGGCAGTAAGCAATGTAACGCCTTTTTTCCCGTCGGTAGGCAGGATGCTGATTTCACGTGGAACATCGTTCGACGTGAAATTGTCTATCAGGAATGTTCCGTTTTCCGAGAGTTGCGCGCGGTGCATTCCGTCCCGTTTGCCTATCAAGGTACGTTTCCCGGTCTTTACATCGAGGCTGAAGACATTGGTCTGGAGCGGAGAGATTTCCGTGCTTCCGATGATGACGGTCTTCATCTTCTTGTTAAAGCCTAAGATTTCCTGCACCAGCCAGTCGCCTTGGGTGAGCGGGGTGGTCTGCAGGTATTCGCAATACGTGTCGTCCGCATCCTTTCCGGTTTTCCATTCGCCTGCCTGAGGCTTTTGGGTATCCATTAGATAAAGGTGGTGATACCCGTCGCGTTGGCTCCAGTAGATGAACTTGGTTTCGTCCCAGGGCAAGAAAGCCAAGGGGTGTTGCGGCTCTACGTAACGGGCATGCTTCTCTTCGTAAAGCACGCCTTTCTTCTCGCCGGTTTCGGCATTGTATTGCACCAGTTGTGCGTGGTTCTGGTCGCGGTTCAGTTCGATGACATAGATGTCTTTCTCGTCGGGCGACCAGCTGATGTTGGTAAAGTAACGGTCGGTTGGGTCACCTGCCTGCAGGTAAATGGTTTTTCCCGTCTTTACATGATAGATGCCGACGGTCACCTTGTGGCTGGTCATGCCTGCCATCGGATATTTGTCGGGCACGAGGGTTGCGATGCGGGTGGTGGTGTTCACCTGCGGATAATCGGTCACCATGCTTTGGTCCATCCGGTAGAAGGCCAGATACGTGCCTTTCGGGCTCCAGAACGTACCTTTCATGATGCCGAACTCGTTGCGGTGAACCGCTTGGCCGTAAACGATGTCGTTATCTATTTCCTTTCCACCCGTTAGGTGCGGGCTTACCGCGGTGGAGAAATCTCCGTGGTTGGCAATATATAAATGGTCGCCTGCCGTATAAGCAAGATAGCCGTTCTCTTTGCAGAAATCAAAGTTGGCGGCGTTTGCTTCTTGGATGCGGAACATGTTGGTTAACTTCTTCTGGACAAAGTCATAGAAGAAGACATAGCTTTCACTTTTTTCTTCATCTCCCACATAGCCCGAAAACATCAGGAGGTTCCGGTTTCCCCAAGGCAGGGAAGCGCCTTGCAGGGTGTGAAGCGGCTTGATGGGAGCTAAAAGTTTGTATGGCTTTTCTCCGTTTTGCAAGGCTTCGTTCACTTCTTTCAGTGTCACCACCACGCTTTCTTCGCCGGTACGGTTATTGATGCGTTTGATTGCTTCCACGTCTGCACGCACGCATACATCTTCCCACCATTGCAAGCCCGGCATGGTTTTCGGGGTCAGGTTGAAATAGTTGCTTCCTCCCGGAATCACATCGTTCAGGGTGAAAGCCTTTTTCTCTTGGGCGGATAAGGTAACTGTCATACAGAGTATCGCGATAAATGATAAAATCTGTTTCATATAGCTTGGGATTTTAGCTTTTTGAGTCCTTTCGTTTGTAAGTTTTAGGTTTTTTGAAACTTTAAGCCCGAGAACTTACAAACTTAATTTTCTTCTTCCGGCTTTCTGCGCCGATGAATATAACGCATGCCTATCGAGTTTTGTGCGCGTTTGTCACTTTCTTCATTCCGTGAGGAACGGCGAGGCTTTTCGCGGTCAAAACCTTCTTCTTTGCGCGGAAAGCGTTTGGGTTCGTCACGGTTAAAATCCCGCTTGCGTTCACGGGTGAATTCTTTGCCTTCACCGGCGCGGCGGGGGCGGGATTCCGTCTTATTCTCTTCCTGGCGGAAATCGTCACGGGTGCGGAATGCAGGACGGTCGTTTTCCCGGCGGCGTTCGCTACGGAACCGGTCTCTGCCTTCTTTCCGTCCGTATTCCACTCTTTCTCCATGGTGGCGCGAGCGGGCAGGTCTTTCTTCCCGTTTCGGCTTAAACTCTACATCCGGATTTTCGGTAAGGAATTCTTTGTATTTCCCGTCGAAGAGCTGATATTTGCGGAACTGGCATTCCAGCGCGCCGTTGAAGAGCGGAATCTTGACCGATGCCTTCAGCCCGATTTGGTCGAAACATTCGTCCCGGTAGCTCAATATCCAAGCGTCATTACCTACGAATGCGTGTTTCAGCCGTTCGCCTATCATTTGATACAGCCCCAACAAGTCGTCCGATGAGATTCGTTCGCCGTACGGAGGGTTCATGATGATGATGCTCTTTTCCGCAGGCTGCTCGAATTGCTGGAAAGGCTGCACCTTCAATACGATGTCCTTTGTCACTCCTGCCGCCTTTACGTTATTTGTGGCTATGGTATTGGCTTTTAGGCTATTGTCGTATCCATATATTTTATGGGTAAATTCGCGTTCTTGCGAATCGTCGTTATAAATCGAGTCGAAAAGTTCCTGGTCGAAATCTTTCCATTTTTCGAATCCGAATTCTTTGCGGAACACGCCCGGAGCGATGTTTCTGGCAATCAGTGCCGCTTCGATAGGGATGGTGCCCGAACCGCACATCGGGTCTATCAGGTCGCATTCCCCGCGCCAGCCTGTCATCAGAATCATGCCTGCGGCAAGCACTTCATTCAACGGCGCTTCCACTTGCTCCTGACGGTATCCGCGGCGGTGAAGCGACTCGCCCGAGCTGTCAAGCGAAAGTGTGCATTGGTCTTCGGCGATGTGGATGTTCAGTGTCAGGTCGGGGTTGTTGATGCGTACCGAGGGGCGGTTTCCGGTCTTGTCACGGAAATAGTCTACAATGGCATCCTTTACTTTGTAAGCCACAAACTTCGAATGGCGGAATACTTCCGAGAATACCACGGCATCTACGGCAAAGCTGCTCATATTGTCCAGGTAGTTTTCCCATTCGATGCTTTTTACGGCATCATATACTTCATCGGGGTTGGTTGCCTGAAAATGTTTGATAGGTTTCAATACACGGATAGCGGTGCGCAGGCAGAAATTGGCGCGGTACATCATGGCTTTGTCTCCGGTAAACGATACCATGCGCCGTCCGATTTCGACGTTCGCGGCTCCCAGTTCGGTGAGTTCTTGTGCCAATACTTCTTCCAGCCCTTGGAAAGTCTTGGCGATCAGCTCAAATTCTTGGTTCATTCTTGATGTAATTACGTAATTTAAAATAATTGTGCAAAATTAGCAATTTCCATTCAGTCAATCAAGCGTTTGCGCGTGTTTCTTATTCCTTTCGTCCGATGTTTGCACGAATCTTTGTTTGCAAATGAACAAAAAAAGCGTATATTTGTTCTGTATAGGTGGTGATAATAAGAAACGCAGATTCACGCAGATTTCCGCGAATTAATAAAGAGAAAGAATATCTGCGTGAATCCGCGTGAATCTGTGTTTCTTTATTTTTACATTAAAAACAGATAGAACTATGGGCAATCCGATTTTGAAAACCTTCGATTACTCGTTCCGGAGTTTCTTAAAGCACCGTGTCAATGGAGGTATGGTGCTGATGATTGTGGCTGTGCTGGCAATGGCTATAGCTAACTCGCCTTGGGCTGAAGCCTATCACGCTTTTTGGAGCCATCCTGTATCGTTGCAGGTAGGCGGATTCAATCTGTTCAGCCATCACGGCGAGCCTCTGACGCTGATGGCGTTCATCAACGATGCCTTGATGGCGGTATTCTTCTTTTCCGTGGGACTGGAAATCAAGCGTGAAGTGCTGGTAGGCGAACTTTCCAGCCTGCGCCAGGCGTTGCTTCCCATCATCGCAGCGGTGGGAGGGATGATTGTTCCCGTGGCGATTTACTTTGCGATGACCGCCGGAACGCCTGCCGAAGGAGGCCTGGCGATACCCATGGCGACTGATATCGCATTTTCCCTGGGCGTGTTGAGCCTGTTCGGTAAGCGTGTACCCCTGAGCCTGAAGATTTTCCTGACCGCCTTTGCCGTGGTCGATGACATCGGAGGCATTCTGGTTATCGCCTTTTGCTATACGTCTCATTTGGCTGGCGGCTATCTGCTGGCTGCATTCGTGATTCTTGCCATCCTGCTGATAGCCAACCGGATGCAGGTTATGTCGCGCACGTTCTATTGTGTGTCGGGCATCGTGGTGTGGTATCTTTTCCTTCAGTCGGGCGTGCATGCTACGATTGCAGGTGTACTGGTGGCGTTCACGATTCCTTCCATCCCGTGCCTGAACGTGAAGAAATACATCACGCGCATCCGTGAGAACATTACCGAATTCCCGCATTTCGACAAGAGCAGCATTCTTCTGACTCCGAATCAGATAGATGTGTTGAAGAGCATCGAGTCGGCTTCCGATAAGGTGATTTCGCCTCTCCAGTTTATGGAAGACCGTATGCACGGAATGGTGAACTACTTGATTATGCCGCTTTTCGCCTTTGCCAATGCGGGCATTACGCTTTCGGGCGGGGGCGGAGAGATAGCCGGCATGGTGACGTATGCCGTGGTGCTGGGCTTGGTGCTGGGCAAGTTTGTGGGGATTTACCTCTTTACGTGGCTGGCGGTCCGCATGCGGGTCACTTCGCTTCCGCAGGGGATGGATTGGAAAAACGTTGCCGGAGTCTCTCTTTTGGGCGGTATCGGCTTTACCGTCTCGCTTTTTATCGCTAACCTTTCGTTTGGAGCGTCAGATGAAATCCTCTTGAATCAAGCCAAATTGGGCGTGCTTGCCGGAACGGTCTTAGCCGGTATCTTGGGCTATATCGTCTTGCACGTTGTATTGCCTTCGAAGAAAAGCGTGCTTTCGCGGGCAGATTCATAAACGGATAAGGCATCGGATGGCCAGGCAATGCAGGTCATCCGATGCTTTAAGACAGTTCGGTTCAATAATCAGGTTATCAGCTTGTTTAAGAAGCTGTTTTGAATTTCTCCAAAAAGTTTTTCTTGGCTTGATGTATCCGTTTTCGTGTGTGCTTTGGGCGATTTTTTGGTCCTTTCCGCTCCTGTTCTTCGTCAGATAGCCCGCTATCTTCCTCATCACAAAAGCGAAAATGCCTCAAAAACTCATCCCAAATCATCGCACGATAAATTCAAAACAGCTTCTAAGGCAAGATGTAGTTTCATGTATGTTTAGATATGCTGAAACTATAGTTTTGGTAGGCTGAAACTATGGTTTCAATGCACTGAAACTGTAGTTTTAGTATATCTAAACCGGATGAGAATGTTGTCTCCTTTTTTAAAGCAGGCTTATAGTCTTGCGCTCCGGTCTACGATTTTAATCAGATTGAACAGTTCTGCCACCTCGTCCAGAGGTACTTTATAATCTTGGAACATATTGTTCAGCGAATGGCAGGTAATTATGCCGTGCTCCACATCGTGGTCGATGATTTTCTTGATGGAAATACCTTCCGTGCGGTGTACAATGATGAAATACCAGTCGTTGATGTGGAGTTTGTATTGCCACAGCGGGCGTTGTACCTCCCGTCCCAACACGATATCCCCGTCGCAGATAGAGTGCCGGCTTCCGTCATCCATGCTGTCTCCTTCTGCTTCGAACAGACGATAATTGCCGTGATAAGTCTTGTCTACAATTACGGGAAGCGTGGGCAAGGATTCGATGTATTCTTTATCGCCGTATCCGTTCAGGTATCCGCATTGTGCCCGGACGTGTATGAGCGGCACATTCATGAATAATGCGTTTTCTATTTGTCTGCCTTCATTTCTTGCGATTAGTTGATGTACAGCTTTTTCTGTTGCTGTATTTGGATCTTCTATATGCGTTCCTGTTTCTGTCCGGTACATGTTTCCTGTTCCGTTCAGTATCCATTCCGGATTGTACTGAGGGAACCGTTGCGCTATTTTGGCGCAGGTGTTTGGCGAGGGTTTCCGCTTTTCGTTAATCAGCCGGGTTATCGTCACGTTGTTGCTCATCCCGATGGCGTAGCTGAACGAGTTCTTATTATACCCTTCCTTTTCCATAATGAATTTGATTCTTTCCCATCCTTCCATACGCTTATATACTAATGTAAGTTTGTGTGTAGTTAGTTAACTTCTGCTAAATACTAACTATTTTAATCGAAAGCTCTTGTTTTATCAATAATAGTTAGTATATTTGCATCGTGTAAGAGTTAGTTAGTGCAAAGAAACGAATAAATATTAACTCTTGCAAGTACGCGTACGGAATAATAACGAATTTTACTAACAATTTAATTAAAGGAGGAATAGCGTATGACGAAAAAAGGAGTTTGGGATTTGGTGTTGAAGGTAATCATTGCCGTGGCATCTGCCATAGCCGGCGCTTTGGGCGCGAATGCGATGAACTAGTTAGTGATATTAAAAAGCGGGAGTGTGAAAGCGCACTTCCGCATAAATGAACGAAACAACATAGATTTATGATGAAAGATAAGAATAAAAATAAGAAACGTGCCGGTTGGGCATCGTTATTTGCGGCGATGCTGACTGTTGTGTCTCCAGTAAACGGTCAAAGTGAGTTGCCTACGTATGTACCGGCTTCTCCTACCGTCAGTTCTCTGATTGCATATGCCGATTATCCGGTATCTTATTATACAGGCGTTCCTGAGATTTCCATCCCATTATATGAAATAGAAGTGGACGGTTATAAGTTTCCTATTTCGTTAAATTACCATGCTTCCGGCATTCGGGTTGCTCAAGAAGCTTCTTGGGTCGGATTGGGATGGTCGCTGAATGTGGGCGGTGTCATTTCGCGCACCCTGAAGTGTTACGATGATTTTAATGAATACACCTATCCGGGAATTTCCGTGAAATCGGGTTATTACACAGGTCCGGAAGTTAGCAATCCGGAACTATCCAGTTTGTATGCCACAACAATGGAAGGTTCGGCGGTAAAGAAAGTGTTGGTGGTTGATTCTGAACCGGATGTGTTCAGTTTTACTTATCCGGGTGCTTCGGGCAAATTCCTGCTTGATAAATCCAGAGGAGCAGTATTGCTGGACTGGGATCCGAATGTAAAGATAGAAGTGCTTGCCGATGGAAGCAAGAAATATTTCAAGTTGACTGCTCCGGACGGGTGCCAGTATGTTTTTCAGGATTATGAAGTCACTTCGTCTTATCACCGCAACGGTTCGTTGAACCGGAATTCGGGTGGCAAATACGATGAAAGTAATCTGAATTTGTATGAAAGCCCGGTCAGGTTTACTTCCAGTTGGTATTTGAGTCAAATCATTACGCCTACTAACCGGACAATTCGTTTTACTTATGCAAAGGAATCTTACCAGTCTCCTGCCCAAGAGCAGTGTAAAGCATACGAGACTTTGGACTCAAGCGGTGCGACAGGTTGCGGTCCGGGTGCTTCGGTGCAGTTTACATGTGATAAGACGGTGGTAGAAAGTCTTCGTTTGTCTGGCATTTCTTGGGATGGAGGCAGTATTTCATTCACTTGCGGAAGCAGGGAAGATGTGCGTGGAAGCGGAACTGCCGGTGCTCCACAGAAGCTCAATAGTTTGAAAGTTTCTGATTCGTCGGGTAACCGGATAAAAGAATATTCTTTCGGTTACGGGTATTTTAATTCGAGCTATACCGGTGATTATCCTCATGTGTTCAAACGGTTGAAGTTGAACAGTTTGACGGATGTAACCGTTCCGGATTACGGATATGACTTCTCTTATTTGGAGGATAAGACGATGCCTGCCAAGAACTCGCGAAATACAGATTATTGGGGGTATTGGAATGGAAAGGTCTATGGCGACACCTATTATTCGGCAGCCAATTACGGCGGTAGGGTTTATAGTGGCGTGAGCAAAGATGCCGTATCGGAATTTGCGGATACGTATATGCTTGGCAAGATAACCGGTCCTACAGGTAACGAGACGGATTTTACCTACGAATCGAATACGTACACGTCCGGAAGCAGTACGGGGACTACCGTTACTCAGGAAACCCGCAACTTAATGGCATACAAGTATGTGAACGATGATTTCTACGAGGATTATCCGCGTACAGATACGGAAACCATTACGTTGGGGAAAAGCACCAATGTGCGCATTACCGGTTGGGCGGATTGCATGACTTCGCAGGGGGATACGAGTATCCGGTACGATGATGCGGACAATTATCCTGTGTTTCGCTTGACAAATAGTAAAGGCGAAGTATTGTTAGCCTATGGTATGCCCGGTGAACTGCAAAGCGGCGGAGGTTCGTATGATTATCCGGTGAAGACGCTTTACCTGACCGCAGGTACATATAAGCTGGAACTGATTGCCCAGGCTGCAGACGTGCTTTATGGCTTTACGGCTCAGTATGAAAGCACGGTTACGCAAACCGGAAGCGTAAAGGAAGGCGGAGGCTTGCGCATCAAGCAAATCCGTACGGATGCCCGGACACGCACGTTCAGTTATCCTACAGGCAAATTGTTGATAGAACCGTCGTTGTATTACCTGAAAGATTATGTATGCCTGGACGGAACGTCTTCTACAAGCCGGACCAGTTATCTGGTTCAATTGTCCGAGTCGTGCATTCCGCTTTCTACTTTGAAACACGGTTACATGGTAGGCTATGATAACGTGACGGAAACTGTAGGCTCTTATGGCAAGACATTGTACCGTTACTTTAACTCGCAAGAGTCTTCATTGGGCGATTATCCGTTCATGCCAACATCTGTTAATTATATGAACGGGCTTCCGTCTTCTGTGGAGACCTATAATGGCAGCGGTTCGTTGGATAAAGAGGTAACGTATAGTTATGGAAACCAAAGTTCGCAAGCGGTATATGGTTTTATGTTCGACAGCGGGGCTTCCGCCGTACATCCTTATTCGTATACGGTAAAGCAGTATTATAAGACGGGTGAAGTTATCAAAGATTACCGGAACGGTGCTTCGGTGTATACAGACAGCCGTTTCGAATATAACGGCGATAAGCAACTGGCTGAAGAAGAAACGCTGGTTTCGTCTTCTTCTACAAGTGCGGACAGCTACGGCAAGAAGTATGTGTATGCGGGCGATAAGTCGGATGCAGTATCCCGCAAGATGCAGAATTTGCATCTCATCGGCGTTCCTTTGGAAACACTCCTGCTGAAGGATGGCAAGGTGACGGAAGGTGCCCGGTTGGAATACACGGACACATTGGGTGTTGTCGTGCCGAAAGCTTTATATACGTTGGAAGCCACTGCTCCATTGACTTCTTCATCGTATCAGAGTAGCTTCAAGCCCCATACTTGGTTGGGTAATCTGACGGACAATGGCAAACCGATGTCAGCAGTGTCGCGCGGTCAGGAAACAGTTTACTTATGGAGCTATAACGGGCAACACTTAGTTGCAGAGATACGGAACGCAAGCTATGCAGAGGTAAAGTCGAAGTTGGGCGAAAGTTTTATCAAAAGCCTTTGCACGAAGAATGCTCCGTCATCGTCAGACTGGACAAAAGTGGACGGACTTCGTAGCAGCCTTCCGGATGCCGAAGTGACGACATACGTCTATAGTCCGCTGGTAGGCGTAACCCAAGTGACCGACCCTAAAGGTTTTGTTACAGGATATACGTATGACACGGGCGGAAGGCTTTCGGAGGTGTTCATCAAGAACGGCAGCACGAAGCAGCTTGTAGAATGCTATGATTATCATTATAACCGATAAAACAATAAAATAAAGAAATTACTAGTATGAGACACAAGAAGATGACATTAGCGGGCATCCTTGCCCTTCAGTTGGCTTGCTTCCTTCCGCTTATGGGGCAGAGCACAAGCCATAATTATATCCGGATACGTACCTCACTGACAGGTGTATCCTCCGCTTCGAGCCTAAGCTCATCGAACAGTTTGCGTACGGTGCAGTATTTCGATAACTTAGGTAGATTGGAAGAAACGGTACTTCAGGGACGCAGCCCTTCTTCCGCCGATTTGGTGAGCTATACCGAATATGATGACATGGACCGTCCGACAAACCAGTGGACGTTGTTTCCGAAGTCAGGCAATAACGGAGCGTATGTATCTCTTAGCACATTGCGTAACGCAAGCACATCTTATTTTAATGATGACGCGCCTTACGAGCAGACCAATTACAAGCGAAGCCTGCTTTCTTATCCTGACCAGCGTTATGCTTTGGGCTGGGAGTTTACGGACAATCCGAAAGGGTGGAGCTATTATGTGAACAGCACGGGCGATGCGAAACTGAAGTGCACGCGTTATGTGGTAAGTTCTTCGGGTACGCTGAGCGCGGACGGCACTTACCCGGCAGGTACGTTCCGTGTGACCGGCGAGACGGACGAAGACGGGCATACGGTTTATACGTTTAAGGATGTGAAAGACCGCCTGATCTTACTCCGCCGTGTATCGGGCAGCGAATATTCCGACACCTATTATGTCTATGACCCGATGGACCGCCTTGCTTTTGTGCTTCAGCCGATGTACCAAAGCACGGCAGATGCGGACAAGTACGCTTTCCGTTATAAGTATGACAGCCGCGGTCGTATTGTGGAGAAGAAAGTTCCGGGTGCTGATGCCGTGACTTATGTGTACGACAATGACGACCGCCTGACATTTTCGCAGGACGGCGTCCAGCGTGCATCGAACAAATGGACGTATTACCTGTATGACGACCTTGACCGCCTGACTGAACAGGGCGAATGCACGAACAAGAACGTATCTTCGGGGAAGACGGTGTTGTTGCAGCACTATTACGACGACTACAGTTTCCGCAGCCAAAGCGGTTTCAACAACAGCAACTTCCCTGCCGGCACGGTGAACGCGAAAGGGCTGCTGACGGCTACGGTTACGGCGGTACTGGGCAGCATGGACAAGCAATATGCGGCTTACTACTATGACTACCGTGGCAGGGTGGTGAAAGAAGTGCGGAGCAACCTGCTTGGGGGTTATGACGTGACGGGCACGAGCTATACGTTTACAAGCCATCCCTCAACAGTGACCCGTACGCATACGGCAAGCGGGAAGACGGGGCGTACTGAGGTGTACACCTATACTTACGACAACGCAGACCGCCTGACCAAGGTTGCCCATAAATTGGGCAGCACTCAGGTCACGCTTGCCGGCTATACGTATGACGGCTTGGAGCGTTTGGAGACGAAAAGCCTCCACGGCAGCACATCGAATAAGGTGACCTACGCTTATAACATCCGCAACTGGCTGACGGGCATCAGCGGCAGCCAGTTCACTCAATCGGTTCATTATACGGACGGTTCCGGTACGTTCTGCTATAACGGCAATATCAGCAGCCTGACTTGGAAGGCTGGTAATGAAAGCGTGACAAGGGGGTATAAGTTCTCGTATGATAACCTGAACCGTCTGACCACCGCCACTTACGGTGAGGGTACAAACATCAGCTGCAACGCGAACCGCTTTACGGAAAAGGTTACGGGTTATGACAAGAACGGCAACATCACGGGCTTGCAGCGTTATGGCCAGACTTCATCGAGTGCATACGGCTTGATAGACAACCTGACTTACATGCTGAGCGGTAATCAGGTAACGAGGGTGGACGATGCCACCAGCACCACCGCTTACAACAACGGCTTCGAGTTCAAAGATGCCGTAAAGCAGGCGAACGAGTATGCATACGATAAAAACGGCAACCTGACGAAAGATTTGAACAAGAACATTACAGGTATTCAATATAATTGTTTAAATTTGCCAAGCAAGGTCACGTTCGGGAACGGAAACACGATAACCTATCTGTATGCAGCGGATGGCACAAAGCTACGCACGGTGCATAAGACAGGAAGTACGACCACCACGACTGACTATTGCGGCAATGTGGTCTATGAAAACGGCACGCAGAAGCTGTTGTTGACGGAAGAGGGTTATGTCACCTTGGCTGACAGCAAGTACCATTATTACCTGAAAGACCATCAAGGGAATAACCGTGTGGTTATCAGCTCAACGGGGACGGTAGAGGAAACGAACCATTACTATCCTTTCGGCGGGGTATTCGCGGCAGCGAACAATGTGCAGCCTTATAAGTATAATGGTAAGGAGTTCGATAATAAGAACGGTCTGAACTGGTATGATTATGGTGCGCGCCATTATGATGCTGCTTTGGGGCGTTGGCATGCTGTTGACCCGATGGCGGAAAAGTATTGTACTTTTACTCCTTATTCTTATTGTGTCAATAATCCGATATGTAATGTTGACTTGGATGGTGCTGATTGGTATATCTACCATGAAACCGGTGAATTGTATTTTAATAGGAATTTGAATAGTCGGACAATATCATTTAATGATAGGACTTATGAAAGGATAGGTAACAATAATATGCTGGGTGATATGAAGGATATAATAGAACAATCTTATGATTATCAAGCATCCCAGCTTAAAGCCCGTCAAAATGGATATTCCATTAATCCAGTCCAACAGATAAGTTCGGAAATATCCAGAGAACAGCCTTATTCAACAGGAAAGAATAAGACAACTGTGACCACCGGAGAAACGGAAATAGTAAATGAGATGTATGATGTCTTTTCTTTGAGTAAAACTCAGAAGATAAATACAAGAACTGATGTTTTGGCTAATCCGGAAAATTCTCCTTTAAACTATTTTGATTACTTTGTAACAGGTGGTAAAAGAACCGATAAAGTAGTTCGGAATTATTATACTTATTCGTCTCCTACATTGGGAAACAAGTTAATGCGTGTAATGAAAAATATTTATGGTATCATGGAACCTGTTTTAACAGGGAAACAAGATTATCGTAATGTGATAGAATATAAAAGTTGGGAAAAGTATTCAACCGCTACAAATAACAATGGTAGACTTTTAAAATATAAAAAATGATGAAATCTTTGATATTATTAATTATACTATTATTTTTGACAAGTTGTCAAGAAAATAAATCGCCAACGGAAGAGCACAAAAGGAATTATAAAGAAATATTAAGTTTATATCCAAATTCCTTAGTAGCCCATTTCCCGCAAGATTTAGATTTACCTCAAGGTTTGCATTGGGGATTTTCGGATTTGTTGTTCCCTCGTGGGAGATATTTAAGTTATATTCATTTGGCAATAGTGTGTGATGATCAACTCTATGTAGATTCTTTAGAAAAGCGATTGTCTATTGACTCAAAAGAAATATTGAATTTTAAAGATACTTGCTTATTTATTCCTTATGATTATAGAACTTTTGAGATTATAAAAGAGGATTCTGTAAAGAATAGACGATTGAATGGGAAATATCCGGTACCTAATTTTCGTAGATGGCATTATCAATTTGTTCCTGAATTTTATGAAGGGACTATTTATCTTCTTGATGCGAGAAAAGGATATTTTTTGCCTGATTCTTGTTTGTCTCGATATGGTGTTGGTTTAAGTAAGGATTGGAATCATGGATATACAAGAGGAGTGACGATAATGAAAAAGGGAATAGTATATTGGTTAGAGGTTTGGTGAAAAATTTGATTTGATTTTTCAATTTAGATTAGAATAGAGGCGGTTTCATTAAGTTGAGTCAGTCTCTATTCTTTTTAAACCAATGTGTTAAATGTCAGATTGTCAGATGTCTACATTTCTAATGCCTATTGTATGTTTATGATCCGATGGACCGTCTTGCCTTCGTGCTCCAGCCGATGTACCAAAGCACGGCAGATGCGGACAAGTACGCTTTCCGTTATAAGTATGACAGCCGTGGTCGTTGCGTGGAGAAGAAAGTTCCGGGTGCTGATGCCGTGACTTATGTGTACGACAATGACGACCGCCTGACATTTTCGCAGGACGGGGTGCAGCGTGCATCGAACAGATGGACGTATTACCTGTATGACGACCTTGACCGTCTGACTGAACAGGGCGAATGCACGAACAAGAACGTATCTTCGGGGAAGACGGTGTTGTTGCAGCACTATTACGACGACTACAGCTTCCGCAGCCAAAGCGGTTTCAACAACAGCAACTTCCCTGCCGGTACGGTGAACGCGAAAGGGCTGCTGACGGCTACGGTTACGGCGGTACTGGGCAGCATGGACAAGCAATATGCGGCTTACTACTATGACTACCGTGGCAGGGTGGTGAAAGAAGTGCGGAGCAACCTGCTTGGGGGTTATGACGTGACGGGCACGAGCTATACGTTTACAAGCCATCCCTCAACAGTGACCCGTACGCATACGGCAAGCGGGAAGACGGGGCGTACTGAGGTGTACACCTATACTTACGACAACGCAGACCGCCTGACCAAGGTTGCCCATAAATTGGGCAGCACTCAGGTCACGCTTGCCGGCTATACGTATGACGGCTTGGAGCGTTTGGAGACGAAAAGCCTCCACGGCAGCACATCGAATAAGGTGACATATGCTTATAACATCCGCAACTGGCTGACGGGCATCAGCGGCAGTCAGTTCACCCAGTCAATCCATTATACGGACGGTTCCGGTACGTTCTGCTATAACGGCAATATCAGCAGCCTGACTTGGAAGGCCGGTAATGAAAGCGTGACAAGGGGGTATAAGTTCTCGTATGATAACCTGAACCGTCTGACCACCGCCACTTACGGTGAGGGTACAAGCATCAGCAGCAATGCGAACCGCTTTACGGAAAAGGTTACGGGTTATGACAAGAACGGCAACATCACGGGCTTGCAGCGTTATGGCCAGACTTCATCGAGTGCATACGGCTTGATAGACAACCTGACTTATACGCTGAGCGGCAATCAGGTAACACGGGTGGATGATGCTACGACTGCCGCAGCCTACAACAACGGTTTCGAGTTCAAAGATGCCGTAAAGCAGGCGAACGAGTACGCATACGATAAAAACGGCAACCTGACGAAAGATTTGAATAAGAATATTACGTCTATTCAATACAATTGTTTAAATTTGCCGAGCAAGGTCACGTTCGGGAACGGGAATACGATAACCTATACGTATGCAGCCGACGGCACAAAGCTTCGCACGGTGCATAAGGCAGGTAGTACGACCACCACGACGGACTATTGCGGCAATGTGGTCTATGAAAACGGCACGCAGAAGCTGTTGTTGACGGAAGAGGGTTATGTCACCTTGGCTGACAGCAAGTACCATTATTACCTGAAAGACCATCAAGGGAATAACCGTGTGGTTATCAGCTCAACGGGGACGGTGGAGGAAACGAACCATTACTATCCTTTCGGCGGGGTATTCGCGGCAGCGAACAATGTGCAGCCTTATAAGTATAATGGTAAGGAGTTCGATAACAAGAACGGCTTGAACTGGTACGATTACGGTGCACGGCACTATGATGCGGCTTTGGGAAGGTTTGTAAGTATTGACCGATTTGCAGAGAAATATCCGTTGCTGTCTCCTTATCAGTATGCAGCTAATAATCCGGTAGTGAATGTGGATGTGAATGGTGACAGTGTCAGGGTGTATACTGAAACAGATTCTTATGGCCATTCATGGCTAAGCACAGGTGAGGGCGAAGATATGGTTGTGTATAGTTATGGTCGTTTTAATGGGACTTATAAGGGACAAAAAGGTATTAATTTTGCTAATGGTCTTGGTAATGGTGACGGTGTCTTGTTAAGGATGACAGGACTTGAGGCAGAAGAATATATGTCAGATAAAGAATCTTTAGATATGGATGCTTTCGTAATAACAGATGTGTCTGACAAAGAAGTGAATGAAATGTTGGATGCAAAATTTTATTCATCTGATAAATTGCCCGATAATCCTAAGAGCATATATTATAATGCACCATATGCACATATTATAGACAGTTATAAATTGTTGGATAACAATTACACAACTTTTGTTTCTGATGTATTGAATCAACTGAACTCTAATGCTTTGGAGACTGTTAAGGTTTATCCAATCGGAGTAAACGATTTTTATACGATTCCTGTAAAAGAAAGATTCATTCTTCCTTTTTCATTACAACAACATTTAAATCAAAATTTAAAAGGTAATGGAGTAATTCATAAAATTCGATAATATGAAAATTGTAAGAATCATCTTTTTAATTATATCTATAGTCTTATCCCTTTTATTAGGGTACAGCATTATAAATATGTATGTCAGTTTAAAATATGAAATAGATGAATGGCGAGGAGAAGGTGTTGTACCTTATGAATTAGCTAGATTCTATATGTTACAATATATATTGACATTAAAAGAATTTTTGATTTATGTTATTGTAACTATTTCGGTCATAATAGGATTTCATGTGGTGAAAAAAAAGATTGATTCATAAATATGTTGATAAAGAATTGGATTGATTTTTAAAAGAAGGAGAGGATGACAACTTTTTGTAATCATCTTCTCCTTTTTATGACCTGAACGGGAATATCAAGGGCTTACAGCGTTACGGTCAAACCTCTTCAAGCGGTTATGGCTTGATAGATAATTTGACTTATACGTTAAGCGGCAATCAGGTAACACGGATGGATGATGCCACAACCGCCACGGCTTACAACAACGGCTTCGAGTTCAAAGATGCTGTAAAGCAGGCAAATGAGTATGCGTATGACAAAAACGGCAACTTGACGAAAGATTTGAACAAGAACATTACAGGTATTCAATATAATTGTTTAAATTTGCCAAGCAAGGTCACGTTCGGGAACGGGAATACGATAACCTACACGTATGCTGCTGACGGCACAAAGCTGCGCACGGTGCATAAGACAGGAAGTACGACCACCACGACGGACTATTGCGGCAATGTGGTCTATGAAAACGGCACGCAGAAGCTGTTGTTGACGGAAGAGGGTTATGTCACCTTGGCTGACAGCAAGTACTATTACTACCTGAAGGACCATCAAGGCAACAACCGTGTGGTCATCAGCTCAACGGGGACGGTTGAGGAAACGAACCATTACTATCCTTTCGGCGGGGTGTTCGCGGCAACGAACAATGTGCAGCCATACAAGTATAATGGTAAGGAGTTTGATACGGTTGGATTTTTGAATTACAGAGGACACAGGGTATCACAGAGGGAAAAATTTAAAACTCTGTGTGCCTCTGTGCCTCGGTGGTGAATTTTTATTTTATTAACCAATTTCACTTAGGTGATGCGTAAGGCAACTTTTTCCCAGTCTGTTAAGTTCCAGAATGCTTCGATGAAGGCTGCCCGCCGGTTGCGGTAATCAATGTAATAAGCATGTTCCCATACATCGAGGACGAGAATCGGCTTCATGCCTTTGGTCAGCGGATTGCCGGCATTGGGCTCTGTCTGAATGGAGAGTTTGCCTTGTGTGTCCTCTGTCAGCCATACCCATCCTGAGCCGAACAGCGTTGTCGCTTTCTGTGTAAATTCTTGTTTGAACGCCTCGGGCGAGCCGAAGTCTTCCGTCAGTTTCTGTACCAGTTTGTCGGGCATGGCGGTTTGCCGGGGGGTAAGCGTCTCGAAGAAGAACGTATGGTTCCATGTCTGTGCGGCGTTGTTGAAGATGCCTCCATCGGCTTTGCGGATGATGTCTTCCAGTGTCATGTTTTCGAAGGGCGTGCCGGCTATCAGTTTGTTCAGGTTATCCACGTAGGTTTGCAGGTGTTTTCCGTAGTGGTATTCCAGTGTTTCCTGGCTCATGTAAGGAGCCAGTGCTTCCATGGTGTAAGGAAGCTGGGGCATTGAATGTTTCATGTTTTTTGCTTTTAAAGGGTTTATATATAATCAACACCGAAAGATACAGAAAAGTTTTGAGAAACAGGGCGTTATTTGGAGAATAATAAAAAATAAATAGAAATCATTACCTTTGCATTGGTAAAAACATGAACTGACGCAGAGCCTTTATCAATGAATAGAATAAGTTCGTCCAGATGAAAAAACTTCTTTTCATAATCGTATCCATAGCAACGGTCGGGTTGTTCCTTATCGGAATGAAGCCGAAGATAAATCCTTTTGTCTCTGCGTTTGACAAGGACGGTTATGTAACATTCTCCGGGAACGGGATGAATTTTCTTTTTGATACGGGAGCGAATATTACCTTGCTTTATGCTGATACCGTGCCGGAATCTTTTCATCCTTTTATGCAGGCGTACGCGAAAGATATAGCCGGCAATGGTTTTTCGGTGAAGAAATATTTTTCGTTTTATACGTGTTTGGGGAATATCGAAGGGAATTTGTGGACAGTCGTCTTATTGCCGCGGCGTTTTCAATGGCAACATATCCATGGGGTTATAGGTACAGACATGATAGACCGTTGTAATTGGTTGCTTGATTTTGAAGAAGGTACAATCTCTAATGTTCATCCGTTTGTTTCCGGAACTCCGGATATGGTCTTGCGCTATAAGAAGGAACGAGGCTTGTATTATGTGGAGGAAATGGAACTGAATGGCGTCAAATGCTCTCATGTCTTGATAGATACGGGGTATGACCGGAGTGATTTCTTTTTGTCAAAGCAAGATATAGAACAAATGTCTGACGCTTGCTTTTTGAAAAAAGATACTTGTTATGGCTTTACGGATGCAGGAAGTGTGATAACGGTTTATGAAGTGGCGCAAGGGAAAGTAAATAAAATGCAGTTTAAAAACGTGACGTTGGCAACATTGGCATCTCGAAGAACAATGGGGCTTTCGTTTTTCAAACGCTTCTCGCAAGTCGTATTGGATACTCGCCAGCAGGAGATAAAGTGTTATTGTTTGAAAGAGTAACAAGGAAAATAGATAGTAATTGTAGCTGGTTTGAAGTAAATCGTTATCTTTGCGATTGTGATTAAGAAGAAAGAAACATAAAACAGGAAGGAAAGCAATAAAATGAAAGAAAGCATTACAGACCGCTATATCGGCATCGGAACAGGTGTCGGGGTAGTTCTTGGTTTTATATTGAAAATGGTGTTAGACTCTTCAGCCGGACTTGTTATCGGTATTGGTTTGGGCGTGTTTGGCGGAAGTATGGCGGGCCTGATCAAACAGATGAGTCGGAAAAGCAATATGGATAAGAAGAAATTAGCATTCTATTTCTGGTGCGGATGTGTGATAGGAGTCGTGGCAGGCATCGTGGGTATGGCATTTTATTTGATTGAAAATGGATAACGTTTTTCCTATACCTATATTATATAAGGAGAAAGCCGGCAATCCGTATCAGCATGAAGTGATGAATCTGTTGGCTTTCATCAAGGCGTTTCATCCGCTTCCGCTGGTGGATGAAGCGGCTTTTGCACGTTTCGAGAAGTATGCCGAATCTTTATGCGATAAGTTGGACGAGCGGATGGAACGTCCGGCGTTTCAGGTAGAACTGAACCGTTGGCTGGCTTTGCTTCAAGATGCGCATACATTTGTGATGCTTGACGATACATCGCTTTATCCTTTCACGTTACGTTATTATGAGGGGAGTTTTTATTTTCGAAGTCTTCCGGATTCGGTTCCGAATTGCACGGGAAAGGAACTTATAGCTATTAATGCGTGTCCGATTGCTTCATTGATACAAAAATTAAAGGTTTATGTTCCTTCGGAGAATCAGATAAAGGCTTGTATTACGGGAAGCTTTTTTATGAACAATAAAGCGTTTCTGAACGCTTTGGGGATAGATACGGACAGGGGTGTCCGCTTTATGTTTGCGGATGGAAGTGAAGTGTGTTTGCCTTCGTCCTTAAATGAAGGTGCATCAGGCTTGTATCAGGTGAAGCAGGTTCCGCATCCGGTTACGGCAAGGAGAAACGAGCCTTTTCATTATCAGATAATCGGCGATACGTGTTATTTTCAGTTCAATGCGATGATAGACCGGTTTACTTATTGGCAAGGATGCCGTTTGATGCAGGTCTCTCCAGATAAAGCCGTGGAGGATAGTCTTCCGTTGTTTGCGGATTTCCTGGATGAAATGGCACGTGCAATGGCGGTGCATAACGTGAATCGGCTGGTGATAGACATGCGTTATAATGGAGGAGGAAATAGTGTATTGGGCGATGTGTTGCTTGAATTTCTGGGTGTCTCCCTTCGGGATATTTGTCCGTTTCATTCCTACATCCGTGTGTCTGATTTCTTGCAAACGTGTTATCCTACGCTTTTTATCCGTGACAAGTATGAATCAATGAAAGGGGAGTTGGCGGAACAACATCAAGTAATGAATGATTTTACCGGTGATATGCCGAAGCCTTCCAATCGTTTTCATGGAGAAGTGGCGTTTATTCAAGGGCAGAATACCTTCAGCAGTGCCAATTATCTGTTGACGCTCATCAAAGACAATGCGCTTTTCCCGATTATCGGGACTCCTACCTCCCAAAAGCCGACCTGTTTCGGCGATGTGCTTTGCGTAGAGCTTCCTTATACCCAAACCCAAGCTTACATCAGCCATTCGTATTTTGTACGGCCCGATGAACGGAATCAGGACACGAGTTTATTGCCCGATTTTCTTGTACGAACTTCATTGAAGGATTGGTTGAGCGGGAAAGATGCATGCTGGGGTTCATTTTATTGAATATCCGCATTTCCGCCCAATAAACTGTAGGGGCGTATCGCATACGCCCCTAAAAGCATCCACATGGATAAGTTGGCGTATTCGGGCGTATGCAATACGCCCCTACAGGGGCTGTTTGCGGATATTCATCAATTATTTTTATTCATGCTTTTTATTCTCCGATTTCCTTCAGCAATTCATCTACGGCTGCTTTCAATTGTGTGTCTTCTCCTTTCACAATCGTTTCGGGAGCGTTCAGCACATAGATGTCGGGGTCAAGCTGGGTGTTTTCCAGATAGCTTCCGTCGGGGAGGCGATAGCCTACCACCGGAATGCCGAATACGAGGGTCGGGTCTTGCGTGGTTACCCAGTTTACGCTGGTCATGGTTCCGGGAACGGGCGCACCTACCAGCTTGCCCAGTCCGCGATGCTTGTATACCCACGGGGTGCCGTGTGCGTTCGAGTAGTTTGCTTCACATTGCACCATGATGGAAGGTTTGTTCCAACGTCGGCTGGGCATATCGCAGGTCTCGCGTCCGCGAATGACTTGGGTAAAGTATTTCTTTCCGCTGAACAATACTTCGATGTCCTCGTGCAAGCGTCCGCCTCCATTGAAGCGGGTGTCTATCACGATGCCTTCGCATTGGTTGTACTTGCCCAAGATGTCCGAGTAAACCGAACGGAAACTGGAATCATCCATCGATTCGATGTGCACATAGCCCAAACGTCCGTTCGACCAGCGTTTTACGTCCTCCGCACGTTGTTTTACCCAGCGCGTATAGAGCAAGCCGCTCATCGTCCTGCTGCTTATGGGCTTCACCACTTCTTCCCAGCGTTCCTTTGTTTCAGGGTCGTAAAGCGATACCAAGGTTTTCTTGCCTGCCTGCCCATTTAATAAAGGAGTATAGTCTTTATCGGCTTCGAGAGCCTGGCCGTTGATTTTCTCGATAATCACACCGGATTTGGCACGGGTGCTCTTGCGGTCGAAAGGTCCTTTCTCGATGATTTCGGCGATGCGCAATCCGTTGCCCGTATAGTCCCAGTCATACAATAGCCCCAGCTGGGCAGTGCTTTCGGTATCCAGTTCGGGATAGAAGCGTCCGCCGGTATGAGATACGTTCAGTTCGCCCAGCCATTCGCTCAGCATTTCGGCGAAATCATAATTGTTATTGATATGAGGCAGGAACTTGCGGTAGGTCTCCGTCAAGGCATCCCAGTCCACGCCGTGCATGTTCACGTTGTAGAAGCGTGCCTTTTCCTCGCGGTAGATGTTGTCGAAGATGTATTCGCGTTCTTCGTAGGGATTCATCTTCACTTCGGCACGGTAGGTAATCGGTTCCAGCTTTTCCGATTTCCCGTCCATCTTCTGCATGGTTCCGCCTCCCAGTACGAAGAAATTCCCATCGCGGTCGGTTTCCATGTTTGCCCAGCGCGCGTCCATTTTGTGCAGAAGCTTGGTCTCATGCTTGCGCAAGTCCATTTTCCACATGTCGAATCCGCCTTCGAACGCAGATAAATAGTACAGGGTTTCTCCGTCTTTCGAGATAGCGGCTGAGGACAAGCGCGATGAGTTGGGCGTGAGGCGTACGATGCGGTCTTCTATGCCGTCCGGTTCAACCGTGATTAATTTCACGCTATCTGTTTTTGCATCCGCTTTTTTATCCTTTTTCTTGTCTTTCGAAGCGGTTTCACCCGCTTTTTCCTGCTCTTTCTCCAGTTCCTTTTGCAATTCGTAATCCTCTTTGCTCAGGCGGAACTTGTCGTATGCGTCCTGGTTCAGGAAGACCATCATCACATCGTCCAGCGAGCCCCACGAGGCATGATTGCGCATACCATACCGTTCGGTAGTGAAGAGCAGGGCGTTTCCGTCCATGGTCCAGCGGGGCATGCCGCTCGTATAACCGCTGTTGGTCAGGTTGATAATCGGGCTTTTCCCGTCGGCGCAAACCAGTCCGATGTCCGAATAAGGCTCGTGCTTGTGGGCGATGAATTCCAGTGCAAACCATTTCCCGTCGGGCGACCACTGATAGTCAAAGCCTCCCGAAAGCGAGTACCACGTAGACCCGTCGGTCACCTGACGCACCTTCTTGCTCTTCAGGTTCAGCACCATGAGGCGGGTACGCCCTTCGATGAAGGCGATTTCTTTCCCGTCGGGCGAGAACTTCGGATAGCTCCGCTCTACGGTTTTCGAGGGAAGCAGGGCTTCTTCTTCTATCAGCGTGGCATTGGGGAAATTCTTTTCTTCCTCGCGTGAGATTTTTGCGGTGTAAAGTCCGCTTATTCCATCGCGCTCGCTGGCATAGACCAAGGTGCGGTTGTCCGCACCGAACGAAACGCCTTCTTCGGCTTCGGGCGTATGGGTGATTTGCTTGGTGGTGCCGTATTCGACGGATGTCACGAACACTTCACCCCGCACCACGAACGCCACCTGTTTGCCGTCGGGCGATACCGTAGCTTCCGAAGCGCCCCGCGTAAACGTATAGCTTACAGGAATATTTTCTTCGTCTGAGGTCAGCGAGACGGGTACCTTCTTCGCTTGTCCCGCTTGCAGGGATTGGGTGTACAGTTCTCCGTCATAAGTATAGCAGAGCGTGCCGTTCCGGCTTACCGAGAGGAAACGCACCGGATTGCCTTTGAACGAGGTGACCGCTTGCACGTCCTGGGGCCGGTCGAGCGGGAAACGGTAGACGTTGAACGAGCCTCCGTCGCGCTCGCTCAGGAAATACACTTGCGTCCCGTCGGGGCTTAATACCGGATTACGGTCTTCTCCGGCACGGTTGGTCAGGTTGGTGTGTTTCCCCGCCGCTACGTCATACATCCATACGTCACGGGTAATGGACGAGGTATGGTGCTTGCGCCATTCGCTTTCTACACCTTTCTGGTCTTGATAGAGGAAAAACTTGCCCGAAGGCTCATAGCAGACCATCTCCGCCGGCGTGCCGATGATTTGGGCGGTGCGGCCTCCTTCGGCGGGCACCTGATACAGCTCTGTCATGGCGCTTTTAGGGAAGAGGGCACTGCCCGCAGGGTCTTGAATCGATGCCGAGAACACCACTTGTTTCCCGTCCGGAGTAAAGGCGGAAGGGATTTCCGAAGCCGAGTTGAAGGTCAGCCTCCGGGCTTCCCCGCCCTGGGAAGGCATGATAAACACGTCCATATTGCCGAACCGGTCGCTGGCGAAAGCGATTTGCTTCCCGTCGGGAGACCATACGGGGGTTGATTCATACGAGGGCTGGGTGGTCAGCCGCACGGCTTCGCCTCCCGAAGCCTTCACTTTATAGATGTCGCCTTTATAGCAAAAGGCGATTTCGTTTCCGTCCGGAGAAATGACGGCATCACGCATCCAAAGCGGAGTTACCGCCGAAAGGGACGCGCAACTTGCTCCTAACAGGAGTCCTAATGCTAATTTTTTCATAAACTTCTCTTTTTTTATGTGACAAAGATACAGAATATTGGGCAGGAACAAAAAAAAGTGCAAAATAATTTGGAAGATATTGCAAAAAACACTTATCTTTGCACCGCTTCTTGAGAGAGGCACACGAAGTTTGGACTATGGTGTAATGGCAGCACAACAGGTTTTGGTTCTGTTTGTCTTGGTTCGAATCCAGGTAGTCCAACGCAAATCACAGTCATTTAAGGTAAAACCCCGTAAAAACGTCGTTTTTGCGGGGTTTTCCTTTTTCCGGAGTTGCATGTCCCGGAAAAGGTGCCTGCCTTCTTCCGCCTGCGCATATACATGCATCCGTTCATGCAGGTGCTTGCGCCGGGCGTTGCAGATACTTGCGTCACGGAAGGCAGATATTTGGGAAATTTTCGTACCTTTGCAGGTACGGACAACACATTAATAAAAGAAAGGACAACACAGTGGCTAAAGATAACGACGTGGTATTGACCCCCATGATGAAACAGTATTTCGACCTGAAGGCGAAGCATCCCGACGCGCTGATGCTTTTCCGGTGCGGCGACTTTTACGAAACCTATTCCGAAGATGCCGTGACCGCTTCGCAAATACTGGGAATAACCTTGACCAGGCGTGCCAACGGGCAGGCGAAGACGGTGGAAATGGCAGGATTTCCGCACCATGCCCTCGATACGTATCTGCCCAAGCTGATACGTGCCGGAAGGCGTGTGGCTATCTGCGACCAGCTGGAAGACCCGAAAACCACGAAGAAGCTGGTGAAGCGGGGCATTACCGAACTGGTGACGCCGGGCGTTGCCATCAGCGACAATGTGTTGTCGTATAAGGAGAACAATTTCCTTGCCGCCATCCATTTCGGGAAAACCGCGTGCGGCATCGCTTTTCTGGACATCTCTACCGGCGAGTTCCTGACCGCCGAGGGGCCTTTTGACTACATCGACAAGCTTCTGAATAATTTCGCTCCCAAGGAAGTGTTGTTCGAGCGGGGCAAGAAACCCATGTTCGAAGGCAATTTCGGAAGCAAGTTTTTCACCTTCGAGCTGGATGACTGGGTGTTTACCGAAGCTTCGGCACGCGAGAAGCTCTTGAAGCATTTCGAGACCAAGAACCTGAAAGGCTTCGGCGTAGAGCATCTGAAGAACGGCATCATCGCGGCTGGAGCCATCCTGCAATACCTCGACATGACCCAGCATTATCAGATAGGGCATATCACTTCGCTGGCACGCATCGAGGAGGAACGCTACGTGCGGCTGGACAAGTTTACGGTGCACAGCCTGGAGCTGATAAGCAGCATGAACGAGGGAGGCACCAGCCTGCTGGACGTGATAGACCATACCATCAGCCCCATGGGTGCCCGCCTGCTGAAACGCTGGATGGTGTTTCCCCTGAAGGAAGTAAAACCGATTAACGCCCGGCTGGATGTAGTGGAGTATTTCTTCCGCGAGCCCGACTTCAAGGACTTTATCGAAGAGAAGCTGCACCGTATAGGCGACTTGGAACGCATCGTATCAAAAGCCGCGGTGGGACGTATCTCGCCCCGTGAAGTGGTGCAACTGAAGGTGGCGCTCCAAGCCATTGAGCCTATCAAGAATGCTTGTCTGAACGCAGATAACGAAAGCCTCCGGCGCATCGGGGAACAATTGAACCTCTGCGTCTCGATTCGGGATAAAATAGCGAAGGAGATAGTGAACGACCCGCCTCTGCTGGTGAACAAGGGCGGAGTGATAGCCGACGGAGTGAATGCCGAGCTGGATGAGCTGCGCCGCATTTCCTATTCGGGAAAGGATTACCTGCTTCAAATCCAGCAACGCGAAATCGAGCAGACCGGCATCCCCAGCCTGAAGATTGCCTATAACAATGTGTTTGGCTATTACATCGAAGTGCGGAACGCACACAAGGAGAAAGTGCCTGCCGAGTGGATACGCAAGCAGACGCTGGTGAACGCCGAGCGGTATATCACGCAGGAACTGAAAGAATACGAAGAGAAGATATTGGGGGCGGAAGATAAAATCCTGGTACTGGAAACCAAGCTTTATAATGACTTGGTGGCAGACCTTGCCGAGTTTATTCCGGCTATCCAGATCAATGCCACGCAAATCGCACGTCTGGATTGCCTGCTCTCCTTTGCCGATGTGGCGCGCGAGAACAAGTATATCCGTCCGGTGGTAGCCGACGATGATGTGCTCGACATCAAGCAAGGGCGCCATCCGGTCATCGAGAAGCAATTGCCCGTGGGCGAGAAATACATTGCCAACGATGTCTATCTCGATACGGAATCACAACAGATTATCATTATCACCGGTCCCAATATGGCGGGTAAGTCTGCCTTGCTCCGCCAGACGGCGCTTATCACGCTCTTGGCTCAGATAGGCTGCTTCGTGCCAGCCGAAAGTGCGCATATCGGGCTGGTGGACAAAATATTCACCCGTGTCGGAGCAAGTGACAACATATCGGTGGGCGAATCAACGTTCATGGTCGAGATGAATGAAGCCGCCAATATCCTGAACAACCTCTCTCCCCGAAGCCTGGTGCTCTTCGATGAGCTGGGGCGCGGCACTTCCACGTATGACGGCATCTCCATTGCATGGGCTATCGTGGAGCATATCCACGAGAACAAGAAGGCTCATGCCCGTACGCTTTTTGCCACGCACTATCACGAGTTGAACGATATGGAAGCACTCTTCCCGCGTATCAAGAATTATAATGTAACGGTTAAGGAGGTCAACAATAAGGTGATTTTCCTTCGCAAGCTGGAGCGCGGAGGGAGCGAGCATTCGTTTGGTATTCATGTGGCAAAAATGGCGGGCATGCCTCAAAGCATCGTGAAGCGTGCCGATGAAATCCTGCATCGTCTGGAGCAAGAGAACCGGCAGGAGGGTATGGTGTCGCGTCCGAAGGTACAGGCTTCTGCTCCTAAAGACGGCGTCCAGCTCAGCTTCTTCCAGCTTGATGACCCCGTGTTGTGCCAGATACGGGATGAAATCCTGCATCTGGATGTGAACAACTTGACACCGATAGAAGCGTTGAACAAACTGAATGACATTAAACGTATCGTGACAGGAAAGTGAGGGTATTTACTATTTATGCGAATCAGGATTATACTTTAAACGGCATTAAAATATGTATTTTGTATATGCCACGTAGTAGAGACGATGTGCACATCGTCTCTACAGAAACGGTACGAGATGTTCAAGGAAATGCACAAATTTATACCATGCATAGTATAAACGTAGTTATGTTTCACAGGAGTTATAGGAGTTAAAGGTCAATAGTCTTGCTTCTGAAAACGATGCAAAAAGTATTGGCGTCTAACTCCCAGTCCGCCAGGCGGACGATAACTCCTTATAACTCCCTTTTAACTCCTGATTGGTTTTATTCGATAATTATTTGTAGAGTGCCTTACTCAATTCTTCCAGTCCGGCTTCTCCCGGCAGTCCGGGGAAAGCTTTCTTCATGTCGTCCATAAAAGCTTGTGCCGTCTGGTTATTGCCGAGCACTTCTTTCATCTTTTTCAGATAGTCGATTTTGAACTCTACCGCATCGCGCTTTGCCGCACCTCCGTGTCCGCCGATGAACAGTTCCGCTCCCGATGCCAGTGACTTTTTCGCTTCTGCTATTTCCGCATCAATGGCAGCCGGAGAAGAAACCTGCAAATGGCTTACGTGTGCCTTTGCCGGAGTCCAGTGCGTATAATAAACCTTGCCTCCTATCAGGATGCTTGCGCCCGGAAAATCGGATGTCGCTCCGTGGCGGAACTCGAACGGAACTCCTGCCCAAGTCTGCGTAGTGCCGAATGCCACTTCCGAAGCCTTGCCTGTAGGCATGTTGGTCAGGGCATCGCCGAAAACCTGCGCGAATCCTTTCATCATGCCGCCATAGATTTCCCCCTTCGTAAATTCGGGCATACCTTCCGCCATCACCACCTCATGATTTCCGGTTCCGCCCACATGATAGTCCGTGATGCGTGTCTCTACCGTTTTGCCCAGTTTGGAAAGATAAGCGTCAAATTCCGCTACGTTGTCCTTGAACAGCGGTTGTTCCATGGTCACGAGCGCATCCTTGCCCTCGATGATGTAGCTTGCATCGCCCAACGCATCGTTGGTATAATACACGTGCAGTGTGAAATTGCCGAGGTCGTGTACCTCGAAACGTCCTTTTGTCTGTGCCATAGCTGTAATTGTTAAAAGGTTGAACAGAATAAATAATTTCAATGTTACATTTTTCATACTCTTGCTTGTTTAATAGGTTAATTTGATTACTTACCAAAAGTGTCTTTGTTTCCTTTGGTATTGCAAAGTTATCAAGGGAAATCCACTTTTGCAAGTAAGCACTTGTGCGTCAGATACTTACGAGGAAGTAACCATTGCTGTATACAAGTTAGTTACAGACCCATATTTTTTGAAAAAAATGAGTGAATGTCCGTAGTTTCATCAGCTTCTATATTTGGCAGATTGCGTGTGCTCACTATGTGTTTTCAACGAGCTTGTTTCTTGTATGCAGTTAGTTCCATTCTACATTCCACGGCGTGGAATGTATATTCCAGCCCATGGAACGTACATTCCAGCCCGTGGAATGTATATTCCGGCTGGTGGAATATAGAATGTAGCTAAGTGCATGAAGATTTTCAGTTATCGGTTCAATGAAATTGGCTTGTCTTTTATAATAAATAATGTGGAGGATAAGGGCTGATTGCCGCCCATCCGATAAAAGCTTGCTACATAAAAGGAATTTGATTACTTTTGTAGAGTGAATTGAAAAGCAATATAATATGGATAGGACAATGATAGAAGATATGATGTTTCCGGATTGCCCGATACGGAACATCTTGGCAAGGCTCTGTGACAAATGGTCGCTTCTGGTTATATATACGCTAACAAGGCGGGTAAGGAAGTCATGCGCTTCAAGGAGTTGCAGCGCGAAATCCCGGACATATCGCAGAAGATGCTGACCGTAACCTTGCGGACGTTAGAGGAGGACGGCTATATTACCCGTACCGTCTATCCGGAAGTGCCTCCGAGGGTGGAGTATGCCCTGACACCGCGTACCCATTCGTTGCTTCCGCACATCAATGCGCTGATAAGTTGGGCGTTGGAGAACAAGGATGCCATTATTGAAGACAGGAAAAGAGTAAAGAAGTAAAACGCTTACATGTCCGTTTCCGGCATTCTGCCTTATTCGGTATGCAGGGGCATACAACTTCTTCAATATTGTAATCTTATTGCAACGGACTTGTAAACGGAAAGTTATCCGATTGTCGTATACCTGTAAAAGGGAAGCTCTTTCTTTGCACTCGGTAAAAGTTTAGTAAAAAGAAGGTAATGAAAAGAGTTAAACGATGGATGATGACGGCTGCATTCTTACCGATGTTTGCCGCCAGTGTATTTGCAGTTGAGGTGAATGTAAACGTAAAAGGGAGCATCAAGGACCACCAATCCAAGGAGCCTCTTATTGGTGCTACTATCCGGATTATGGGAAGCAATATCGGAGCTGTAACGGATATAGACGGAAACTTCCAGCTGAAAGGGGTGGAAGACGGTATCTATGATATTGAAATCAAATATGTTGGTTATAAAACGACGGTCAAACGCCAAGTAAAGGTAGAGGATAACAAAGTGACCACACTCGATTTCGAGTTGGAGCCCGATACACAAATGTTGTCGGATGTGGTGGTTGTGGCTAAGGCGAACCGCGAGTCGGAGAACGTTACTTTATTGGAGCAAAAGAAATCGGTGGTGGCAATTCAGTCGGTGGGTGCTCAGGAATTATCCCGTAAGGGGGTAGGGGATGCCGAAGGAGCCGTTACAAAGATATCAGGAATCTCGAAGCAAGACGGTGTAAAGAACGTATTTGTACGTGGATTGGGCGACCGGTATAATCTGACCACATTGAACCGTTATCCGATTCCTTCGGAAGATCCGGAATACAAGAACATTGCGCTCGATTTCTTTTCTACTGACATTATCCAGTCGGTAGATGTCAACAAAGCTTTTTATGGCAATACATACGCCGATGTGGCGGGAGCCAACATCAACATTTCTTCGAAAGAGCTGACGGGCTATGGTGAAGTGAACGCCAGCGTTTCGGGCGGCTTCAATACGCAATCGCTTTCGTCCGATTTCTTGAAAATGGACGGAGCGAATGCCTTTGGTTTCGCCAATAGCAAGCAGCCGGGCGATGATCTTTCTGTATACAACTTCCAGAACCGCTTGGATCCTTCGAAGAAGAACGGGCTGGTAAACCAAAGTTATAGCATTTCGGGCGGAAAGAAATTTGATATCCACGACAATCCGCTTTCGTTCTACCTGATTGCCAGTCATAACCGCGATTATTCTTATTATGAAGAAGAAGTGCGCAATTCGATTACCACGGGTGAGCTTTCGCAGGATATGCTCGGGAAGAAGTCGAATGTGGAGACTTCGCAAGTCGTGATGGCAAATCTGAACTATCTGCATAATAACAAGCATGAATTGACATACAATTTCATCATGTTGCACGCTTCGCGCGAATCGGTGGGCGACTACTTGGGTATGGATGCCGATTACCAGTCTTCGGACACCTACGAAGGTTTCATGCGCCGCCAGCAGACCAATGACAACTTGCTTTTCGTCAATCAGCTGGATACCAAATGGGCGTTGGCGGATAAGCTCGACTTTAATGTAGGTGCCGCTTATAACATTATCAAAGGACTGGAACCTGACCGGCGCATCAACAACCTGGTGAAACGCGATGAGGGTTATGTGCCGATGAGAGGTACCGGTATCCAGCAGCGGTATTTTTCGGAGCTGAACGAAGACGACTTGAATATCCGTGCAGGTTTTACTTATAAACTTCCCGATGACTTTTCACAGGAATCCAACATCCAGTTGGGCTATGCCGGACGCATTGTGGACGATAATTTTACAGCTACCGAGTATGATATGTCGGTAGTGCGTCAGGAAGAGTTTGATATCAATAATGTACGGTTTGATAATTATTATACACAAGAGAATCTGGATAATAACTACTTTGTCCTCGACAAGAACGTAGACGAGTACACCGTGGATAAGAAAATCCATTCGGCATACGCAGAGGCTACCTACCAGTTTACCGAAGGGTTCATTGCCAACGTGGGTGTGAAGTATGATAAAGTGAATATGGATGTAGATTATAATGTGAACCGTGGCGGAACGCAGGGAAGCCAGTCCATCAACAAAGACTATGTGCTGCCCAGCATCAACTTGCGTTATAATTTCAATGACAAGCATTCGCTCCGGTTTGCAGCCAGCAAGACTTATACCTTGCCTCAGGCAAAGGAAATATCTCCGTTCCGTTATGTAAACGTTACATTCAATAGCCAGGGTAATCCTGATTTGCAACCGTCGGATAACTATAACGTGGATTTGAAATGGGACTGGTATCTTTCGTCCGGCGAACTGATTTCGGTGACCGGATTCTATAAATACATCAAAAATCCGATTTCACGTATCGAGATTGCCAGTGCCGGCGGATTCCTTTCGTATGAAAACATAGCCGACCATGCTACTGTAGCCGGTGCGGAAATCGAGATACGGAAAGACTTGTTTTCTCATCCGATGCAAGACGGAGGTCTGCATAAGCTGAGTCTCGGTGTGAACGGCGCTTATACATATACGTGTGCGAAAGTGCCTTTGGCTACCGACCCGACCGGTTCCCAGTTGGAAGGCGCGGCTCCCTGGCTTGTCAATGCCGACCTGACTTACTTGGTGCGTAAAGGAAGCAACTCGTTTACCAATGCATTGGTGTTCAATTATTTCAGCGACCGTCTGTACACCATCGGCACACAAGGATACCAGGACATTGTAGAAAACGGGATTCCGACGCTTGACTTTGTATCTTCGGCTAAGATTGGCGAGCACTTTACCATCAGCCTGAAAGCGCAAAACTTGTTGAACTCCGTTCACCAGCTGACACGTAAAGGAAATGCAACGAATGAAGAGGTGGTGTTAAGCAAGTACCGCAGAGGAATCGATTTCAGCCTTGGGGTGGCATGCACGTTCTAAGTCTGCTTGGAAAAATATAATCAGAACAATAAACCAAACTATAATTTTAACCAAATTATCGAACAATGAAAAAGTTTTTCTTAAATGCGATGTTGTTTGCCGCATTGGCAAGCAGTGTATCACTGACTTCTTGTAGTGACGATGACGATCCTCAAGGCGGAGACCAAGGCGGAGGTGAAGAACCTACAGAAACCGTTGAGCTTTCGGGTAATGTGGAAGGAACGATGACCTTGGATGCCAATACGGAATATCTTTTGACTGGTACGCTGACTGTACCCGATGGCGCTGTTCTTGAAATTCCTGCCGGAACTACCATCAAGGCGCAACAGGGCTTCGACAAATACATCATTGTGGCACAGGGCGGACGCATCAATGCCCAAGGTACGGCACAGGCTCCCATCGTGTTTACGGTAGACGATGAAAGCAAGGCTGAGCCGGGCTATTGGGGCGGTTTGATTATCAATGGTAAGGCTCCTATTTCAGGTCCTGCAGGAAGTACCGCTACCGGTGCTACCGAGGTGGACAACAACATGGCTTACGGAGGAAGCGATGCTGCCGACAATAGCGGAACATTGCAATACATCGAATTGTGGTACACCGGAGCGCGCTCAAGTGCAGACATCGAGCACAACGGTTTGACCTTAAACGGTGTAGGTAATGGTACTACCATTAACAATGTATATATTGTAGAAGGTGCCGACGATGCTATCGAGTTCTTCGGAGGTACAGCAAATGTAAGCAATTTGCTTGCTGTAAACTGTGATGACGATATGTTCGACTTTACTCAGGGTTATTCTGGTACCTTGTCTAACTGCTACGGCATTTGGGAAGAAGGTTTCACCAGCACCGAAGAAGACCCGCGCGGCATTGAAGCGGATGGAAACTTGGACGGGAATGGTCCTGACCATACCCCGCAATCAGACTTCCGTATAGAGAACATGACTATCGCTAATTTCTCTGATTATTCGATGAACGATGCTATCAAGGTACGCCGCGGTGCTACAGCACACATCACCAACGCTTTGGTAATGGGTACAGGTCCTGTAGAAAACCTGATTGACGTGACCGATGGAAAAGGCGGAGCAGGTGAAGGTACTGAAATGAGTGTAAGCAATCAGTTGGCTTCGGCTACTACCGATGGCGACTTGAACGCAGAAGGCACTTACGAAGGCATCGTGATGGAGGCAGGAAATACGGGTGCCAATACCAGTGCACTGTCATGGACAGGCTATCAGTTCCCGGGCGAAACCGAAGCTCCGGAACCTGCTACGGCAACCCTTTCAGGCGATATCGCTTCGGATATGACTCTCGATGCGAATACTGGATATACACTCGAAGGTGCTGTAGTAGTGAAAGAAGGTGCTACGCTGACCATCCCTGCCGGGTTGACCATCAAGGCAAAAGAAGGTTTTGGCAATTACTTGCTGGTAGAACGTGGCGGTAAGATTATGGCAGAAGGAACTGCTGAGGCTCCCATTACCTTTACGGCAGAAGATGAAGCCAATGCCGGACCGGGTTACTGGGGCGGATTGATTATCAACGGTTATGCCCGCATCTCAGGCGTAGAGGGAACTGTAACCGAAGGTGCTACCGAGATTGATAACAACCAACCCTACGGAGGCGATGACAATGCCGACAATTCGGGCGTATTGCGTTATGTCAAGCTGCTTTATACCGGAGCACGTTCGAATGCCGATGTCGAACACAACGGACTTACACTGAATGCAGTAGGAAACGGAACGGTGATTGAAAACATTTATATTGCAGAAGGTGCCGATGATGCCATCGAATTCTTCGGAGGCTCGGTAAACGTAACCGGACTGCTTGCCGTAAACTGCGATGACGATATGTTCGACTTCACTCAAGGCTATTGCGGTACGCTGAAGGACTGCTACGGACGTTGGGAAGCCGGATTCACCAGCACCGAAGAAGACCCGCGTGGTGTAGAAGCTGACGGAAATCTGGACGGAAACGGTGCTGACCACGCTCCGCAATCCGACTTCACCATCGAGAACATGACTATCGAAAACTTGTCTGAAGCAGCCGAAATGGTAGACGCTATCAAGATTCGCCGTGGTGCGAAAGCTACCATTACCAATGCATTGGTTATCGGTACAGGTACGGTAGACGACTTGGTAGACCTGACAGATAGCAAAGGCGATGCACAAGCAACTACAGTTATTTCTGTAACCAATGAATTGACTTCGACGCTTACAGGCGATGAAATACACGGAACAGGTGAGGTTACCGTAGCCGATGGCAATACCGGAGCTTCTGCCGCAGACTTCGATTGGACAGGATATCAGTTCTGATTCTATAGGAAGAATTAAGAGCAAAGAGAATTTTGTTTGCCCGGACTTGTAATTGGATACAGGTCCGGGCAAATTGTTTTATAGCCGCGCAGCCGGTACGATTACTAATCGTACAGCATGACAATTATTAATCGTGCGGCGTGACGATTACTAATCGTACAAGCAACGCGGCTATATGCGGCGATAAATGAAACAGGCTTCCGGACGGATGTCGGACGTGTAGAAAAATAAATGCCTTTGGATAATTCATTTTTTATTTCCGCAAGAAGTTTGTATTTTTGCACGTTAATTGAAAATGAGAATGGCGTCACAAACTGAAGTTTTATCTGAAATCTTGCATACTTCGCCTTGCGTGGAATTGCTTCGCTTGCGCAATCGTCAGCTGATTATCTTGTTCCTTTTTAAGACGTTCTATCACCGGCAGACCGCCGTACCTTTCGAGTCTTTGCGGATGCAGCTTGCCGATTATCTGAATGCCGTGCATTTGGAGCAGGATGAGGAAAGCGGGATTACGGCTTTCGATACGTTCGAGGAAAAGGCAAGCAAGTATATCCAGCGGTGGACCGATAAGGGTTTCTTGCGCAATTATCAGGAGGAAACGGGTGAGGTTTTTTACGAACTTTCGCTTTATGCAAGCAAGACCATAGATTGGCTTTTGAGCCTGAAACGCGAAGAGTTTGTTGGTACGGAATCGAAGTTTATGAACTTGTTCGGGCAATTGAAAGAACTGGTAGAGTTTACCAACGAGGACAAGGAAGAACGCATCCGGATGCTGGAAGAGAAGAAACGTGAGATAGAATGCCAAATCCAAGCGATTCAGGAGGGAGGCGATGCCGAGATTTTCGAAGAATACCAGATAGTGCCACGCTTCAAGCAGATAAGCCAGTCGGCAAAGGAACTGCTTTCCGATTTTAAGGAAGTGGAGGAGAACTTCAAGCGCATTACCAAAGACATTTACCGCAAACATGCGGAAGGCGAATATTCCAAGGGCGATATCTTAGGCTTTACGTTTGATGCCTTGGGAAATCTGCAACAAAGCTCGCAAGGCAAGAGCTTTTATGCCTTTTGGGACTTCTTGCTGACTCCTTCCCTGCAGCATACATGGGATGAATTGGTGGAGCATCTGTATGATACGCTGGACGAGAAGCGCTTGGAGGTGAACGATACGTTCCTGAAAAACATGAAACAATATCTGTATGCCGCGGGAAAGAAAGTATATCAGGCGAACGACAAGATGGCGGAGAAGCTGAGCCGGATTATCTGCGAGAACGGAGCCATGCCTGCGGTACTGGCACAGCAAGTGATAGGGGACATTCAGGCTTCCTTGCTCCAGCTGGCGCAGAAGGGCATCACGCCGGATATAACGTTGGAAGTCGAGACCTTGCCGGAGATTGCTATGCCGATGGAACGCAAACTTACGTTGGAACAATCTATGGAAGTGACTTATAGCCAGGCTTTGGAGATGGCAAACTCGGATATAAGCGAAGCCCGTTCGGCTGGGAACTTGTTCGTGCAGAACCGGGTAGACCGGCGCATCCTGAAGCAACGCGTCCAGCAGGCATTGCGGAAGAAGAAGCAAGTTTCGCTGGGAGCGGTGATAGAAGAAAACGGGGGATTGAGCCAAGGCTTGTCCGAGTTGTTCGGCTATATCGGCGTAGTGCGCGATTTTCATCATACCGTGAGTGCCGAACGGACACAGACGGTGGTGTTCGATGAAGAGCAGCACAAAGCCATTGTCATTCCCGAAATCTTGCTTTTTTAGCGTATGCTTGTTTGAAACACAGATTAACGCAGATTGACGCAGATTGTTTTAATTGGCAATAGACAAGGATTTTCCTGCGTTCAATCAAAATAAGAATTTGCGAAAATCTGTGTTAATCTGCGTTTCAAACAAATAAACTCAAGAACTCAAAAATTCAAGAACAAATGAACTTAGAATCTTATATAACTCCTTATGCGAGGGCGGTGGTTTGCCTGTTGAAAGGAGCGGTCAATGCATCCGACCGTTGCTGGAACGACCTTTTGCATTACCAGTCTGAAATACAGAAGTATGTTGCCCAAATCGGACTGGAATTGATTGTAAAGCGCGACGAAGGCTTTGCTTACCTGAAGCAGATGACCGATGAGGGCGGGAATACCTTGGGGCTTATTCCGCGCAAGCCGTTGGGGTTTGAGTGTTCGGTGCTGGCGATTGTTCTTCGGGAAATGCTGGAGGAATTCGACAGCAATTTGGATGAACTGTATGCGGCGGAGTGTTACGTTACGGATAAAGCCTTGAAGGAACGCATCGAATTGTTCTTGCCCGAACGTTTCAACCGGGTAAAGCTATTGAACGAGCTGGACACCTACATTGCCCGGATGGTGCAATTGGGCTTTTTGATAGAGAAGCGGCAGGACAATGCGGTCTGTTACCAGATACACCGCATCATCAAAGAGAAGGTCACGCTCGACCAGTTGGTAGAATTTAAAAAGAAACTTGAAAGCTATGTTGAATCTGTTTAGTACATCTTCCGATACGGCGGGGTTCCGCTTGCAATACATGGAAATCTATAATTGGGGAACGTTTCACGAGCGTATCTTCCGTCTGGCTCCGCAAGGGAATAATGCCTTGCTTACCGGAGCGAACGCTTCGGGAAAGAGCACCATCATTGATGCGTTGCTCACCTTGCTGGTTCCGGCAAAGAAAGACCGTTTCTATAACCAGTCTTCCGGGGTGGAAAAGAAAGGAAACCGGACGGAAGAGACCTATGTGTTGGGGCATTACGGAAACATCCAGAAGGAAGGTGAACGGGGAGTGACCACACAAGCCTTGCGCGACAAAAGCGCCTATTCCATTTTGCTGGCATCGTTTGCGAGTGCCGGCGAGCGGGTAGTGACGGTCTTTCAGGTACGCTGGTTCTCGGGGGGAGAATTGCGCCGTACATTCGGGTTGGCGCATGTGCCGCTGGAGATACAGAAGGACTTCCAGCCTTTTGACGGGAAGGGAATCTGGAGACGCCGGTTAGAGGCATCTTATAAAGGTACGCGCGCGTTGGTGGAATTCTTTGAGGGACCGACCGGCTATGCCGAACGCATCACCCAGCTTTTCGGCATGCGTTCGGTAAAGGCATTGAGCCTTTTCAACCAGATCGTAGGGGTGAAGGTCTTGGACGACCTGGATGAATTTATCCGTACCAATATGCTGGAGGAGCACGATGCCGAGAGCCAATACCTTCAGTTGAAGGATAGTTTCACGACCCTGATAGAAGCGAAGGTGAACATCGAGAAGGCACGCATGCAGATTGAACGTTTGCATCCGATAGCGGAGCTGGCAGAGAAAATCCGGCAAGCCGATGAGCGGCTTCGCCAGTTGTCTACCGATAAGGATACTGCCGTATATTGGTTCGCCAGGCAAATCATCCGCATGGCGGAGGAGAAGTTGGACCAAGCCTTGAAGGAGAAAGAACGCCTGGAGGCGGAAACCGCTAAGTTCCGTCGGAAAGAGGAAAAGCTGAAGCAGGAGGAACGCACTTTGGCGCTTGCCATCGAGAAGGACGAGGTAGGGCGTAAGTTGAAGGAGCTGGAAAACGACATCGAGCTTCTTGCCAAGGAACGTGACGAGCGGGTGAAGCGGATGGAGGAATACAACGGGCTTGCCGGAAAGATAAACTTCCCTTCGTTGCCGGCGGATGAAGAGACGTTTCAGGCTCGGCGTACGGAAGCACGTGCTAAGGCGGAGGCATTGGCGGAAGAGAAAGAGACATACATCCGGAAACAGATTCATGCCGAGCAGGAACGGAAAGAGCTTGCCCTGCAGATAGAGGAACTGATGCGTACTGTAGAGGTGCTCCGCCAGAATAAGAATAACATTCCCTTGCGCGAGACCGAAATCCGCGAGGCTATCCTGAAGCACACCGGGGCATCGAAGGAGGAAATTCCTTTTGTCGGAGAACTGTGCCGGGTGGCAGAGGGCGAGGAAGCATGGGAAGCGGCGTTGGAAAAGATTCTGCATCATTTTGCCCTTCACCTGATTGTGCCTGATAAATACTATCATCAGGTGAACGAGTATGTGAATGCCACAAACCTGAAAGGGCGCATCTTGTTTTACCGGTATGTGCCTTATAACTCCTTGTCGGATTTGCAGGCGTATGGAAACGGCGGGGAGGAACAGCAATTGATTGACAAGATAGAAATCCGCTCGGACAGCGAGTACGAGGAATGGGTGCGTGACATGATTTTCGAGAAATACAATTATGTCTGTGCCGAGGATTTGAAAGCGTTCGAGCGGTATAAGGAGAAAGCCGTTACCCGTGAAGGACTGGTCAAGTTCCCCGGCGAAAGGCATGAGAAGGATGACCGCCCGCATATCTTGCGTCGGGAGAACTTCGTGTTGGGATGGGAGAACAAGGAGAAAATCAAGCTTCTCCAGCAGGAGTTGGTCCAGCTTCAGGAGCGGGACGAGGCGCTTTCGCAAGAGGCGGAACGGATTGGGCAGGCGGCTAAGGAGTGTGAGGCACAAGCCGGACTGCACCGGAAGCTGGCGGATGTGTTCGCTGATTTCGAGAAAGTGAACTGGCAGGCGTACGCCGCACAGCTTCAGGAAAAGCAGGACGAGAAAGAGGCGTTGGAGAAAGGGAACGACCGCCTTCATACACTTCAGGTTCAGCTGGACAAGGTACGCGAGGAGCAGCATCGCTTGGGGAATACAGACATACCGGAATCTACCCGCAAGGTGATTCATGCCGAATACCGTATCGAACAGCTTCAGAAGGAAATCGAGGAGAACCAGCGGGTGGTTTCTTCGATTAAGTCGTTGCTCTTCACCGATTTTGAGAAAAGCTACGCGTATTTGTGCGAGCTTTCGTACGACCAGCTGAAGCAGGAGCGGGGGAAGTTTCAGGCAAAGAACGAGCGCGACCGCAAGAAGCTGGATGCCGAGAAGCGTGCTTGTGAGGATGAAGCCAAGATGAAAATCACGGAGTTCAAGCATCCCGAAGAGGAGATACTGGCACGCTTCAAGGATTGGCGTGCGGATGTTGATGCTCTGCCCGATGCCGCGCACATCGAGCTGATAGATGCGTACCGGCAGATGTTGGAGAGGCTGGAGAAAGAGAACCTGCCCAAGTACGAAAGCCAGTTCGACGGGTATCTGCAAAAGACCTTGACCGATAAGGTGGGTGAGTTCCGGATGTTCTTCATCAATTGGATGCACGCCATCAAGAGCAATATCGACATGCTGAATGATTCGCTCAAGGGCATCGATTACCGGACGCGCCCCGTCACGTATATCCAGCTTTCCGCCCTGCCCCAGATAAGCGAGGAGGCACGCGAGTTTAAGCGGCTGATGGATGAGGCGGTGCCGGATGTGCAGAAAATCAATTCGCTTCCCGATGGCAGGAGGATGCATTTCTACGACCATGTAGAACCGTTCATGCGCCGGCTGGAGGATGAGGAGTGGCGCAACCGGGTGATGGACGTGCGTTTCTGGTTTACGTATAAGGCAGAGGAATACAACCGGCAGGATGGGCGCAAGGAAACCACGTACGAGAACATGGGACACCTGTCGGGAGGGGAGAAAGCCCAACTGACCTACACCATATTAGGCTCTGCCATTGCCTACCAGTTCGGCTTGACCAAGAGCGGCATGCAAAGCGATTCGTTCCGCTTTGTGGCGATTGACGAGGCTTTCAAGGCGCAGGATGAAGACAAGGCGCGCTACCTCATCACGCTCTGCAAGCAGCTTCACCTCCAGCTTCTGGTGGTGACTCCGAACGATAATATCCACATCGTGGAGAATGATATCTCGTATGTGTATTTCGTAGAGCGGAAGGAGGAAAAGACTTCGTGGCTCTACAGCATGCCGATAGAGCAATGGAAGGCGGAAGCTGTTGAGAGGGGGTAGTCCGCATAGCGGGTTCTGGCTCTCGTGACGTTTGGGCGTGACGAAACGCAGATTAGCGCAGATTTACGCGGATAAAAAAATAAAATGAATATCCGCATTTTACCTAATTGACTGTAGGGGCGTATCGCATATGCCCTGAAGGCATCCGCATGGATAAGTGGACGCATTCGGGCGTATGCGATACGCCCCTACATGGGATGTTTGCGGATATTCAAAAAAAATAAAATTATCTGCGTTAATCTGTGTCAATCTGCGTTTCAAGAGAAATAACTCAGCAAATCCGGCATGACGTTCATGCCTGCCGTGGGGGATGCCGGAGGGATTGCACAAATTTGATAGTTTTTTAACCGGAATTGAAAGCATTTGCACGCGGTTGCACATACACGAATCAGGCGTGATTCAGGTTTCGGGGCAGAATGCTTAATTTTGCTTTCGGAAAAATGAAAAAACACATTGCCTATGAAGCCTATTTTTTATTGTGCCTTGTTCTCGCCTGCCGTATTGGGGGCGCAAGAACGCCCGAATATCCTTTATATTATGACCGACCAGCAGACTGCTACGGCAATGAGCTGTGCCGGAAATGAAGAGGTGCATACCCCCAATATGGACCGGCTTGCCCAGAGGGGCGTGCGTTTCTCGAACGCTTATTGCAGCATGCCCTTGAGCGGCCCCTCACGTTCGTCCATGTTTACGGGATACACGCCCGGTCAGGTGGGTCTGACCGAGAACGGGACGCCGATGCCCGACTCTATCCGCACACGGACATTGGGCACGTTATTGGAAGAAAGCGGATACGAATGCGCATACGCCGGGAAATGGCACGCGCATACCAATTCCTTGCCGGCGAAGGAGGCTTTCGGTTTCGAGAACCTGCACGGGCATAATGATTTCGGTCTTGCCGAGGCATGTGTTGCCTTCTTGCGCCGCAATCCCGAACAGCCTTTCTTCCTGGTCGCCTCTTTCGATAATCCGCATAACATTTGCGAGTATGCGCGTCATCAGAATCCGCCCTATGCTTCGTTCGAAGAGCCGGCGCTTGAAGATTGTCCCGGCTTGCCTGCCAATTTTGCGGTCAATCCGTATGATGCCGATGCCCTGGCTTTCGAGCGCAGGCAGAACCATCGGCTTTATCCGACCGTGACTTTCACGCCGGACGACTGGCGTCGGTACCGCAATGCGTATTACCGCCTGATTGAAGCGGTGGACAAGGAAATCGGGAAGATTCTGGATGAGGTGGACAGGCAGGGCTTGTGGGAGAATACCGTGGTTATCTTTACCAGCGACCACGGAGACGGATGCGGCGCACACCAATGGAACCAGAAAACCGCCCTGTATGAAGAGGTGGTGAACGTGCCTTTCATCGTTTGCCTTCCCGGCGGGAAGAATGCGGGAAAGGTATTGCCCCAGTTTATCAATAATGGAGAAGACCTGATGCCGAGCGTATGCGACTGGGCAGAAGTGGAGGTGCCTTCGGGACGCCAAGGGGTCAGCTTCCGCGAGGTAGCGGAGGAGGGAGATACGGCAAAGGCGCACCGTCCGTACGTGGTGACCGAAACCTTCTTCGGGGAGACCGCAGGCACGTTGGGCTGGATGGTTCGTACACCTTATTATAAATACGTCTTGTATGATACCGGAAAGAACCGCGAGCAGCTTTACGATATGCGTACCGACCGAGGCGAGGTGTCTACCCGATATTACAAGCCGGAGAATACGATTGACCGCTCCGTGCTGACCCGTTTTGAGAAAATCCCGACCAACATCTATGAGACGGTAGACGAGGGCGTGAAGTGCATAGCCGATGAGGTTATCCGCAAGATACAGGAACGCCAGCATGACGGCAAGTTCTGTACGTTGGCTTTGGGCACGGGGGCTTCGCTCCGTCCGCTTTACGCCGAACTGGTGCGCCGCCATAAGGAAGAAGGCGTCAGCTTCCGTAATGCGGTGATATTTAATCTGTATGAATACTATCCTTTATCAGAGCAGGGGAGCAGCAGCATCGGCCAGCTGAATGAGCTTTTCCTGAACCAGGTGGACATCGACCGGCAGAACGTGTTTACTCCGGACGGCACGATTCCTCAGGATGCGGTCATAGACCATTGCCTGCTGTATGAACAGCGCATCAAGACCTACGGCGGACTGGACATCGTCCTTATGGGCATCGGCAGGGAAGGGAATGTCGCCATGAACGAGCCCGGCTCTACGGCGGCTTCCATTACGCGCCTGATATTTGTGGACAGTACTTCCCGCTCGGAAGCGGCGCATAACCTGGGCGTGGACAACCTGCCTCCTTGTTCCATTACGATGGGCATCAATACGATTATGGAAGCCCGCCGTGTTTATCTGCTTGCCTGGGGCGATGACAAGACCGATATTATCAAGCAGGCGGTAGAGGATAAGATTTCGGATACGCTTCCCGCTTCTTACCTCCAGATGCACCAGAATGCGACCGTCTGCATCGACTTGCCCGCAGCTTCACACCTGACGCGCATCCAGCGCCCGTGGCTTGTGACCAGCTGCGAATGGACGGACAAGCTGATCCGGAGTGCCATCGTGTGGCTTTGCCTTTTGACCGGAAAACCGATTCTGAAGCTGACCAACAAGGATTATAACGAGAACGGCTTGAGCGAGCTGCTGGTGCTTTACGGCTCTGCCTATAATGTGAACATCAAGATATTCAACGACCTTCAGCATACCATCACCGGCTGGCCCGGCGGCAAGCCCAATGCGGATGACACGTACCGTCCGGAGCGTGCCAAGCCGTTCCCCAAGCGTGTGGTCGTCTTCTCTCCGCATCCCGATGACGATGTGATATCCATGGGCGGCACCATCCGCCGTCTGGTGCAGCAGGGTCACGACGTGCATGTGGCATACGAGACTTCGGGCAATATTGCCGTAGGCGATGAGGAGGTGGTACGCTTCATGCACTTCATCAACGGTTTCAACCAGCTTTTTGATGAGAATCAGAACGAGACCATCCGCAAGATGTATGCCGACATCAAGCAGTTCCTGCTTCAGAAGAAGGAAGGCGACATCGACACGCGTGACATCCTGACCATAAAGGGGCTGATACGTAGGGGAGAGGCACGCACGGCATGCACGTATAACCGCATTCCGCTGGACCATGTGCATTTTCTCGACCTTCCTTTCTACGAGACCGGACGCATCGAGAAGAACCCCATTAGCGAGACGGATGTGCAAATCGTCCAGAAGCTGTTGCAGGAGGTGCAGCCCCACCAGATTTATGTAGCCGGCGACCTTGCCGACCCTCATGGCACGCACCGTGTATGCACCGATGCCGTACTGGCAGCTATTGACGAGGAAAAGAATGCCGGTGCCGCATGGTTGAAGGATTGCCGCATCTGGATGTACCGCGGGGCGTGGGCGGAATGGGAAATCGAGAACATCGAGATGGCTGTGCCGTTCAGTCCCGAAGAGCTTCGTGCGAAACGGAATTCCATCCTGAAGCACCAGTCTCAGATGGAGAGTGCCCCGTTCCTGGGCAATGACGAGCGCCTCTTCTGGCAACGCAGCGAGGACCGCAACCGTGGCACCGCTTCGCTTTACGATAAATTAGGGCTTGCCTGTTACGAGGCGATGGAGGCGTTTGTAGAATATAAGCCTTTGTAGAGGTTGGGTTGATATGGCTTTCATCGGTTTACGGATATATCTTCATGAAGTGATGATGATATATTCGTAAGCCGATGAATCTATATGCGTTCCTCTTCGGAATCGGCTGATGTCTTTTCTTGAATTTCTTCTTTGAATGCGGCTTCTTCCGCTTCTGCTATGATGCGTTCCGTATCATCATAGCGTTCTGTTATGAGTTCTTCCCGTACATCAACGGTTGTTTTAACCTCGTTGGTCTCCATTACGCTGGGAGAATCTTCTGTATACACCGGTTCCGTGTCTTTCTCTCTTTCGGCTTTTGATGCAAAAATCGCATCTATGAATTGAGGGTCAGACTTGATTTTTTTCAAAGTCTCGTGTGCCGCTTCCTGTTGTGATTCTTTTTTCGAGTATCCTTTCCCGGTTCCTGCCGGAACATTTTCCACAAGAATTTGCGTATTGAAAATCGGATTCAGTTCATCGTCAAGCGATTGGTTAACCAGATTGAACGCTATTTGAAACTTGTTCTTCTGGCTCCATTCGATAAGCTTTGACTTGAAGTTGACTTCTTTACGCGAGAGTTTATCGATGTCAAGGTATTGGCTGATGATGCGTTCTTCCATGAATTTCTTGCATGCCCGATAGCCTCTGTCCAGGTAAAGTGCCCCGATAAGCGCTTCGAAAGCATTGCCGCCCATATAACTGTTGTGCGAAGACTGGCGCGTGGTGAATTTCACCAGTTTATCCAGTCCGATTTGTACGGCTATATGGTTTAATGTTTCTCGTTGCACGATTTTAGAACGCGTATTGGTAAGGAATCCTTCGCGTTTTTTTTCAAATCTCTTGTATACGATATCTGCCACGACAGCGTCCAATATCGCATCGCCTAAGAATTCCAGACGTTCATTGTTCAGCAAGCGGCCTTTTTCATTCTTGATTGAAGATGATTTGTGGAGCAATGCCTGTTTGTAGATGTCGATGTTCCGCGGATAGAATCCGGTCATCCGGTAAAAACAAAGATAAGGCTCCTTGTCCTTGCGGAAGAGGAGTCTTATCTTATCTGTTATATTGCCAAACACAGTTTATTCAGTGTATTTTTTAATGATTACACATGCATTGTGTCCACCGAAACCAAATGTATTGCTCAACGCCGCACGGACAGTGCGTTCCTGTGCCTTGTTGAAAGTAAAGTTCAGGGTATAGTCGATGTTTTCATCGTTATCTCCTTCTTCGTGGTTGATGGTCGGGGGTACAATGTCATTCTTAACAGACAGTACGCAGGCGATGGCTTCTACTCCTCCGGTTGCGCCCAGCAGGTGTCCGGTCATGGATTTGGTAGAACTGATGTTCAGCTTGTAGGCATGTTCTCCGAACACGTCTTTGATGGCTTTCACTTCAGAAACATCGCCTACAGGGGTAGAAGTTCCGTGTACATTGATATAGTCGATATCTTCCGGTTGCATACCGGCATCTTCCAATGCGTTCATCATCACCAGTTTGGCTCCTAATCCTTCAGGATGGGAAGCTGTCAGGTGATAAGCATCTGCCGAAGCGCCTACGCCGGCAAGTTCCGCATAAATCTTGGCTCCGCGTGCTTTGGCATGTTCCAGTTCTTCCAGAATCAGGCATCCTGCACCTTCACCCATTACAAAACCGTCACGGCTTCCGCTGAACGGGCGTGAGGCACGTTGCGGGTCATCGTTGCGGGTAGAAAGGGCATGCATGGCATTGAAACCTCCAACGCCTGCAGGGAAGATAGCAGCTTCGGCGCCGCCTGTCACGATGATGTTGGCTTTGCCCAAGCGGATATAATTGAACGCATCTGCAATGGCATTCGAAGAGGAAGCGCATGCAGAAGTCGTGGTAAAGTTCGGTCCGTGGAATCCGTACATGATGGAAATCTGTCCGGAAGCGATGTCGGCAATCATTTTAGGAATAAAGAACGGATTGAATTTAGGACCGATGGTATCTTTGGTCTTTTCGTATCCGGCTACTTCTTCTTCGAACGTATGTATACCTCCGATACCTACGCCCAGAATGACTCCGATTTTGTTCAAGTCTTCTTTTTCCGTGTCAAGACCGGCATCGGTTACCGCTTCTTTGGCTGCTACTACCGCATACTGGGTATATAAGTCCATTTTGCGGGCTTCTTTGCGGTCGATGAAGTCAGTGGCATTGAAGTTCTTTACTTCGCAAGCGAACTGGGTCTTGAACTTAGATGCATCAAAATGAGTAATAGGTCCTGCCCCGCTTACTCCGTTCACCAGGTTTTCCCAAAATTCGGGAACCGTATTGCCAACCGGAGTAACCGCACCAAGACCTGTTACTACAACTCTTTTTAATTCCATATACAGAATTACTTATTTTGCGTTAGCTTCGATATAAGAAATAGCGTCGCCTACAGTTTGGATTTTTTCTGCCTGGTCGTCAGGAATAGAAATACCGAATTCTTTTTCGAATTCCATGATCAGTTCTACAGTATCCAAAGAGTCTGCACCCAAATCGTTAGTGAAGCTAGCAGCCGGAGTAACTTCTGATTCTTCTACACCCAGTTTATCAACGATGATTTTCTGTACTTTTGATGCGATTTCAGACATAATTTTCTTGTTTTAAGTTTATAAATAGAATAATTTTGTTTAATTTTCGGTGCAAAGGAATAAATATTTCTCGTTCTATACAAATATTCGGGCAAATAAATGCACTTTCTTTGCACATTTTTATATATTATGTGCACGAAAAAGGACAAAAATATGAAAAATATCGCAATTTTGGCTTCGGGTGAAGGTACGAATGCCGAACGGCTCATCCGTTATTTTGAAGAAAAAGAAGAGATAAATGTATCGGTGGTTATCGCATCGCGCGCAACTGCCGGAGTGGTTAAGCGTGCCGGGCGGTTGCATGTCCCGTGCAGGGTAGTTACTTCTGCCGGATTCGCATCGGGAGAGGCATTGCTGGTGTTGCGGGAATACAGGGCGGACTTTGTCGTATTGGCAGGTTTTTTATTGCGTATTCCTGATGATATCTTGCATGCTTATCCGCAACGGATAGTAAACATACATCCGTCTTTGCTCCCGAAGTTCGGAGGGAAAGGCATGTATGGCATCCATGTGCACGAAGCGGTATTGGATGCGGGCGAGAAAGAAAGCGGCATTACCATTCAATATATTAATGAGCGGTATGATGAGGGGGATTATATTTTTCAGGCAAAGTGTCCGGTATTGCCCGATGATACCCCCGAAACGTTGGCAGAGCGTGTACATCAGTTGGAATACCAATATTATCCCGAGGTGATAGAAAGTCTGGTGCGTTAATTCATGTGCTGATAAATAATGTGCTAATAAACAATGTGTTAATATGCCAATCTGTTTTTCACATTAGCACATTGTTCATTGACACATTAGCACATTAACACATTGGCACATTATTTATTAGCATATTTACAACGCCTGCATGTCGTTCAGCCGTTTGTAATATCCGTTCTTCTGAAGCAGCTCTTCGTGTTTGCCGCATTCTACGATTCTGCCTTCATAAAGCACATAGATGCGGTCGGCATTCTTGATTGTGGAGAGGCGGTGCGCGATGGCTATCGTAGTACGGGTTTTCATGAGGCGTTCCAAGGCTTCTTGTACCAGGCGTTCGCTTTCGGTGTCGAGGGCGGAGGTCGCTTCGTCCAGTATCAGGATAGCCGGGTTCTTCAGGATGGCGCGGGCAATGGAGATGCGCTGGCGCTGGCCTCCGGAGAGCTTGCATCCCCTGTCGCCGATGTTGGTGTCGTATCCCTCTTCGCTTTCCATGATAAATTCGTGGGCATTGGCGACTTTTGCGGCGGCTACTACTTCTTCCATCGTTGCGTTGTCCACCCCGAAAGTGATGTTGTTGTAGAAACTGTCGTTGAAAAGAATCGCTTCCTGGTTTACGTTCCCTATCAGGCTCCGCAGGTCCTTTACGGCTAAATCTTTGATGTTTTTCCCGTCGATAAGTATCTCGCCTTTTTGCACATCGTGGAAACGGGGGACAAGGTCGACCAAGGTAGACTTCCCGGAGCCGCTTTGCCCTACCAAGGCAATGGTTTCGCCTTTCTGAATGCTCAGGCTGATGTCGTGAAGCACTTCGTGTGTTCCGTAGCTGAACGAAATATGGCGGAACTCCAGCCCTTCTTTCATCTCGGTGATGTGTTCGGCATCGGGGCGTTCCTTTATGGGGTTTTCTGTTTTCAGGATTTTATCCACGCGTTCCATGGAAGCCAGCCCTTTCGGAATGCTATATCCTGCTTTCGAAAAGTCTTTCAGCGGGTTGATGATGCTGTACAGGATGACCATATAGAAAATAAAGGTGGGCGCGTCAATCGGGGAGGCGTCGCTTAGGATAAGCGAACCGCCAAACCACAATACCAGTACAATCAGGACCGTGCCCAGGAATTCGCTCATCGGATGGGCAAGGCTTTGGCGCATGGCTACACGGTTGGTGGCATCGCGGAACTCATTGCTGCACTTTACGAAGCGGCTTATCATTTTGTCTTCGGCAATAAACGCTTTGATGATGCGCATTCCGCCCAGGGTCTCTTCCAGTTGCGACATGGTTTCGCTCCATTTGTTTTGTGCGGCGAGGGATTTGCGCTTCAGCTTTCTTCCCACTCTTCCCATAATCCATCCCATTACCGGAAGCACGACAATCGTGAAGAGCGTGAGTTGCCAGCTGGTAATAATCAGAGTGGCAAAATAGGAGATGATGAGAATCGGGTTTTTCAGCAGCATGTCGAGCGAGCTGGTAATGGAGTTTTCGATTTCGCTTACGTCTCCGCTCATGCGGGCAATGATGTCGCCTTTCCGTTCATCGGAAAGGAAGCTGAGCGGCAGGTGCATCACCTTCGAGTAGACCATGATGCGGATGTCGCGCACCACTCCCGTACGGAGCGGAATCATGACTGCGGATGAACCGAAATAGCATGCTGTTTTCAATAAAGTCATTCCGGCAAGAAACAGCCCCAGCCACAAGAGGGTGGTGGATGTGCCGAACACTTCAATCATCCGCGAAGCGTAATAATAGAAATTATTGACCGCCACGTCCTTAATGTCTCCGCTTCCCCATTCCATGAAAGAATAAACCTTGTCCGGGTCGCCCGTCTTGAACAAAATGTTCAGTATCGGGATGAGCAGGGAGAAGGAAAACACGTTAAAGATGGCGGAAAGGATGTTCAGCACAACCGCCGCCATGACATATCTTTTATAGGGCGAAACGAATCGCCGCATGAGTTGGAAAAATTCTTTCATAAGGGAACGGATGATTTATAAGGTGCAAAGATAGTGCAATTTCCCGTAATTCAATGTCCTTGAAGCAAAATTGTTGGGCAAAATCCCGTTTACGGCTTTTCGGCAGGAGGCAGAATGGTTTTCGTTTTTGCCTCTGTCAGTTTGGTGAATCTATAGGCTTCATTTTATGTTCTCGATATGAAAACCGTACGGCCTTGAATTGGAAACCGTATGGTTTTGATATGGAAACCGTACGGTTTTCATATCGAGAACATAGAATATATCCTTGTGCCGGAAGGTATGCAGTGGGGTGTTTTGATGATTAAGGCTATGCTCTTGCAGATAATGAGCGCATTTTTTTAGAAGCTGTTTTGAATTTATCGTGCGATGATTTGGGCGATTTTTTTGTCCTTTTCGCTCCTGTTTTTCGTCAGATAGCCCGCTATCTTCCTTATCACAGAAGCGAAAATGCCTCAAAAACTTTTTTTAGTTGCAGGCATGTACACATATAGTTTCACAGGCTCGCGAAAGTTTAGCTTATATCTGTTTGCGATATAGTCTGTTTGGATTTCAATATTATAGACGAAACAACCGCAACAATTAAAGCAAAAACAGCAATTCCGACAAATGATATATGTAAACCATATTGTTTCCCTACGAATCCGATTATTACTGGACCGAGGAGTATCCCCGAATATCCAAGGGCATTAATGAAACTGATAATGTTGTGTACAGCCATTCCTTTGATATGTGCCGCGAAGGAAACCAATTGAGGAACCACATTGGCGGCACCGCAACCGACAATCGCAAAGCCGGCGACAGCAGCAACGGAACTATCAACTAATACTACAATCATGAAACCGACAGCAATGAGTAACGCTCCTCCAGCCACTACAAATCTTTGTCCCAATCGATTTACGGTTTTGTCTCCACAGAGCCTCATAATGGTCATTGATACAGCAAATGCCGTATAGAAGAAACCAGCCATGGACATGTCAACGCCACGCTCTTGATTGACAAATATTGCCGACCAACCCATCACAGCACCCTCCGAGGCATACATGATAAAGCACAACAATCCAACCACGATAACCATAGGAGGAATATATAATTTATTTTTTCTTAGCTTCTCAACAGGTGCGTCAGACAACACAAATTCTTCTTTCGGCAACAAATCCTTACATCCGAATACCAGCGCAAGCAATATGAACACCATACAAATAACAACAGCCCATTTAGGTATGAGTCCCAAAGTAAACAGCACGCTCATCGCTCCGGCACCAATCAGTGTACCCAACGAATAGCCGCCATGAAAACCAGACATAAGATGCCGTCCCGTCATGCGCTCGACGGTAACACCATTCATGTTTGCCGCAACATCAATGGTGATGGTACAACCTCCGAAAAATATAAGCATCACACCTGTCAGCCATATATTTATAAGTAGGCTTATTGCTAACAATGCGAAAGCCATCAGCAATCCCGACACATAAACCACCTTCTTTGCACCAAAATGATTTACAAGAAAGCCAGAAAGCGGAAGTGCGCAGATAGAGCCAAAACCACTGCACAGCATAAGTACCCCAAGAGTACCCTCGTCTATTGCAAAAGAACTCTTGACGTATGGTACAAGCGGTGCCCACGCAGCCTCGAGAACCCCTATTATCATAAAGGCAACACGATTGGAAACAAGCAGATGTTTATGTTGGTTATGAAGAATATTCATCTTAAGCTAATTAAAAAAGACATATTGCAACATCATATTGCAAATGAATATAAAAATTCCATTTTTGAAGAATTTACCCCCGTAACAGTTATCTGTGACAGGGGTAAATCTTTCTATTTGGACATTATGACCTTAATTTTTCTTTGGATTACAGTTTACTTGTTTGCAGTCTGTTTGAATCCTGTATCTTCCGCTGACCATGGCTGCCATTTACACTCGCCGACTTTCATTTCAGAGAACTGTGCGGTGAATGAATGGTCAACCGGGCTTGCCGCATATATTCCGAACGAAATCTCTCCATCACCCTTATCCAAATGGAATGTACGCATTTGGTGGAAAGTGGTACCGTCAAGACTTGTCTCTATATAATAATCGCTTCCCCGACGGCTAAGACGATACCACATTTCCTTTATGGAAGAGGGAATGTCATGCGTGGCCCAATCGGAATATCCATTGTTTGTCACAACACTACCCAATCTCTGATATTCCTCGTTCTCGTATTCAATTGACGCCTTCATCCAGTTGTCACTGTCAAGATAGATTGCGATTCCGCACTGATCGAACAAGGCCGAACTGTTGAACGATGTCTTTACAGTGAAAGAAAAGAACATGTTAGAGGTTTTCATTTGCAGCACTGGAGCATTGTCGTTGCTGAACCCATAATAGGTGCGCTGCCACAGGTCGGTGTGAGGTTCTGAAACGATTGTAATCAAAGAGTCCGTGATTGTATATTTTTGGGGCTCACGGATCCAAAACAAGTTTTCCGCCACAAATGGCTTTAAGATTGTGTCATTTTTTCCCATATTTGATTTGTTTGCTGTTGACGGTTGTTGTTTCTCATTTTGACATGACAACAGAGTGCATGCAAGCAGCGACAATGCTATGAAAAATTGATTTCTCTTCATTTGTTGAAATGTTCAATATGTTTGTTAAAATCTGATAATAGTACTAAGGTGTGGAATTTATTCCTCGTTGAGTTTACCTATGCGAAAATTGGCAACAGCCTCTTGCTTAAGCGATATTTCTGTGAAATAGCAGGTGTGTGCATCGTCTTTAGGACTTTGGGAACTCAGGCCAAGAAGCAGCTTTTCCGGAAAATCATTCTTGTAGAGACGAGCCATGTGCCATATTTCTCCATTCTCTGAGAAATAACTGCCAAGAGTAGTGCCATCGGATGATAATCTCATATAAACCCACGGACCGATAATTGCCTGATGGTTATTGTCATCGGAAGTGCCTATTGTGCGAACAGACACCACACGATGAACACCATATTCATCCTGTTCGAAACATAGTTTTTGACAATGCGTATCATTCTCGTATGCGTATAGCACACCAGCCGAGTATGTTCCGGTTTCGGTGAAGTCCGGCTGTACTTTAGCCGTAAAAGTGAAAGGCTTCGTGTTGTCAACCTCTGTAAAGATGACGGCAGAGCTATTTACAACGCTTCCGTCCGGAGAACGGAAATAATCCGTTTGGGGACCGGCCACAAATTTGAGGGTGTCATCCAAAAGGGTGACAGCATTCTCTCCGCCGTTTTTAGACTTTGTAAAACGGATTCCTCCTACATTGATATTGCATGTAGCGAGTTTAATGTTTTCCGCTGTAACTTTCTTGTCAGGACTTCCTACTTTTTTCTCTGACTCTTTCTGGGTGCATCCAGTCATAGCAAGACTTGTAATGATTGCGATAAATACCAATTTTTTCATTGTGATATTGATTTGATTTTTATCAAATTGCAACTTCCTTGTGATTTATTTGCGGTTGCAAAATTAGATAGAATATAAGATGTGCGCAATACTGATTTCTAACCACTTTTTGCATCTGTTCAATATAGATGCCAGTTTTATTTATTGAATATCAACCCTCTACGGCCGATAACAAGCGAATTGTCAGGAACATCCTGAGTTATAGTACATCCATGTGACATGACACATCCATTTCCGATACAAAAACTACCTGCAACAATTATAGTTCCAGTACCAAAAGAACAATGAGTGCCAATTCTTGTTCCCGGAGACAAAATAAGCTCCCCACCTATAATACTATAATCTCCTATATAGATGTCATCACCTTTTCCGGTGCAATAAATATAAGCACCGTTTGCAAGAGAAACACCTTTGCCAAAGTGAATTGGAACGGAACTAAAAATACGTTCAAATCCATTGTGCATTACTGTTATGCCTGCTTCAATTTCTAATATACCAGCTGATTTGTTCATACAGATATTTCGCTTTTGTTATATGAATGCAAAATTAAGAACCAATAATATCCGGTGCAACACTGATTTCTAACCAATCATGAAGCAGGCATGCACATTAAATAAGGTTCATTCTTAATGCAATTTCTACTGCGGCTGCGGTATTGGCAACTTTTAATGTCGCTAAAATATCCTGACGATGGCGATTAACCGTATAAATGGATATGTTTAAGTTGTCGGCAATTTGTTTGCTTGGCACTCCTTTGGCTATCAAGGACAGTATTTCAAGTTGTCGGCGGCTAAGAATTTTACGGTCACTCGCTTCGTATATGTCTCGTCCAACCGTTTCCCCGGTCAATAGATTGACAATTATTCCATCTTGTCGGTTATGGGAAATAGGGTACGGGATGTAAGTGCATAGACCGAGTGAAACACTTCCGTTGGCACTACAGCTGAAATATCTCGTTGTATGGAGTATTTTGACTTTTTCATTGTCTCCGGTCCGGTAAAAACTAAGGATGCATGAAGCTGAAAAATTTGTCTTTTCTTTTATTGAAAGTTCTTTTGTAAAGTTGAAGAAACGAAGTTCCAGTACATGACGTTCAATAAGTTCGTCTTCTTTTGCATGACTGAATACGATGTCCTCAAAGGCAGATTTACGGTCTACCATATATTCTGGAAGATTCATTATAGTTTGACCGAATTTTCCGGCATAAATATGGCATTCGTTGTTTTGAAAATCTGATACAACTGCTATGCCTTCTGTTGCTAATGCATAGCCGTTTGCACACGCTTTTGCTTGAGCGAGTAATGGTTCCCTATTATCCGAGGCTTCAAATTGTTGATTTGTCAAAAGCGATTTTAGTTCATTTTCTTGCTTCATTCTGAATTGATCCCTATTCCCACCATTACGGAGTAGTGCCATTTAAGTTTTGTTGCAAAATTACTAATAATAATTGATTTAGATAATAAACGCGGAGAGATTTAACTGATAATCAATAAAAATAATTCTATAGTAATATAATAAGAATGGCATAATAGAACGTGAATTGTTCCTTCATGAGTTTTATAGTCTGGTGGTACGTTAGTCGGCTCTTTTGTTTTAATGTATTGAATTTCAGAAGTCCACACTAAATGCTCAAAATGGCTTTTTCAATGTTGGGTTGAGAAGAAATCCGATATTCGTTTTACCGCTTCAATCTTAGTCTCCATAACCACATCGGCATAGACTTTTGTAGAGTTTATACTGGTATGTCCGCGCAACTTGCCAACCGTGTAAAGGTCGCCTCCGGCAGCCAATGAGAGCGTAGCCATCGAATGCCTTGCCGTGTGGAAACAATGTCAGGATTGCACGAAGTGGGCATTAAGATAGGTTTTACTTCGGGTTATACGCGGCAGATGATGGATGTGGTGATTCCGGCTGCAGCCTGTAAAGGGTATGTGGTGGATAATTGTGTAACTTCTGATAATCTGCCGTCCGGACGTCCGTTTCCGTATGCTGAAAGCTGGTGCGCATTATGTTATTGATTCTATCACAGAGTTGCCTGGTATTATTGAAATTATCAACCAGCGGTAAAAATAGAAAAAGCACGGAATTAAGGTCTTTATTGAATTAAAAAAAACTTTTTCCGTGCTTTTTTATTTTTATGCCGTTATTACGTATCAGCTGTTCTTGTTCGCACGTTTGCGCTCGGTCTCGTCGAGGATAATCTTACGCATACGCATGCTCTTGGGTGTTACTTCTACGTATTCGTCTTCCTTGATGTATTCCAATGCTTCTTCCAGCGAGAATACGACCGGAGGGATGATGCGTGCCTTGTCGTCCGAACCCGATGCACGCATGTTGGTCAGTTTTTTCGACTTTGTGACGTTTATCACTAAATCGTTCTCATGCACGTGTTCGCCTACTACCTGTCCGGCATAGACTTCTTCTTGCGGATAGATGAAGAAGCGTCCGCGGTCCTGCAGCTTATCGATGGCATACGCGAAGGCAGTACCGCTTTCCATGGCAATCATCGACCCGTTGGTGCGGCGTGGAATATCTCCCTTGTAGGGTTGGTATTCCTTGAAGCGGTGTGCCATGATGGCTTCTCCTTGCGATGCAGTCAATACGTTGGTACGCAATCCGATGATACCGCGCGATGGCATATCGAACTCGATGTTCACACGGTCGCCTTGCGTTTCCATCGAAACCATTTCGCCTTTACGGCGGGTCACCATGTCAATCATCTTGCTGGCAAATTCTTCGGGAACGCTGATGGTAAGTTCTTCAATCGGCTCGCAACGCACCCCGTCTATCTCTTTGTAGATAACCTGCGGCTGACCTACCTGCAACTCATAGCCTTCGCGGCGCATGGTTTCAATCAGTACCGAAAGGTGCAGCACACCACGTCCCGATACAATCCATTTGCCGTCTTCATTCTCGGTCTTGCGGACGCGCAGGGCGAGGTTCTTGTCCAGCTCTTTCATCAGGCGGTCTTGTATGTGGCGAGAAGTTACGTATTTGCCCTCTTTCCCGAAGAAAGGAGAGTCGTTGATGGTAAACAACATGCTCATCGTAGGCTCATCGATGGCGATAGGGGGAAGCGGTTCCGGGTTTTCGAAATCGCAGATGGTGTCGCCGATTTCAAATCCTTCTATACCGATTACCGCACAGATATCGCCCGAAGACACCGACTGCACTTTCTTGCGTCCCAATCCTTCGAAGGTATGTACTTCCTTGATTTTGGATTTCACCATACTTCCGTCGCGTTTTGCCAGCGTGATGTTCATGCCTTCGCTAATGGTGCCGCGGTGAACACGCCCCACGGCGATACGTCCCGTGTACGATGAATAGTCGAGCGATGTAATCAGCATTTGCGGGGTGCCTTCCAGTTGCTTGGGGGCAGGAATGTATTTTACGATAGCGTCCAGCAACGGTTCGATAGTGCCCGTAGGCGTTTTCCAGTCTTCGCCCATCCAGTTGTTTTTTGCCGAGCCGTATAATACGGGGAAATCCAGCTGGTCTTCTGTTGCGTTGAGGCTGAACATCAGGTCGAACACCATTTCATATACTTCTTCGGGACGGCAATTGGGCTTGTCTACCTTGTTCACTACTACGATGGGTTTCAAGCCGATTTGCAATGCTTTCTGCAGCACGAAACGTGTCTGCGGCATCGGGCCTTCGAAAGCGTCTACCAGCAGGATGCATCCGTCTGCCATATTCAATACACGTTCCACTTCACCACCGAAGTCGGCGTGTCCCGGCGTATCGATGATGTTGATTTTCGTACCCTTATAGTTGATAGATACATTCTTCGAAAGGATGGTTATCCCTCTTTCACGTTCCAAGTCGTTGTTATCCAATACCAGTTCACCATTGGTCTGGTCGTTGCGGAACAAATGTCCCGCCAGCATCATCTTGTCCACCAGCGTTGTCTTTCCATGGTCTACGTGGGCAATGATGGCAATGTTTCTAATGTCTTGCATACTATACCTATTATTTGGGCGCAAAGTTACTATTTTTTCTCCAATTTGTTCAAATCAATCTCCATGTATTTAATAAGTTCGCGTCTCCAAGTGAACGTAATGTGTAATTTCCCGTCTTTCCCTTGGATAATGGCAGGGTATGAATACTCGCGTACCGGCGAATCTTCCAGCGTGAGCACAGGAGTCCAGTGGATGCCATCGTCCGACAAGGCAAGGTTGATAGGCGTGCGCACGCCCTTCTTGTCGCCTAATAGCGGGCTGAAGTTGTTGTATACCAGTGCGTGGCGTCCGTCTTGCAACGTGACGGCATCGGTTCCCGAATTGTTGTTGGGCAGACCCTCAATGAGTGTCACCTTGCTCCAGGTGCTTCCGTTGTCCTTGCTCCACGAAGTGGCAAGGTGCGAGTTGCGGGTGCGGCAGATGACTTGCAAGGTACCGTCTTTGTGTTTCAGGATGCTGGGCTGGATAACCAGAATGGGGCGTTTTTCCTTTTCGTCCGCATTCATGTTCCGGTATTGGCTGGGGAATTCCAGCTCTGCGGGTATCGGGCCTGTTGTTTTCCACGTCTTGCCCATGTCGTCCGAATATTCGATGTGGATGCGCCAGCCTTGTTCTCCTTCGGTGCTCGAAGGGCAGAGGATGCGTCCGTTGATAAATTCGGGCTTGTTTTTAATCGGCCCTAAAAAGCCTTGGGGAAGTGCTTCGCGCCGGCTCCATGTCTTTCCTCCGTCTTTAGAGCGTACCAGCCAACCTGTCCAGTCGGGCACGTTCAGTCCGATTTTGAAGAAGAGCAACAGGTCTCCTCCGGGCACTTGGAACAGTACTGGGTTCCAGCAAGCTTTCCGGTGGTCTTTGATATCGGCGGTGATGCCGGCTATCTTGGCATCCGGGTCGTTCAGGTCGAATACTCCGTCGGCTACTTTCACCGGCTCCGTCCACGTGTCGCTTCCTTTCGGCTTGCGGCATACCCAGATGCATACGTCCGGATTGCGCTCTTTGGTTCCGCCGAAAAAGGCAGCCACTAAGTCCCCGTTTTCCAGTTCTACAATCGTAGAGGCATGGCATTCGGGGAATGAGGCTTTTTCATAGAGGAACTGGTTTTCGAGTACCGCTGGGTGAAGTGCGGGAATGTCTGCCGAATAGTGATAGTCTCCCGAGCCGATTTGCTCTACTCTCCCGTCGGGAAGATGGACTTCAGCCGTGGTGTTGCACGGTATGGTGATGTCCCACTCCAGGTGGGTCAGTGTCTTTTTCCATGCGCTTTTGATGGTGCCGTACGGGCAACGGTAGGAGGCTTTTGCCCAGAATAAGTTCTGTATGTCAAAGTCCGGCTTCAAGATGATATGCCGGAACCCGGTCTGGGTGCTGTCGCTTCGGATGCCTGCCGCATGCTCGTAGCACCAGGGCAGGAGGCCGCCTAACAGCATGACATGATTCCCGCTGTTCATCTTGGGGTCGGCGGTATTCCCGTTCCAGAGTTCCCATGTGGTGGTGGCTCCTTGCTCTGCCATGTACCCCCACGAAGGATATGTCTTTTTCGAAGCCAGCAGGAAGGCGACATCGGCAAAGCCGTTCCGGGAAAGTTCCTGCAATAGCCATTGTACGCCGATGACTCCGCAACTGATGTGTCCTCCGTTTTTCAGAATGGTGGTAGAAACGATTTGTTTGGCAACATCTTCCTTGCAATCGTTGGGGACGATGTTGAATGCCAATGGCAATACGTTGGAAGTCACCGTATTATTCCCATAGTAGACACTGTCGGGATAAAGCGGATGCCCGGGCTTTTGGGAAGTTCTCCGCCGGATATGCAGGTATTTGCGGTTGAACGCTTCTTTCATCTCCTTTGCCCATGCAGCCCATTGCGCCTGGTCTTCTTTCAGGTTCTGCAGGGAGGCGAAGCGTTGCATGACATCGAGCAATTTGATGTAATAAGCCGTAGAAATCAATGTCCCGTCGGTGATGCGTGCCGGGTCTTTGCTATGAATCAGTTCCAGCGATTCGGGCGGAACGCACCAGTCTCCGTATTTGTCTTTGGTAATCAGCCCGTCTTGCATGTATTCCCGGCGCAGGTGAAGCATCCATTTGCGGATGGCAGGGTAGCACCGTTCCATCGGTTCCCGGTTTCCGAACTGGGTGTAAAGCATGTCGCAGGCGAAAGGAAGCACGGCAGGCCAGGTGACATTGTCATCATAATACATCCAGAAAGCCGGAGCGACATTGCTGAAGCATCCGTCCTCGCGCTGGGATTCGCAGATGTCGCGCGTCCATTTGCTATAAAGCGTGTTGATGTCGAACAGGTAACTTTCGCCCCAGCATCCCATGGTGCGGTCGCCCAGCCAAGGCTGGCGTTCGTCGCGTTGCGGACAATCGACGGGCATGCCTTTATAGTTTCCTAAAATACCCCACCAGGCATTCTTGTACACACGGTTCAGGGTCTCGTCGGAACACTCGAACGTGCCGGTAGGCTCTACCTCATCGCTTACCACCTCACCCGTAAAGTCGGAGAGTTCCGCGTCCTTGTATCCGGATATTTCCACATAGCGGAAGCCGTGGTAAACGAAGCGGGGCGCCCAGGTCTTTCCGTTCTCCTTCCCGTTGCATATATAATAATCGGTGGATTGTGCTTCGCGCAAGTTGGCGGTGTACAGTTCTCCTTCGGGTGTCAAAGTCTCGGCAAAGCGCAGGCGGATGGTGTCACCCTCGTTTCCACATATACGTGCGCGGAGCCATCCGGCTATATTCTGCCCCATGTCCACTATATATCGGTCGCCCTTCGCACGTATATGCACCGGCTGGATGGTTTTGATGACCTTCATCGGCGGAGTAATCATTCCACGCGGAGTTCCTCCCGGTGCTCCGACACGTTGCACCGGTTTCCATTGGCTATCGTCATATCCGGGCAGGGTCCAGTCGCCCAGTTCCTTGCGTGCGTCATACGTCTCCCCGTCGTATTCATTGTTGCTCCGGATGGGGCCGTCGGTGGTGATGCGCCAGTCGGTATCGCTCTTGATGGTTTCGGTGGTTCCGTCCTGATACGTGATGAGCAGGTTCATGCGGAGCTTGGGATAACCGAAATTGACGATTTTATAGGTCCGGTAGTGTTGCTGCATGGTGTAGTAGCGTCCGTTCCCCAGTGTGACACCGATGGCATTCTTGTCTGTAAGCAAGGACGTTGCATCGTATGTGTCGTAGAATAAGGTCTTGCGGTAATCGGAAGGGAGAGGGGCAAGCACTTGGTCGCCTATCCGCTTGCCGTTGATGAACAGTTCGTACATGCCCAGCCCGCAGATGTAGACCGTGGCTTGCTTGACGGGCTTTTTTACCTCGAACTCTTTGCGCAGGTAGCGCGCGCTCAGACGGCTATGGGCATCTTCCCTGTCCCATGCGGAGGGCTGGTCCCAGCCAATCCATCTTCCTTTCCAATGCACTTCTCCCAATAGCCCGACGCTCCATCGGCTGGTCTCGCTCCAAGCCGTTTCGCCCGCCGATGTATAGCTTTTCACTTTCCAATAGCACCGGGTGTCGCTTTTCAATGCTTTTCCGGCGTATACGATGTTTTGTGACTCGGCGGATGCTGTTTTCCCCGAATCCCAAAGGTCGCCTTTGTCTTGCGCCAGCAATTCCGGCGTGGAAGCGACCAGGATATGATACGCTTCTTGCCGGACGTTCTTTTGGTCCGATTCCAATTGCCAGCTTAGCCGGGGTGTGGACGTATCGATTCCCATGGGGTTGGCAAGGTGTTCGGTGGTTAAGTGTGAGACAGATACCTCCTGTGCCATGCTTCCGAGCGGAAGCAAGAGGCAGAGCCAGCAGGCGAGCCTGATGAACCGGGCATGAAGATGTGTATTCATGTTGTACTAAGGTTTTGTGTGAAACTTTTTTATTTTAATCGGGCTAAAGGTACAAAAAAATGCGGATTCACGCTTTATTTCCATAAGAAAAATGTTGTAAACGTATTGCTATCTGAAAGATTATTCCTATCTTTGCACCCGCAAATCGAATTTTATCTAATAATCAAACAGTCAAAACTATGTATTTAGACGCAGCTAAAAAACAAGAAATCTTTGAAAAGTACGGAAAGTCTAACACTGATACTGGATCGCCTGAATCTCAGATTGCATTGTTTTCATACCGTATTTCTCACCTGACTGAGCACATGAAGCTCAACAGAAAAGATTATAGCACTGAAAGAGCTCTGACTACATTGGTAGGAAAGCGCCGTTCTTTGTTGCTTTACTTAAAGAACCGCGACATCGAAAGATACCGTGCCATTGTGAAGGAACTCGGTCTGCGTAAGTAATTTCATTACTTGCTGCAAACGTACAGGGAGGCAATCGGAAGACCCTCTTAACCGTATGAACCGGCATATATCTGATGTGAATCAGCTATATGCCGGTTTTGTTTTGTCAGGATACGTATGTTCTCGGGAAGTAATACATGCCTTGTCCGCCTGAGCAACATAACTTCGTAGCTTGTACGATTAGTAATCGTCAACCGATACGATTAGTAATCGTAACGCTGCACGATTAGTAATCGTGCTGGAGAGGCAGATAATATTGAAGGGAAACTTATATAATGAAGTACAAGTGCACAGGTATCTTCTTCAGGTAAAAGCCTTATCTTTGTAACCGTGAATTTAGAGCTTGCCGCATTGTGCATATTGCTTTTCTTGTAAAGTGAAACAAAATTCTCAAATGCTTCCGGCTTTATCTTTTTTCGGTAAAATCATGTATCTTTGCAAGCGGTTAATTAATTGTAGTAGAAGATGGCAACAATCAGGAAAAAACATATCGTTCTTTTGTGCTTGGCTTTGGCCTGCGTTGCAGGTTTGACTTTATTCTTTTCCCAACCGGTGAAAGGCGGTCGTGCTGGCATGTCATTGGCTAATGTCCTGACCGACAGCATCTCCCGAATCGTATCAGCCTGTCCGGGTGAGGTCGGGGTGGCTCTTATTGTCAACAACTCCGATACCGTTACCGTCAATAACAAAAGCATTTATCCGATGATGAGCGTGTTCAAGCTTCATCAGGCATTGGCTATTTGCAACCGGTTTGACCAAGACGGATTGTCTCTTGATACTTCATTGACTATCCGGCGGGAAGACCTTGACCCTAAGACATGGAGTCCCATGCTGAAGGAGCATCGGGAGCCATTGATTACTTTACCGGTCAGGGATTTGTTGCGTTATACACTCATTCAAAGTGACAATAACGCGAGCAATCTCCTGTTTGAGCGCTTGGTAAGTGTTGCCGAAACAGATAGTTTTATCGCTACGCTCATTCCCCGTTCGAGTTTCCGGATAGCTTATACAGAATCGGAGATGGCGGCAGACCATGCGAAAGCCTATGCCAACTGTACATCTCCGCTTGGAGCGGCGATGCTGATTCACAGGCTGTTTACGGATGCTCTTGTAAGCCGTGAGAAGCAAGACTTCATCATGAAATCTTTGGGTGAATGTACTACCGGGAAAGACCGTATCGCAGCCCCTCTCCTTGGAAAGGAAGGGATATCTATTGCCCACAAGACCGGTTCCGGTTATACCGAAAACGGAGTCCTTGCAGCCCATAATGATGTTGCCTACATTTGTCTGCCCAACGGTGTAAGTTATGCGCTGGCTGTATTTATCAAAGATTTTAAGGGCAATGAGTCACAGGCTTCCCAAGTTGCGGCACGTATATCAGCAGCCGTGTATTCGTTATTAGCGTAAGTGTTTGAATATTTTCGAGGGCGTTTATAGCACAAATGACTTGCGACACTCCCAAACACGGGCGTACGTGTCGTGCAACGTAACCGCTTGACGTGCCCGGTAGGACCGTTCGTCTCAGCCTGTATGGGCGTTCGCGTTTGTTCTTCGTATCAAAATGGTTCATGGCATAACTTAGAGGAGTCATTGACTTCAGGTTCTTTCCTTTTAGGCTGATGAAACTCTATGTTAACCTTACTGATAATCGGGTAAGCCCAAATTCCTTTCATAGATACGGATAAAATAAGAAAAAGCTAAGCATTGAACTATCAATGACTTAGCTTTTACCTCGTACCCAGACCCGCATTTGAAATAATTAAAGTGGGGAAAATGTGGGTAAAAAGAAAAACGCAGAAAAATACATTAATAAAACTATATATCAACTATTTACAATCATATTAAATTTTAATCCGAATTAATCCGATTGCAAATTATTTAGCAGATGTGGGGAAAATGTGGGGAAAATATCTATATTTGCATCCAGATAGATATTTAACCTGTAAGCCTATGAAAGTAACTTTCATCATTAAAAAAGCGGCAAAACGGTATGATACTGAATCAACCGCAACTATTTATATCCGTCTGAGAAATGGAAGACAGCTTGATTCTGTTGCTCCTACCCAGCTTTCAATCAATCCCAACCTGTGGGATGAAAAAGCAGAGTGTGTAAAAACAAAAGCTGTCTGCAACGAAGATTTAAGGACTGGCATAAATGAAGAGATACGAAAGCTGAAAACCTATGTGGAAAAATCCTTTCATACGGAAAAAGAGTCCGTTGATAAAGAATGGCTGAAACTGACCTTAGACAGATATTATCATCCTGAAAAGTATTTCACACCGGAAGAGATTGTCATCAAGCCGACTTTCGGAGAGCTGTTTGACAGCTTTCTGGAAAAGCATCCGTTATCGGAAGTAAGGAAAAAGAATTTCAGGGTGGTAAAAAGAGCCTTATTGCGTTATGAACTGTATGTACGGGAAACAAAAAGAGGACAAAAAGGATTTGTTCTTGATATTGATACCGTCACGCCTGAAACGCTTCGGGACATGTGGGACTTCTTCGAGAACGAATACCAGTATTATGAACTGTACCCAAGCATTTATGAAGCCATTCCAGAAAAGAGAACTCCGCAACCACGAGGGAAAAATACCCTGATAGACTGCTTTTCAAGAATACGCACATTCTTCCTGTGGTGCCTCGACAACAATCTGACCGCCAACAGACCGTTTGACAAGTTTCCGATAGAGGAGTGCAAATACGGAACCCCTGTTTATATCAACCTTGAAGAAAGGGACAAGATTTTCAATGCTGATCTGTCAGCCACTCCACAACTGGAGATACAGAGGGACATCTTCATTTTCCAGACACTTATAGGATGCAGAGTAAGCGACCTGTACAGAATGACCAAACTGAACGTGGTGAATGAAGCCATTGAATACATACCGAAGAAAACCAAAGAGGGCAATCCTGTAACGGTACGTGTTCCGTTGAACGACAAGGCAAAGGAAATTCTCGAACGGTATAAAGACCATGAGGGAAAACTCCTGCCGTTCATTTCCGAACAGAAATATAATGAGGCAATAAAAAAGATATTCAAACTTTCAGGAGTGGACAGGATTGTCACTATATTAGACCCGTTGACACGTGATGAAGTCAAAAAACCGCTTTATGAAGTGGCAAGCAGCCACCTTGCAAGACGCACCTTCATCGGTAATATTTATAAGAAGGTGAAAGACCCGAATCTTGTTTCGGCACTGTCGGGACACAAGGAAGGCAGCAAGGCTTTCAGACGGTACAGGGATATTGACGAAGAGATGAAGAAAGACCTCGTTAAACTTTTAGACTAAGCCTATATGGGACAACAGGAATACGACAATTTCAAAAGACTGATAAGGGAGTGGCTTGACAGCCACCCCGATGAATATGCGACTTTCGTGGAAGAAATGAACGACAAGGAGTTCAATGGATTCGTAAAGGTTTTCAAGGTTGCCACAACCTTGGTACCGAGATACAAGGAAGCCACACGCAGACGGATCGGAGACGACAAAATCTCCGATTTCGAGGAACTGGAGAATGTGCTTCTGGATTCTGACCTTGCCCAAAAGATTGTGAACGAGTTCCATCATTCAAAAAGGCGGAGCATCATACCTGCCATGCTCGCATGGTTGTACTACGGGCGGAGCTATGAGTGCATGGTGGAACAGGGAGAGGAACTGGCCAAAAGAAAAGGTATTACCGGACTATACAAATGGCTTGTTTCCTACATGGTCAGGTTCATCATCAAAAAGAGCATCAGCAGCGGCATGAGAACCAAAGAGGACTGGGTGGCTTTCAGGAAGCAGCAGAAAGCCATTGAGGAAAACAACCTCGTGGAATGGTCTATTGAGGATGAAGAAAACATTGAAGAAACCAAAACGGAAGATACGGACAGCCTACAGCAAGGACAGCCCAAGAGTGCCGGACGAAAAGCCGACACACGCACCCTGCCGGAGCTGCTGATAGAGAACAAGGATGTCATTATGGAAAGAATCGGAACAAGGCTGAAAACACATACGACCGAAACGGACATCGCACGACTGTACATCGCACTGGTGGAATACCGCTTCATGCGCCCCTGTCCCATAAAGACTTTCCGGAACGCACTGCAACAGCAATACACAGACCTCAACATCGTACACGAAAGGGGAATACAGAAAGCGTACAGGAACCTTACCACACCTTTCGGAGGCAGCAAAAAACTGATAAAGGACATCGGGGAAGACCATGTTGCCATAGAGGAATTGAAGGCTTATCTATCCGCTTGAAATTCGTTTAATTCGTTTTTGGATTTTACGAATTTAACGCATTGAAATCCATTGATTTACGATTATTTTTCGTTATATATTTGTGCCACTATCCTAATCGGGGTAGTGGCTTTTCGTTTATAATACTGCCGAAACGGGAAGTCTTACAACCGGCAGTTTCAACAAGCCTATGACAGACCTGATGGCAATTATCCAAAGCGGAAACGGCAACATCAAACTGGAAGTGACAGGCGAAGACCTGCTCATGTTTTCAAACCAGCTGATAAGCCGTGCCAAGCATGAACTCTCCACCGCCATTGCGGAAGCGAGAAAGGAAAAGTACCTCACAAAGGAGGAAGTGAAGAAAATGTGCGACGTGTGCGACACCACCCTTTGGCACTGGGCAAAAAAGAACTACCTGAAACCCGTAAAGGTGGGGAACAAGGTCAGATACCGACAGTCGGACATACAGAAAATCCTGGGTGAACGCAATCCTTCAATCTGAGCCTATGAAAGAGGAAGAATACATGCGTGTGGGAACGACACTGTACAAGGTCGTAAACCAGCCCTGCGCCAGCGGAGGATATGAGAAAAGACGTGTGATATGGAACAACAGCACACTCAGGCAGGACTACGGGAAGAACTATCTTGCGACCGTCCCGAAGTATGACGGATTCTGTACCGTTCCCGACCATCTGAACTACCGGAAGGAAATTGACGGTTTCCTGAATCTGTACGAACCGATAGAGCATACTCCGCAGATAGGGGATTTCCCGAACATACGTTCTCTGGTGCTACACATTTTCGGTGAGCAGTACAATCTGGGACTGGACTATCTGCAACTGCTGTTCCTGCAGCCGTTGCAGAAACTCCCCATACTCCTGCTGGTATCGGAAGAGAGGAACACGGGCAAGAGCACGTTCCTTAATTTCCTGAAAGCCGTATTCGGGGATAACGTGACATTCAACACCAACGAGGATTTCCGGAGCCAGTTCAATTCCGACTGGGCCGGAAAGCTGCTCATTGTCGTGGACGAGGTGCTGCTCAACCGCAGGGAAGACAGCGAGCGGTTGAAGAACCTGAGCACTACTTTCAATTACAAGGTGGAGGCCAAAGGGAAAGACCGCACGGAAATAGCCTTCTTCGCCAAGTTCGTACTGTGTTCAAACAACGAGTATCTGCCTGTTATCATAGACGCAGGGGAAACACGATACTGGGTAAGGAAGATAAATCCGCTACAGAACGATGACACGAATTTCCTGCAAAAGCTGAAAGAGGAAATTCCTGCCTTCCTGTTCTTCCTGACACAAAGGGAGCTTTCAACGGAAAAGGAAAGCCGTATGTGGTTCAACCCGAAGCTGACACATACGGCAGCCCTGCAGAAAATCATCCGGAGCAACCGCAACCGTCTGGAGATAGAAATGGCTGAACTGTTCCTTGACATCATGTCAAACATGGATGTGGAAAGCGTATCATTCTGCCTGAACGACCTCATGACACTGCTTGTCTATTCGCAGGTAAAGGCAGAGAAATATCAGGTGCGGAAAGTGGTTCAGGAAGTATGGAAGCTGACTTCCGCACCGAACTCACTTTCCTACACCGCCTATGAGATTGCTCCCCACCGTGACTGCCACTACGAGACGAAAAGGAAAATAGGAAGGTTCTACACGATAACCAAAGAACAGCTGACCGCTATATGATTATTTTGATGAAATGATGAATACGGTATATAACACATTGTATTACAGTATAATACAAGCTCATCATTCATTCATCGGAATATAATGCTGATGAAAAGAGAAATCATCATTTCTTTTTTGGCAAGCAGTCTGATGAAAAAATGATGAAGTGTTACCATTCTGTATAACAGCTTATTACAAGCAAAGTTCATCAAATCATCGTTTTTTCACTCATCACAAAACCGTACGAAAATGACAACAGAAGAAGCAAAAAAGATAAGAATCGCAGACTATCTGCACAGTCTGGGGTATTTCCCAGTAAAGCAGCAGGGGGTAAACCTCTGGTACAAATCCCCGTTCAGGGAAGAGAACGAGCCCTCGTTCAAAGTAAACACAGAACGTGAACAATGGTTCGACTTCGGTCTGGAAAAGGGCGGCAACATCATCGCACTGGCAGCACACCTCTACGCAACGGAGAGTGTTCCGTATATCCTGAAACGCATAGAGGAACAGACACCGCATGTCCGTCCCGTGTCTTTCTCTTTTCGCAGGCAGTCTGCCACCGAGCCGAGTTTCCAGCAACTTGACATCGTGCAGCTGTCTTCTCCTGCCCTGCTCTCTTACCTGCAGGAAAGGGGGATAAATACGGCACTGGCGAAAAAAGAATGCCGTGAGGCACACTTCACCAACAACGGCAAACGGTATTTCGCCATTGCCTTTCCGAACATATCGGGTGGATATGAAATCCGCAACCGATATTTCAAGGGCTGCATCGCACCGAAAGAAATATCACATATCAGACAATCGGGAGAGCCGAGAAAAGCATGTTACGTTTTTGAGGGGTTCATGGACTACCTTTCCTTTCTGACACTAAGGCTTGAAAGCTGTCCGCAATTCCCTGATTTCGACAGACAGGACTACATGGTTCTGAACTCTGTTGCCAATGTTTCCAAGGCACTCTATCCGCTGGGCAGCTATGAACGCATCCACTGTTTCCTTGACAATGACCGTGCAGGAATGGAAGCCCTGCAGCAAATCAGAAAGGAGTATGACAATACCAGACATATACGTGACGCTTCACACATTTACAGCGGATGCAAGGATTTGAACGAATACCTGCAAAAACGGGCAGAGACAAAGAAACAGGCTCAATCCATCAAAGTGAAGACACCGCCCAATAAACCGGGAGGCTTTCGGTTATAGCCCACTATAACTACACGCTTCGCTTACGTAGTTGTGGGCTCTCCCGAGGGGATTAGGGTTTTACCCTAATAACCCACTCAGGGCGTTTCTCCCCTGAGAACCCAGAGCAAAGAGTGACCCTCTCTTTGCAATCTCCGCTTATGGGTTGCACCCCTAAGAACCCCATGCGTTTACGGACAGCAGAAAAGCAAACAATAAAGTACAAACCCAAGAACAAGTATCTATGGCAACAAAATCAAGCATACATATCAAGCCCTGCAACATCGCATCGAGCGAGGCTCACAACAGAAGGACTGCCGAATATATGCGCCACATCGGAGAGTCCAGAATCTATGTAGTTCCTGAACTCTCCACCGATAACGAGCAGTGGATAAATCCCGACTTCGGCAGTCCGGATTTGCGGACGCATTATGACAATATCAGACAGATGGTAAAGGAAAAGACCGGACGTGCCATGCAGGAAAAAGAACGGGAGCGCAAAGGCAAGAACGGCAAGACAGTCAAGATTGCGGGATGCTCCCCCATACGCGAAGGAGTGCTGCTTGTCAGGTCGGACACGACACTGGCAGATGTGCGCAAATTCGGTGAGGAGTGCCAGAGACGCTGGGGAATCACACCGCTGCAAATCTTCCTGCACAAGGACGAAGGGCATTGGCTGAACGGTCAACCGGAAGTGGAAGACAGGGAGAGTTTCAAAGTAGGTGAAAGATGGTTCAAGCCGAACTATCATGCCCATATCGTTTTCGACTGGATGAACCACGAAACCGGAAAGAGCCGAAAGCTCAATGACGATGACATGATGCAGATGCAGACCTTGGCATCTGACATCCTGCTGATGGAGCGTGGGCAGTCAAAGGCTGTTACAGGCAAGGAACATCTGGAACGTAACGACTTTATCATCGAGAAACAGAAAGCCGAACTGCAACGCATGGATGCTGCCAAACGGCACAAAGAAGAACAGATAAATCTTGCCGAGCAGGAACTTAAACAGGTAAAATCAGAAATTCGCACTGACAAGCTAAAGAAGACAGCCACCACGGCTGCAACAGCCATAACAAGCGGAGTTGCTTCTCTTTTCGGAAGCGGAAAACTGAAAGAGCTGGAACATGCCAACGAAAAACTGCAAGACGAGGTTTCAAAACGGAACACCAATATTGAAAAATTGCAGAGCCAAATACAGCAGATGCAGAAACAGCATGATACGCAAATCCACAATCTCAGAGAAATGCACAGGCAGGAACTTGACATGAAAGAAAAAGAACTATCACAGCTCGCCAGAATCATAGACAAGGCTTTCAGATGGTTTCCGATGTCCAGGGAAATGCTGCGCATGGAAAAGTTCTGTGCCATGCTGGGATTCTCTAAAGAAATGACAGAAAGTCTTTTGGTCAAGAAAGAAGCCTTGAAATGCAGCGGTAAAATCTATTCAGAACAGCACAGACGGAACTTTGATATAAAGGATGATATTTTAAGGGTGGAAAATGACCCTGACGATGAAAGCAGGCTGAACCTGACTATAAACAGGAAGCCGATTACCGAATGGTTCAGGGAACAATGGCACAGGCTTAAATACGGAACAATACTGCCGCAACAGGAAGAAAAGAAAAACCGTGGTATAAAATTATAAATATATAGTGCAAATTATCAGAGACTTTCGTTACCTTTGTAGCCGGATAGAGACAACTCCATCCAATATAATATTTAAGAATTTAGAAGAAGCGTTATGCTTATCTTGTAATTGGAAACCTGAGAAATTTTCAAATGAGCAAGGATAGCATAGTGGTTCTCACGCATATGGCGTGGGCTGCTATTGTTGTATCTGCTCATTAGGTTTTCTCAGGACCTCCAATTAAGATGTGACATACAGTTCCACGCTTCATTATATTATTGTAAAATCAATAAATCATATTTAAATATGCAAAGGAAATTAAGTCTTAAATTATTTGTTGTTCTATGTCTATTTTTTATTTCTGTTAATGCACAAAATCAAGAATTGAAAAACAGTTTTGACCGAATAAATTCTTTATTCCGCAGTTATAATATTAGTTCTATGGATAAAGATTGGAGAACTATATATAAAAATGTAAAAATGACATATAAACATCCTAATATAATAATCTCATTTGATACACGAATCGCTCCAGGTTATTCTCCTTTACCAACAACAAAATTGGGAAAGAACTCGATTACGACACCACTAAAAAGTACAACTTTCCGTCTAAATTATAATCAAGTACAGATATTTAATACTACAGATGGCATTGAAATCATGGAATGTGGAGAAAAGTCATTAGAAGGATTATGGACTATTTTGACTAAAGACGACATTCTGTCAAAGAAAATATATAATGAGTTTTGTCATTTTCAAAGTTTGGTAAATAATAGTAACTTTATGGGAAGTCTAGGCACAAACAATATGCCTACTTCTGGAAATAATGCAAATAAATATACTAGAAAAGTAATAAAATTATATCGGCAAGCTAGCAATGTATATACTATACCATGTAAAGTTAATGGGCTTGCTTTAAATTTCATATTTGACACAGGTGCTAGCTCCGTTTCTATTTCCAAAAGTGAAGCTATCTTTATGTTGAAAAATGGATATTTATCAGTTAATGATATTCTTGGTAATCAACAATTTCAAACAGCAAGTGGCGACATACAAGTCGGAACTAAGATAATTATAAAAAAAATTGAAATTGGTGGATTGACACTTCGAAATGTTGAAGCGTCCGTTGTTCATAATGAAAATGCCCCATTACTCCTAGGGCAAAGCGCATTAAGTAAATTAGGAAAAATAGAAATTGATTACAATAATTCTACATTGACAATAATAAATGAAAAGTAAAAGTATCAGTATGAAGAAAAGCAATAGATTTTTATCAAAAACACTTAAACGATTAAATAGAACTAATTTCTCTCTATATAAAGAAAGGTATTTTAAACAGATTCCCTTACTAAAAAGTATACCTTACGATATTCACGATATAGAACCATCAAGCAATAATTATATATATAGGGCTGTCATGAATCAAGCCAATGAGCATTTTAAGACTATTAGTCGGATTGCATTTAATCCATCGCCTAGTTATATATCAAGAGCCAATTTAGTGAAGCAACCTATAGCCTATTATGCTTGTAATTATGATGTTGCACTACTTGAAGCTTGTCATGACAAGTTACGTCAATCCCATGAAAGATCATTTTTGCTAACAGTATCTAAATGGAAAATAAAAAAAAGAATACCTATACTCCTCATCTGTAATTGCCCTAAGACTCAAAATGTTGGTACTGATTTATTTTATTATTATAATAAATGCCGCTTAAAAAGAAAAGAAATATCATCTGCTCATAGCTACAGAACATGGTTTCTTAAAACAAGATTTATAGCAGAGCAGTTTGCAAAAGAGGCAAACACCAATATGGACTATTTTATTACTGCTAATTTCTCAAAACAACTACTTGATAAAACTGAAATAAAAGGAATTATATATCCAAGCGTACGATACTTATATAAAGGTTTTAACTATGCTTTTGCACCATCTTTATTTACAGAGGAAAGTTTTTGTTTGGAGGAAGTTTCTGAATATCATGTAATTTTCGACGAAAAAGATATAACGAAATATCCAACCATTACATTAAAGTCTTCAACAAATAATTTTTGTGATGATAATATAATATGGGACTAAACAAGAAAGAATCTTTAGAAGAAAAATAATTTTCTAGTACTGTAAAAAATAAATTTAATCATATAGTTTGCATTAGTGGGGAAAATGTGGGGAAAAATCAAACAAATAAAAAGGCTAAGTGACTGATAGTTAATCACTTAGCCTTTTATTCTGTACCCAGACCCGGGGTCGAACCGGGATGGATTTTACTCCACTGGTGTTTGAGACCAGCGCGTCTACCGATTCCGCCATCTGGGCGTTCCGTTGAATTGTGATGCAAAGGTAGGCAAATCTTTTTAAATAGCAAGAGAAGTGAATAAAAAAGTGAAAATATTTTCATCTAACACTATTTAGAATAATCTCTGCCTGTTTTTTCAAAATAAAAAGTTATCTTAGCGTAAACTTTTAAAGCTACTCTGATTTATCATGAATAACAACTTTTATTGTATTATTATGGCTGGAGGGATGGGACGCAGGTTTTGGCCGAGTAGCCGGAAAAACCTGCCCAAGCAGTTCCTGGATTTCTTTGGTACGGGTCAGACACTTTTGCAGCAGACATTTGACCGGTATAAGCAAATCATCCCTGTCACGAATATTTATGTTACGACGTATAAAGATTATGAACCGTTGGTGCGCGAATCGCTTCCTGAACTTCCGGAAGGGCATGTTCTTGTAGAGACTGAAAGGAGGAATACGGCTCCGTCTATTGCTTACGCATCGTACGTCGTTCAGAAAATCAATCCGAATGCAACGATAGTCATAGCTCCTTCCGACCACTTGATACTAAAGCAGGATGAATTTAAGGAAGCGATATTGAAGGGATTGGATTTTGCCTCAAAGAATGATAAGCTGGTTACGTTAGGCATCAAGCCCAACCGTCCGGATACGGGATACGGTTATATTCAGATAGATGAAGAGAAAGAAGGGGATTTCTATAAGGTCAAGACGTTTATCGAGAAACCTGCCAGAGAGTTTGCTGAAATATTTATTCAAAGCGATGAGTTTTATTGGAACTCAGGCATTTTCGTATGGAATGTAAATACCATTTTGCGGGCTTTCCATGAAATCATGCCGGACATGTGTCCGCGTATTGAGTGTGACAATCCGGATTTCGCTTCTTGCTCTAATATTTCGATTGATTATAGCATTATGGAAAAGGCAGATAATGTATACGTGCAGTTGTGTGATTTCGGCTGGGCGGATTTAGGGACATGGGAGTCCTTGTACGATGCTTCGCCTAAGGATGTGAACCAGAATGTCATTATCCATAGCAACACCTTATTATATAATAGCAGGAACAATATCGTTTCTCTTCCTGAAGGCCAGTTGGCGGTAATTCAGGATTTGGACGGTTATTTGATTGCGGCGCATGGCAATGCGTTGCTTATCTGTAAGAAAGACAATCAGGATGCGATGCGTAAATTTATCAATGATGTGGAAATGAAATTCGGTGAAAAATATTCATAACTGGTTTCACCACAGATTACACAGATTTAATAAGAAGCTGTTTTGAATTTCTCCAAAAAGTTTTTCTTGGCTTGATGCATCCGTTTTCGTGTGTGCTTTGGGCGATTTTTTGGTCCTTTCCGCTCCTGTTCTTCGTCAGATAGCCCGCTATCTTCCTCATCACAGAAGCGAAAATGCCTCAAAAACTCATTCCAAATCAGCGCACGATAAATTCAAAACAGCTTCTAAATAATTCCAGTCTTATTTTTCAATCTGTGTAATCCGTGGTGAATGAAAGGGCGTTAGTATTCGAATGTGATTCCGAGAGTAGGAAGTAGCGTTCCGCTTTCTTGCTTGATGGATTTCATTACATAACGTTGCTCGGCAAGCGGTGCTGAGGGATTGTCTATTTGACCTGTACTCATCAGGACATCGGGCTGGCGCAACTTGCTTGCCGTAATATTTTGAATATCAAGATAGATACCAAACATGCACTTCTTCCAATAAAATGTCTTGTCTACCCGTATGTCCAGTTGGCCGAAGGCAGAGAGGCGTTCCGTATTGTATAAATCGTAATTGTAATAGGCTTTCCCTTGTGCATTCCATGCAGAGACCAGCGAAGACTTTTCTGCATCGTAGGGTGTGTAAGGGGAACCGCCAATGCAGCTTGCTTTCATTCCTACGCTCCATTGTTTGGGAAAATTGTATGTGCCGCTTACGTTCAGGATAAAGCGGTTGTCCCATGCCGAAGATATATAATCGCTTTCCTTCCGCCGGTCGCGGAATTCGCTTTTGAAAACCGTAAGCGAAGAAGAGAGGTTCAAGCGCTGGACAATCAGCCATTTAAACATAAGCTCTACCCCATACGCCCTTCCTTCGGCATCTGAAACCAGTGCTTCATTTCCGATAACGCCGTAATCGTTTCCTTTGCATGACAAGGGGATGCCGTCTGCCACTGATAGAGGCATGTTCTTATAGTATTTGTAGAAGCCTTCTGCCGATAATTCCATGGTTTCGTTGGGAGTCCAAGTGAGCCCGGCGCTGGTTTGCGATACCGATGTATAGTCCAGGTGGCGGTTTACATAACGGTTGTTTTCCTCTTTAAAACCTAATGCCGTGTATGGCGGGAGTTGGTAATACAAGCCGGTGTGCCCGCTCAGATATAATCCGTCCGCTAATTTCCAGGATACGGATAAGCGTGGCGAGAGCTGGCGCCATAGCTCTTTCATCTTATCGTTGTAATTGCTGGCATCGGCACGTACGCCTAACGAGGCGGTAAACCGTTCGTCTGGAGCGGTATAGTCCATTGAGGCGTACAGCCCCCACCTGAACAGATTTAAGTCGGTATAATAATCGGATGTATGTGCCTCTTGGGTATAGACTTGCTGGTAAGTGGTATTGGTGTAATGTGAATAGTTCAGCTCTATCCCTGCATTCAGTTTCCATACGTCCCAGCGTGAAGTGTTCTCCATGCGGAGCTTGGTCTCCTGTTCTACGGAGCGCAGGCGCAATGTCAGGTTTTCTTCGCTGCTCTCATCATTGTCTCGGTATTTCAGGTTGCGGTTATTCAGATAGCTATGGCTTAGTGTGACCGACTGGACATGCGGTCCGGCGTAATGGCGGTACACTCCGCCTAATGTAAATGTTTCCTGTTCTATTTTCGGGAGATAGCTTAAAATGTATTCGGCGTCTTCTCCGTCTATGCCTAAATTCAATTTCATCCGGTCAATGCCTCCCAAGCCCAACAATGTCAGTTCGTTATGGCTATCGAAACGGGTTTTGACCTTGAATGAAGCATCCGTATATTTGGGCAGGAAAGGCAAGCCTAAAACCTTGAATAGCATTTGCAGGTAGGATTGCCGTACGGAAACTACATACGAAGTCTTTTCGCCGATATGCCCGTTAGAGCTTAACGAGACTTCGGATGCTCCCAATGTGGCTTTTACGGAACGGTGCTCCATATCTCCGTCCCGCAAGCTGAAGTCGAGTACCGAACTCAGTGCATTCCCCCGGTTGGCTGGGAATGCGCCGCTATAGAATTTCACGTTCCGGATTAAGTCGGCATCAATTAAACCTACGGGACCGCCCGACGCTCCTTGCGTACTGAAGTGATTGATGTTGGGAATCTCGACTCCGTCTAAGAAAAACCGGTTTTCCGAAGGACCTCCGCCGCGCACAATCAGGTCATTCCGATAGCCGACGGGCGAGAAGGCGACGCCCGGATAATTCTGTACCACACGGGAGATGTCCCGGTTGGCTCCCGGAGCCTTCTCTATTTCCTGCAGGCCGATAACCCGCAAGCTTACCGGGCTTTCTGTAATGCGCTGGAAGGGGGATGCGGTGACCGTGACCTCGGACAATTGTGTCTTTTCTTCCTCCATTTCTATTTGGATATGCGGAGAGCGGTGGTTTACCCGGTATTCGGAAGTCGTGACGGTTTTATATCCTAACATCGAGGCTTGAAGCGCATAGATGCCCGGCGGGACTTGTTCGATGCGGAAGCGGCCTTCCGCATCGGTGGAGGAGCCTATATTCAGGCCTACCACCAGTACATTGACAAATTCTAAGGGTTCGCGTGTGTTACGGTCTATCACCGTACCCTCTATCTTATACAGTGTCTGTTGGGCAAAGGCAAGGCATCCGAGCATAGCCAGTATCCAGCTTATCCCTAATTTTCTTATCATACGTATGAACCGCTTTGGGTGTGGAAAAAAATTAAAGCCACCCGTTGCGGGATGGCTTTATGCTGATATATTAAATCGTCAGGAGGGAGGTTCCGTCATGCATTGCCTTCCCAGGCTTTGTGTATAGCTGAGGCTATAGACTTGAATTCTTCATCGCTCAGTTGCAGTTTCGGATTGGAGAACAGCATGTCTTTCTCGCTTTGCATCGGAATCAGATGGATGTGTGCATGAGGCACTTCCAAGCCCAATACCGCTTCGCCTACCTTCCGGCAAGGGAATGCTTTCTGGATGGCCTGTGCCACATGTTTGGCAAATACGTGCATAGCCGCCAGTTCTTCGTCTTCCAAATCAAAGATGTAATCTACTTCCCGTTTCGGGACAACCAATGTATGTCCCTTTACCATCGGGTTAATGTCGAGGAAAGCATAAAAGCGGTCATCTTCTGCCACTTTATAGCTGGGGATTTCTCCCGCAATGATTTTACTGAATATTGTTGCCATACCTTTATATATAATAAAAGTAAGGCAAACCTGCGCGCTTACGCAAGCTTGCCTTACTTGTTAAAATGAAATTCCTGTTACTTCCAAGCTGATTTTTCCCTGCGGAATAGTGATTTCAGCTACATCACCCACCTTCTTGCCCAACAAACCTTGCGCAATCGGAGTATTTACCGAAATCTTTCCTTGCTTCAAGTTGGCTTCCGTTTCCGATACGATGGTGTATGCCATCTTCATGCCAGTCTTTACATTCTTCAGCTCCACACGGCTTAGAATCTGAACGGTATCTGCTTTCAACTTGGATGTGTCGATGATTTTCGCATCGCCGATAGTCGCTTTCAGCTGGTTGATTTTCATTTCCAGCATAGCCTGTGCCTCTTTAGCCGCATCATATTCCGCGTTTTCCGATAAGTCGCCTTTATCACGGGCTTCGGCGATGGCCGCTACTACCTTCGGGCGTTCCACCGCTTCCAGATGTTTCAATTCAGCCACCAGTTTCTGGTAACCTTCTTCTGACATATACGCCATAATTTTTTCCTCCTTAATTATTTACTTAACATAAAAATAAAAAGAATTCCGATACCATGGTTACGTATCGGAACCCTTCTTATACTGATTTTTGACAAAGGTACGTCTTTTTCTAATACCAGTCAAGTGTTTGCTGGTAATTCTTTTACATGCTTTTCGACATGTTATAATAAATTCTTAATTGCAGCGTCCAAATCGGTGTTGGCATCTACGCGCAAGCTCAATTCGTTCTCCCGGTTCACCAGGAAGCTTGTAGGCAACTGGGATACGCCATACAGGCGGAGGAAGGTGGAATAAGGTCCTTGCGGGTCGCGTACGCATATCCATGGCAGGTTGTCGGCAGATGTCCGCCAGAAATGCTCGTCGGAATCCAGCGAGATTTGGTACACTTCCAGCCCTTGCCCTTTATATTTGTTGTACAGTTCGCGCAAGAGCAGGTTCCGTGCGCCCGATTCGGCGGCGCCGTATACCGTGAAGTCTATCAGTACCACTTTGCCTTTCAGGTCTGTCAGGTGATGCAGCGTCCCGTTTTCGTCCCGTAAAGGTATGTCGATGATGGAAGTCTCTTCGATTTTCTCCGCAGGCACTTCCAAAGGCTTCACTTGCGGAGCGCGGGTGTTTTTCATCCCCTTTATCACCATATTATATAAGTTGCGCGAGCGGTCGGCGTGCGGATACATGTTGTTCATGCTGGTGGCTACCGCCGCGAAGCATTTTACGTCTTCCCGGTTGGTCAGCGGGTCGAATATCAGGTAGCCGTTCACTTCCTGGAACAGGGCGAAATAAGCGTAGGGCTTGTTCGGGCTCACAAAGATGTAATTGCGCTTTACCGTATCTTTATAGGCGTCTACCATGCGTTGCAGGCTGTCTTGGGCAATGCCGATGGGCAATCCCGATTGGGCGAGCCGGTTTATCTTCTCTTGCAGTTCTGCCTGAAGGAGCACCAGCTCTTTAATCTTTGTATTGTTTTCCGAGCCTTCTATCTGATATCCGGTGGCAAGGTTCTTTAACCCGGCGTTTACCTGAACCGTTTCGGTAGAGTCGACAGAGAAGTTGATGACCTGATTCTCTACGCGCAGGCGGTAAAAATCGGGCGCATCGGGGCGGGCAGCCGAGAAGCTGAAGCTTCCGTCCTCGTCCAGTTCGGTTGAGTCAAGCGGAACGATTCCGCTCAGGCTTGTACGTTCCAGATACAGCATCTTGTCCGCGGCATCTGTGATTTCTCCTTTCACGGTAAATGCAGGCTCGTTGTTGCAGGCACTAAGGCCTGCCAACAACAGAGCTGCGGCGATATAAGCATTTCTTTTCATTCTAAAAATCGGTTTTACTTCGGAGTGCAAAGATACGGCTTTTCACGGTTTCACAAAGCTTTTCGAAAAGTTCTTGTACGAAAAAAAGAACTTTAACGTACGGAAGGCTTAAAAGTCTGCCTCCTTATGCTTTACGGTGCGGGGAGGGGAGCGGCCGTTTGCGGCGGCACACGCAGCTGTCTGCATCGGGCTGCGCATGTATATCCGAAGGGCAACGCATATAGGTGAGGATGCCGCTGGAGCATCTCAAAGGCACAAAGCGTTACAATTGTTACAAATGACAATTACTAAAATCGGATTTTAACAAGGAGGCTTCGAGGAGAAAGTTACACATATAAATTATATTATATATAAATATATATATTTATATATAATATAATTTATGACTAAGAGATTTCTTTTCTCCTTTTTTTCGATTTTAGTAATTGTCATTTGTAACAATTGTAACGCTTTGTGGTTTTTTCCTGAAGACATAAACACCTGCATTGGAACGGCAGGCACTTTCCTGCAGGATGTCTTTATTCTGGAGAGAAAGGCATAAAATAGCATAAAAACGGGCGAAGTGTAAGAGCCTGTTTAAATTTTGCTCAGGTTAATTTTGCGAATTGTTTTCGAGGATGTTTTTCTGATTTTATGAGGAGGATAGCGGGCTATCTGACGAATAAAATCGGGAAAACAGACCGGAAACAAACGCAAAAGAACCTGATAGAACATTACTTTATTGGAAAATTTAAACAGGCTCTTAAAAGTTTTGTCTCATCTTCACCCGATTACTGCAAGATTATTCGTATCTTTGCGCGCGATTTATAATCGGAATTTATATTAAAACTTTATTTATGATCAATCCTATTGTTAAGACGATCGAGCTTCCTGATGGCAGAACCATCACGCTCGAAACGGGAAAGCTGGCAAAACAGGCAGATGGTGCTGTTACGCTGCGCATGGGTAACACCGTGTTGTTGGCTACTGTTTGTGCCGCAAAAGATGCAGTTCCCGGTACAGATTTTATGCCGCTTCAGGTAGAGTACAAAGAAAAATATTCTGCGTTCGGACGTTTCCCGGGCGGCTTCACGAAACGTGAAGGCAAGGCATCAGACTATGAAATCCTTACCTGCCGCCTTGTAGACCGCGCTTTGCGTCCGTTGTTCCCCGACAACTTCCATGCCGAAGTTTACGTGAACATCATTCTGTTCTCTGCCGATGGCGTCGATATGCCCGATGCATTGGCTGGGCTTGCCGCATCGGCTGCGCTTGCCGTATCAGACATTCCGTTTGGCGGACCGATTTCAGAAGTCCGTGTGGCACGCATTGATGGCAAGTTCGTTATCGACCCGACCTTCGAACAGCTGGAGCAGGCAGATATGGACTTGATGGTAGCCGCTACGTATGAGAACATCATGATGGTAGAAGGCGAAATGGACGAGGTAAGCGAGCAGGATTTGCTGGAAGCCCTGAAAGCTGCCCACGAAGCCATCAAGGTTCATTGCAAGGCGCAGATGGAACTGATGGAAGAAGTCGGTTCTACCGTAAAGCGCGAATATTGTCACGAAGAAAACGACGAAGACCTGCGCAAGGCGGTTCACGAAGCTTGTTACGACAAGGCATACGCCATTGCTCAGTCAGGCAATAAGAATAAGCACGAACGCGAAGATGCCTTCACCGCTATCTGCGATGAGTTCAAGGCTCAGTTCAGCGAAGAGGAACTGGAAGAAAAGGGTCCGATGATTGACCGCTATTATCACGATGTGGAAAAAGAAGCGATGCGCCGTTGCATCCTCGATGAAGGCAAGCGTCTGGACGGACGTAAGACCAATGAAATCCGTCCCATCTGGTGCGAAGTAAGCCCGTTGCCTTATCCGCACGGCTCGGCTATCTTCACCCGTGGCGAGACTCAGTCGTTGAGTACCGTTACGTTGGGTACGAAAGCCGACGAGAAAGTCGTGGACGATGTGCTCGACCAGCATAAGGAACGCTTCTTGCTTCATTATAATTTCCCTCCTTTCTCTACGGGAGAAGCGAAGGCGCAACGCGGTGTAGGACGCCGCGAAATCGGTCACGGACACTTGGCATGGCGGGCATTGAAGGGGCAAATCCCTGCCGGTTATCCGTATTGTGTGCGTGTCATGTCGGATATCCTTGAGTCGAACGGTTCTTCTTCTATGGCTACGGTATGTGCCGGAACACTTGCCCTGATGGATGCAGGTGTGCCTATCAAGAATCCGGTTTCTGGTATTGCAATGGGATTGATTAAGAACGCAGGAGAAGATAAATATGCGGTATTGTCGGACATCTTGGGAGATGAAGACCACTTGGGCGACATGGACTTCAAGGTGACCGGTACGAAGAACGGAATCACTGCAACTCAGATGGATATCAAGTGCGACGGCTTGACCTACGACATCTTGGAGAAAGCCTTGCTGCAGGCAAAAGAAGGCCGTGAATACATCTTGGGCAAACTGACCGAATGTATCGCCGAACCGCGTCCGGAACTGAAGCCGAACGCTCCGCGCATCGAAACCATGACGATTCCGAAAGAATTCATCGGTGCCGTTATCGGCCCGGGCGGAAAGATTATCCAGGGTATGCAGGAAGAGACAGGCGCTATCATCAGCATCGAAGAGATAGACGGGGTAGGGCGTATCGAAATTGCGGGTACCAACAAGAAGTGCATCGATGATGCCGTACGCATGATCAAGAGCATTGTGGCTATCCCCGAAATCGGTGAGGTCTATACCGGAAAGGTGCGTTCTATCATGCCTTACGGTGCTTTCGTTGAGTTCCTTCCGGGCAAGGACGGCTTGCTTCACATCTCTGAAATCGACTGGAAACGCCTGGAGACTATCGAAGAGTCGGGCTTGAAAGAAGGTGATGAGATTCAGGTGAAACTGATGGATATCGATCCGAAGACCGGCAAGTTCAAATTGTCTCATAAGGTGTTGGTTCCGAAACCCGAAGGTGTGGCGGATGAAAAGCCGAACCATCGTCCGAGACATGACCATAAGCCGCAGGGCCATAAGGAAAAATAAGCTTTGACAGATAAAAGTGTCACTATAGAAAAGCCCCGGTGCGAATCTCATCGTTCGCATCGGGGCTTTGAGTTGTATGTCCCAATGAAGTCTTATTCTTCTACCGGCTGGAAATCGTCTTTCCCTACTCCGCAAACCGGGCATACCCAGTCTTCCGGAAGGTCTTCGAATGCTGTACCCGGAGCGATTCCGTTATCCGGATCTCCTGTAGCTGGATCATATTCCCAATCACATACGGTGCAAATGTACTTTTTCATAATGCAAATCTGTTTTTAAAGTTAGTCACTCGTTTTATTTAATACTTATAGAAACAAAGATAAGAAAGAATTGTTCAATCCGGTTCATTTAATAACATATTTTTCAATTCTTCCATGCCTTCCGAAGCTCCTTTCCTGATTACGTGCACTTTTCTTCCCGAAGCGATGGCCACTTCTTTCGGGTCGATGAGGTAGACCGGCACATCGGAAGGCACATAGTAAAGCAGGCCTGCCGCCGGATAAACATTCAGCGAGGTACCGATAATCACGAAGATATCCGCCCGCTCGGCATATTCAATCGCGGTTTCAATCATCGGTACCGCTTCTCCAAACCATACGATGAACGGGCGGAGCTGGGAGCCGTCGCCTGCCAGATCACCCATTTTCACCTCCCATTCTTCCGGCTTCAGTGTCTTGATGTACTTCGGGTTGTTCGGTTCCCGGCTCGAAGTGACCTTGTCCAGCTCTCCGTGCAGATGAATCACGTGATGGCTTCCGGCGCGTTCGTGTAAGTTATCGACGTTTTGTGTGATAACCGTCACGTCGAAATGTTTTTCCAGTCCGGCTATCAGTTCATGTCCCCGGTTAGGCTTTACGTGTTGCAGTTCCTTACGCCGTGCGTTGTAGAAGTCAATCACCAGTTTGGGGTTGGCGGCATATCCTTCGGGCGTTGCCACTTGTTCTACGGGATATTGTTCCCATAACCCTCCAGAATCCCGGAATGTGCTGATTCCGCTCTCGGCACTCATGCCTGCGCCTGTCAATATGACCAGTTTTTTCATACGTAAGTTCCTCCTTAATCTATTAACCACACAAAAATAAGAAATTTTAATCGCTTACAGAAGCTCTTATTCAAATAAAAAAGATACCTTTGCGCCGACTAACGAAAAGTAATATCTTTTAACTCAAACACTTTATGGATAAATTCAGTTACGCCATCGGTCTGGGTATAGGCCAAAACTTGTGGAGCATGGGTGCTCGTAATATTGACGTAAACGACTTTGCGCAAGCAATCAAGGACGTGTTGGAAGGGAACAAGACAGCGATTACGCATACCGAAGCCCGTGAAATCGTGAACAATTATTTCGCTGAGCTGGAGAAAAAGATGAACGAAGAAAACATCGCGAAAGGCAAGGCTTTCTTGGAAGAGAATAAGAAGAATCCGAACATCGTGACCCTTCCCAGCGGATTGCAATACGAGGTAATCAAGGAAGGAAACGGAAAGAAGCCGAAAGCTACCGACCGCGTGCGTTGCCATTACGAAGGTACTTTAATCGACGGTACGTTGTTCGATAGTTCTGTCAAGCGTGGCGAACCTGCCGTATTTGGTGTAAATCAGGTAATCAAAGGTTGGGTGGAAGCCCTTCAACTGATGTCGGAAGGTGCCAAATGGAAACTTTATATCCCGTCTGACCTGGCGTATGGAGCACAAGGCGCAGGTGAGATGATTCCGCCTCATAGCACGCTTATCTTCGAAGTGGAGCTGATAGAGGTGTTGTAAACAAGCATTATCAATAATCAAAATAAAACAATGAAGCAAATGAAAAAAGGTGCATTTTTAATGGCTTTGTCTATTGCTACAGGCATGGTTTCATGCGCGCAAGGTCCGAAAGCCAACATGAAAAACGAAGTGGATACCCTTTCTTATATGATGGGTGTCAGCAACACACAAGGCTTGCAAGAGTATGCCCTCGGCCGTATGGGAATCGATTCAGCTCATTATGCTGATTTCGTACGGGGCATCGAGCAAGGCATGAAAGAAACCGATGCAAAAGAAAAGGCATACCTGATGGGTATGCAAATCGGACAGCAGGTAAGCGGCCAGATGTTCGACGCTATCAATAACCAGGTGTTCGAAGGTGATTCGGTGAATAGCCTGACAAAAGACAATTTCCTCGCCGGCTTTCTTGCAGGGGTGAAAAACGAAGCAATCGTAGCAACCGATTCTGCAAGCCTCTATGTACGCACGCAAGTGGAAGCCATCAAGGAAAAAGCTTTGGAAGAAAAATATGCGGATTATAAGAAAGAGAACGAAGAGTTCCTGGCAAATAACAAGAACAAGGAAGGCATCAAAGTGACTCCGAGCGGCTTGCAATACAAAGTGCTGAAAGAAGGAAAGGGTGCAGTGCCTACCGCTGATTCAAGAGTGAAGGTACATTATAAAGGTACATTGATTGACGGAACTGAATTCGATTCTTCATACAAGCGGAAAGAACCGAGCAGCTTCCGTGCCAATCAGGTAATCAAAGGCTGGACCGAAGCATTGACCATGATGCCGGTAGGTTCGAAGTGGATGCTTTACATTCCGCAAGAACTGGGTTATGGCTCACGCAATACAGGCAAGATCAAACCGTTCTCTACCTTGATTTTCGAAGTGGAACTGGTGGATATCGAAGAAACTCCTGCCAAGAAGAAATAAGCCATTTTAATTGAAGACTATACAAAGAGGATTATCCCATCCGTCGGAGAGGATAATCCTCTTTTTTTATATCTTGTCCGGCGGTTATCATTCCCTTTGTCAATGTAAAAACAGAAAATAATCCGGTTCTGTTATCTGTTGCGGAACGTATGTTTTATAGATTTTTAACCGATTCCCTTCGCGTAAATTCTACAATATCAGCCCTTTATTTCACACTTCTTTACTCAATTTCAGATTACGAAACCGGCACAGATTTGCGCCGTTTTGTTATAAAACTTTAATTCGTGGAATGTATGTCATTCATTATCAAGCCTTTCATGTTCCTATGTCAGTTATCGGCGCGTTTACTGACGGGGCTGAAAATCAGGGGTTTCGGACGGATTCGGCGGTACGTGTAATGGCTTGAGTTAGAACGATTTGAGTTTTTTAATTTATAAATTAAATTTATTTTGTTATGAGAAAAAAGTATTTAAGTGCACTGCTGTTCGGAGCGCTTCTGTTCGCTTCGGCAGGAACTTTTACCTCTTGTAAAGACTATGATGATGACATCAAGAATTTGCAGGGTCAGATTGACGCAAATGCTGATGCCATCAAAGCATTGCAGGACTTGGTAAACAACGGTGACTATGTTACTGCTGTCAAGAAGAGCGATGACGGAAAAGGTATCGTATTTACTTTCAGTAAGAGCGGTGACCAGACAGTTACCTTGGATATCGAGAACGGTCAGGAAGGTGATGTCTTGTCTATTGACCCGACTACCGGCGAACTGCTGAAGAACGGTGAGCCTACAGGCATCAAGCCTGCAACTGATCCGGAAGAAGTTAAGGCTCCGGTAAAGGCAGAAAATGGCGTTTGGGTTTTCTTGAACGACAAAGGCGAATATGAATCTACTAATATTCCTGTATCTGGCGTAACTGCTGTACAGAACGAAAACAAGCAATGGGTATTGACCATTACCGATGCGAACGGTGCTCAATCAACCGTAGTTGTTCCGAGTGCTGCTTCTGTAATGAGCGACTTAGTTTTGGCTGGATGGATTGATGGCACTGCTATTGGTGATGATGGCAAATTAAGCACAAGCGCTATCAATACTACATTTGGTGGAACTACTGATAATAAAGAATCTCTACCGATTGAATATTGCTATATTACCGCTATTACTAAAGATTATGATGGCGACAAAGAAACCACTTGGTCTGCTCAGAAAGATGTTGTAAAAGGTCAAGTATTGACTTCTCTGCGTGGGTTAGGCGTTCAGTTGGTCACTCGTGTAGCTCCGGCTGACCTCGACTTGTCTTCTATGAAGTTTACTTTGCAGGATTCTGAAGGCAATGCCCTGCCTATCACTTTGAATCCTTCTGAAAACTTCGACGGAACATTAACACGTGCAGCTAACAGTTCTATCAACTTGATTCCGCTGGATATTACTACAAATACGTATGCAAATGAAAAAGCATATACAGATTTGTATGGTGCAAACGATGGTAACACTCTTTATTCTTTGGTAGAAGAATCAGGTGCGCGCTCTAACTATGGCTTGGCAGTTAAGGCAACAAAAGCAACAGTTACTCAACAATATGTTTCAGAAGTAGACGGTGATGCTCCAATTAGCGGAACTGCAGGTGTGAATGCTAATCCTACATTTGAAGTTGACCTCAATAAAGCTAATAAGCTGACTTTTGACACTAAACCTGAATATGTATACGACTACTATGTAGAGCCTGTAGATAAAGCTGTTGCTGATTTGTTCGGCGTTCAGATTGACAAGAAAGCAGGTACATTTACCGTAACGAAATTGAGTGACCAAATTACGAGAACTACTTTTGAGTTATATGTATATGCTTTGCATATTGATGGTAAGATTTATCGTGATAAAATTACTATCAAACCGTCTAACAAGATCGTAGCTTCCGCAACTTTGGCTGCCGGCGAACAAGTTATTAAGCAGTCAGTTCAGTCTGATGGTAAGACCATAGACAAAGCTAACCACATGAGATTCGACATCAGCCTTGATGCAATGTTCAACGCAATGAGTGATGCAGATAAGGCGAAGTGGACTTCTGCTACATTGGGTGCTAATGAACCATTTGATATTACGAAGGTTGTAATTGGTGGATCTGAAGAAACAGGCAAGGAAGAAACTGCCGCTCCTAGTGACTATTATGATATTGAATTGCTTGATGCTGATGGTAAAGTAATATCCAATGACGATGAGTATTACAAAGCTAAGACCATGCGTGTGTATGCTAAGTACCGCTCACAGATTAGTACAACTACTCCGTTGTTGGAAGTTGGTAAAGAATATGAATTGACCATTAACTTCAAACATGAAAATACAGAGGGTGATACTGAAATCTTGAACACTGTCAAGATGACTTATACTCCGGTATTGCCGGCATTGAGCGACTACATGCAGAAACATCCGTCATTCTGGAATGATGATCAGACTGTCTTGATGGGTGTTGATAACTCTATCAATGAAAAATTCACTGCAAGTGGTTTGACTTTGGACTATGCTATCAAAGATGGCTTCAAGAAACTTGGCTCTGATAAGGTTGCTGATGATATGGATATTACATTCAAATTAGCAGACAATAAGGTAGACAATAAAGAGTTTGTTGAATTTGACGAGAGCGCATCTACTCAAACTGTTAAGTACACAGCACCAACTGCAAAAGATAATAAGAACTATGGTAAGGAATTCACAGTTAAGGTTGATGATGTTACTTACTTGAGTGCATACAAGTACAGTGCTGAAGAATTGGCTGCTCAGACATTCAAGATGAAAGTATTGAGCCCGATTGTAGAAGGTAACGTTGAAGTTAAGGACGGTACAGCCGTAGAAGTCTTCGCTTCTCGCAATGCTAAGTTAAATATTGCCGACTTGATTGGTTACAATTACAATAAGCAATCTTACAACTTGTATATGGATGTAGATGCTGATGATGATGGCAAGAAAGCATACGAAGTATCTGCAAGTCATCCTACAGCAGACGACTATGCAGACAAGGCTATTGATTTTGTTAAATTCGAATCAGGTGACGAACAAGTATTCAAGATTACAGAAAACATGATGCCTGTGGATTCTTCTGAAGGTACTCCGGCTACATGGAACGGTACTACGAAATCTGTTGATGCAGGTTACGTAACATTGGATACTTCTAACGTATCTCAAAATACAGAAACTACCATTAAGGTAACTGTAACTGATATTTGGGGTTACGAAAAGACTGTAGAAGTTCCATTGTTAATCAAGATGGCAGAATAATCCTAACCGATTACTCTATAAATAAAAAAAGCGACTCGAAAGAGCCGCTTTTTTTATTGCCCATATATAAAGGTCTCGATTCCGCCAATCTGCAGCCATCGAAAAGTAATATATACTGCATCCGCAGTTTCAGTGCACTGAAACTGCCGGAGAAGATATCTTCATCGGCGGATGAAGTATATCTTCGTTTTTTTCGGAAGGCATTTCTACAGCCGCAGGTTGATATTCTCAAAATAAAATCGTTTCTTTGTATCTGTATTCAAAAAACATCGCATGAATCCGAATATATCCAAACCAGAAGTCATTGTATCGCTGACCTCGTTTCCGGCAGCGATATCCTATGCCGCCAAGGCTATCCGGTCTGTTTTGCAAGGTTCTGTACTTCCGGACAAGGTGGTGCTTTACCTTACGGTTTCGCAATTCGGCGAAAGCGGGATTCCGCAGGAGTTGCAGAAGCTGGCGGCAGACAATCCGCTCTTTGAGATACGGAACTACGACCGGGATATCCGCTCGTACCGGAAACTGATTCCGGCGCTGAAAGACTTTCCGGACGCGGTTATCGTAACGATAGACGATGATGTGGCATACCACGAGAACATGTTGCGCGACCTGTTGCGCCTCCACAAGCAGATTCCCGGTGCGGTATTGGCTCACCGTGCCAAGCGCATGAAGCCGGGCAAGCCTTACCGCCGGTGGAGCAAATACCGCTGGTATGACTTCGTGTTCCGGCGGATTCATTCGGGCTTCACGAATATCGGGACCGGCGTGGGAGGCATCCTGTATCCGCCTCATGCCCTGAAGGCGGAGATGCTTGATGTGGACTTGTTTACCCGCATCGCTCCGACTACGGACGATATCTGGTTTTGGGCGGCTGCGGTAGCAAACGGCACGCCGATTGTTCCCGTCCCCTTCGGGCATAACAAGCCGAAAGGAGTGGGAAAGCCCCGCGAGCTCTCGTTGAAGACGCTGAATTTCAAATCAGGGACCGACCGCAACGCCGCCGCCCTGAAAGCGATAGTGGAGAAATATCCGATTGTCGGCGAACGAATCGGTTATGAGATTACGAATCATAAATAGAAAGGCGTATGAAAGACAGACAACAGATTATCGTCTCGCTGACTTCATTTCCTGCGGCGATTCCCTATGCCGTGCAGGCGATACGTTCCGTCTTGAGCGGCACGATGCTGCCCGATAAGATTGTATTGTATCTGGACACGCAGAAGTTTCCGGACGGAAAGCTTCCTGCCGGGCTGGAAGCCCTGAAAGCCGAAAGCCCCCTTCTTGATGTGAGGTTCGACCCGGCAGAGATACGTTCGTACAAGAAACTGCTTCCGGCGTTGCGGGATTTCCCCGAAGATGTCATTGTCACCATCGATGACGATATCTGCTACCGTCCGGACATGCTGTACCGGCTGGTCCGCCTGCACAAGCGGCTGCCCGATGCCATCATCGCCCACCGCGTAAGGCGGATAAGGCCGGATATGCCGTACAGTGAATGGCGGAAGTACAAGTGGTACGATTTTGTCTTCAAGCGGATTCACTACAGCCGCCTTGCCATGCAGACGGGAGTGGGCGGCGTGTTGTATCCGCCGCATTCGCTGGACGAAACCATGCTCGACCCTGAGCGGTTTATGGCATTGGCGCCGACTACAGACGATGTCTGGTTTTGGGCGGCGGCGGTATCGAAAGGCACCTACGTCGTTCCGGTTCCCAACGGACACAGCCGGGCAAAGGAAGTGGGAAAGCCGAAGGAATATTCCCTGAAGACCATCAACCTGAAGCCGGGCGACGACCGCAACCGTGACGCGCTCGACAAGATACTGGAACACTATCCGCACATAAGGCAACGGATAGAAGACGAGAAATAAAGTATAAGAGGGCAAAGGATTTTTGCATTTCATTTTGAGAAGAATCATGGAGAACAAAAAGAAAGTCATCGGATACGTGTCCGAGAAAAATCCGTTTACCGACCGCAAGGCGTGGAGCGGAAGCATATTTAAAATCAGGGAAGGCATAGAAAACGCGGGCTACGAGGTGAAGTGGATATGCTCACAGCCGAGTAGCTTGAAGAAATTCTTGTGCCGGTCTATTGTCAAAATGTTGTACAGGCACATCAAGATAACTTATAACCGCCATTACTGCCGGCTTAGCGCATGCAGCGTCAACAAGGAGGATTACGAAGGGTGCGACTACCTTTTTGTCGCCTGCAACTCCTGCCTGCTGCCTTACCTGCCCGAAAATATCCCTATCATCCTATATACGGACGCGACCTGCCACCTTCTGATGGGATATTATTGGAAGAAGAACCTGCCGCTTAAGACCATCAGGCATAGCGAAGCGTGTGAGCGGGCAGGCATCCTCCGCGCTACGCTTAACCTCCGCTCATCGCACTGGGCGGCAAATTCCGTCATAAACGATTACGGTTACGACCCGAAGAAGACTTACGTAATAGAGTTCGGAGCGAATATCGATGACCACGACCTTGTGCCGAACCAATTGAACTACGTAGAGGGAGAATGCGTCAACATCCTTTTCTCGGGCGTAGAATGGGAGCGCAAGGGCGGCGACATTGCTGTCGAGACCGTCCGCCTGCTCAACGAACAAGGCATCCGTGCCCGGTTGTTCATTGTCGGCATCAGGGAACTGCCCCGTCAATACGAAAGGCTGCCGTACATCGACTACGTGGGTTTCCTCAATAAGAACGATTCGGAACAATACCGCCGCTATGTGCGGTTGTGGCAAGAAGCCCACCTCTTCCTGCTGCCCACACAAGCCGAATGCGCCGGCATCGTTTATTGTGAGGCATCGGCTTACGGCGTGCCTATCTTTACGTACGATACCGGCGGCACGGGCGATTACGTCATCGACGGCGTGAACGGATATAAGTTGCCTGCCGGAGCCGCCGCCGCCGATTTCGCCGCCTGCATCAAGCGCAACCTCAATGCCGCGTCGCTACAGGCTCTGCACGATGGCGGGTTGCGTCTGTATAAAGAAAAGCTCAGCTGGCCGGCATGGAGCCGTAGGTTCAGGGAAATTATGGAAGAGAACGGCATGGGATAAGACAGAGAACAGTGAATGGACAGATGATGTGATAAACCGAATAGTGAATGGAAAAGCGTATGGAAAACAGAAAAAAAGTCATCGGATACGTATCCGAGAAAAACCCGTTTACAGACCGTAAGGCGTGGAGCGGCACCATATTCAAAATCAGAGAAGGAATTGAAAACGCGGGCTACGAAGTAAAGTGGATATGCTCCTATCCCGGCAGTGTGAGGAAATTCCTGTATCGTTGTGCAGCCAAACTGCGTTACAAGCACCTCAAGGTAAATTACAGCCAGGCTTACAGCCGGCTCTGCGCACGTTGCATCAACGAAGACGACTACAAAGGCTGCGATTATCTTTTTGTGCCCTGCATTTCAGGCATTCTTCCTTACCTGCCCAAGGATATCCCTACCATCTTTTATACCGACACCACCCACCGTCTTATGGTTGGCTATTATTGGAAAAAAAGCCTGTCTCCTCAAGCCATCGGGCATGGCGAGGAATGCGAGCGGGCGGGCATCCTCCGCGCTACGCTCAACCTGCGTTCGTCGCGCTGGGCGGCGGATTCTGTAGTGAACGATTACGGATACGACCCGAAGAAGACCTACGTCATCGAGTTCGGGGCGAACATCGACGATGCAGACCTCGTGCCGAACACACGGAAGTACACTGCCGGAGAACCTGTCACGATTCTCTTCTCGGGCGTGGAATGGAAACGCAAGGGCGGCGATATTGCCGTAGAGACTGTCCGTTTGCTCAATGAACAAGGCATCCGGGCACGGCTGGTTATCGCCGGCATCAGGGAACTGCCCCGGCAATACGAAGGGCTGCCGTACATCGACTACGTGGGTTTCCTCAACAAAAACGACCCCGGCCAGTACCGCCGCTATGTGCAGCTATGGCAGGAAGTCCATCTCTTCCTGTTGCCCACGCAGGCCGAATGTTCCGCCATTGTCTATTGCGAAGCTTCCGCCTACGGTGTGCCCATCTTCACTTACGATACCGGCGGTACGGGCGATTACGTCATCGATGGCGTGAACGGCTACAAGCTGCCGCCTGCCGCCACCGCCGCCGACTTTGCCGCCTGCATCAAGCGCAACCTCAACACCGCATCGCTGCAGACCTTACACGAAGGCGGACGCCGCCTTTACAAAGAAAAGCTCAGCTGGCCGGCATGGAGCCGCAGATTCCGAGAGATAATGGAAGAAAACGGAATGGGATAAAGTTGTGACATTCGGCCGATTCTGGTTTATGTAGAGACGATGTGCACATCGTCTCTACTGCGCATTGTTTGTCACGCCGGATTTGTTATCCGAATCATTCACGTGGGTGTTGCGGATTGCAAATCCGCAAATAAAAAATTACGGCGGATTTGTAATCCGCCGTGACGTAAGGTTTTTATTTATTGAATATCCGCAAACATCCCATGTAGGGGCGTATCGCATACGCCCGAATGCGTCAACTAATCCACGTGGATGTTTTCAGGGCGTATGCGATACGCCCCTACAAGGAATAATTGCCCTGCGTTCGATTCTTTACTCGGCGGCAGGTTCCGCCTCATCGTCCGATGCCGGTGCTCGGCTGATGGTCTTGCGGAAGCGCACCACTACGGCGTTCACGTCATCGATTACCTTTTCCAGTGCGGCTCGTTTCTCTTCGTCCTTCGTCACCAGTTCGTTGGCGGCGTAGAGGGCATTTATCGTTTTCGCCAGCTCCTCGAACGCGGCGTCGCTCACGGGGCGCAGCTCCTTCATCGTGGTTCCCAACGCACGGTCGCGCTCCTGTGCGCTGCGCTCCAGGTAGACGGCGTTGAAGGCATCGTTCGCATCCTTAATCACCGTGGCGGCATCGCCCATCCCGATTTCGTCAAGTGCTCGGACGTAAGTCACGTCAGTCAGCTTCGCGGCGAGGTCGCCGAGAACAGCGGTCTCGCTGGCGTAGTCGAGTTTGGTTGCTTTCCCTGCTTCGCGGAAGGCGAAGGCTACCGTCTTGCCTGCCTGTCGTTTTTCCTCATCGGGACAATAGTCGGCGTACGCCTGCGCTATTTGTTTATAGAAAAGGAAGGTCTCGTCGCGTTTCTTGTCAGCCTTTTTTATTTCGGCGGTGTTCAGATATCCCTTGTCGGGCCGGAAACATTCTTCTTCGGCGGCTGCAGCCTCGGCAAACGCCGTGCGTTGCGCGGCAAATCCTTGTTCAGCGGCGAACGTTTCGGGCACGGCTGCCAGCACATCGGCGATGAATTGCATGTGTTGTGCGTTGCGTGCATTATGTTTAGAAAATCCGTAAATAATGGCTTTCATATTCGCTATATTTTAAAGTTTGTTCTATTTATTGGTTGGGATTCAGTGCCGCCAGCAGTGGCGTGCTTTCCAGCTTTGGGATTTCGTACTGCCAGCGGCAGCGTGCTTTCCAGTCTTGGGATTTCATGCTGCCAACGGCAGCGTGTTTTCCAGCCTTGGGATTCCGTGCTGCCAGCGGCAGCATGTTTTCCAGCCTTGGGATTCCGTGCTGCCAGCGGCAGCGTGTTTTCCAGCCTTGGGATTCCGTGCTGCCAGCGGCAGCGGATTTTCCAGCCTTAGGAATGTTGCGAAAGCAAATATATGGTTTATTTTCCACAATCGATGCAGTCGGCGGCAGAAAATCTCACAAGGGTGACACTGGGAGGGGGAGGCTGGCTTGGGCGGGGTAAATCAGATGGTGATGCTCTCGGAAGGGCAGGCGACATTTGCAGTAGGCGTAGAGGGAGATGATTCCCTTGAAGCGGTGTTTCAGTTCCAGCAGCTTGTATTTTCTTCCGTAATATGTTGCCATGATTCGGTTCTTTATTTTTTATATTGAACACAGAGGCACAGAGACACGGAGTTTTATTTTTTACTCTGTGAACTTTTCCGTCTCTTTATTTATTTCTCTGTGCCTCCGTGCCTCTGTGTTCAATTCTTATTCTTCAATGTCGTTCAGGTCGTAAGCGTCGAAATAGCTCATGTCGCGCAGCGTGTTGATGCGGGCTCTGCCGCGGGCGCGCTTGGCGAGGAATTCTTCGTACGACTTTACGGCATAATGGTTGATGCGGATGACGTCCTGCTGCGGCTTGCGGTCGCGGAATCCCTTCGTCAGCGGCATGCCGTGCGAGTCGGCTGCATGTCCGGACAGGCGTGCCGCTTCGTGGCATCCGGTCATGGTGCAGACACGGCGCGGGTCTGCAATGCTCTTGACGTGCGTGTTCAGCCTGTGTCCGGGGAGGGAATGCCGCCGGAATCGTTCCATGACTCCTCCCGGCTCCTTGTTTTTCGCGCCTCCGCTGCCGTATACCAGCCAGTTAATCTCTATTGCCGAGAAGTTTTCCATCCGGCGCAGGAAGGTAGGGATGTCGGGGTCTTTCACGGGCACGATGAACTCATCAAGGTCGATTACGGCAATCCAGCGCGCTTCCAGCCGGTGGCGCTCGAAGCAGTCGTCGTATGCGGGGAGCTGCATCTTCTGCCCCGGGAAGTAGGTATAGTCTACCAGGCCCGACGCAATGTAGGGAGCAAGCACGCGGCGGGTTTCGTCGGTGCTTCCGTTGTCGTAGATGTAGAATTTCTCGACTCCCTGCTTGCGGTGCCATTCAATCCATTCTTCGAAATAAGGCCCTTCGTTTTTGGCGATGGCGCACACTGCCAGGTAATATTCGGGCGGGGTGGTGTCGCGCTTCATCCGCCGTTTCAGCCTCCATGCGCGTAACGCTCCGTAGCGCAGCAGGCCGCGCCAGCGGTTGCGTGCCATTTTATTCGGGATTACTCCCGCTATGATTTCTGCCAAGGCTTTCTTCATAATGAATAATGATTTTTATATTAACACAGAGGCACAGAGACACGGAGAAAAAATATAGAGAAAACAAAAGGCGCAGAGGCAAATCTTTTCTCTGTGAACTCTGTTCTCTCAAAAAATAAAACTCTGTGCCTCTGTGTCTCTGTGTTCCATTCCATATCTTACTAACTATAAATAATGAAAGATTACCGTTCGAAACCCGATTTTTCGGGCAAGATATGCTCGAAGGCGTTCTTGATGTTCTCCATTACCTGTTCGTAACGGCGGATGTGCACATTGTCGTTCAGGCAAATCAGCGAATACGATTGGTTGTAAATCGCCCGCACCGCCTGCTTGGGGCGGATCATGAGCGGGAACATCTTGGTGTCGCGATAGGTATTGTAAGGCTCGAAGTTCCCCCGGCAGATTTGCCAGGTGCGGAAGAGTTCGGGCGTATAGTCGTTCAAGGCACGGAAACGGTTGACGGATGTTTCGGTAAGTTCTTTTCCGGCTGCAGCCCATACTTCCTCGAAAGTGGATTTCAGATAGGCCTGCGCATTGTGTGGTGTGCGCAACGTTATGAATTTGCCGTACGGTTTCAGCAGGTAATTCCAGCGGGCTTTGGAGCCATAGCTTTCGTGGAACCATTTGTCGTGGAAGCGTTCCATCACTTCTTTCTTGTCGAAATGGCGGTTGATGATGCGCAGGTTGTTCTTGATTCGCTTGTACCACTGCGACCACGAGGGATTGTAGAGGAAGGTGGCAATGTCGCAAGGCAGCCCGTTCCGGAAGAAGCGCTCCGTGCTTACGTGGTTGATGATATAGAAGTCGTCGTTGAAATAGACAAAGTGCTCTGCCAAGCCGGGAATCCGGTACATGTAGCGTTCGATTACCACCGAATTGTACGTAGGCAGGAACTGTTCCGGAATGAAGTCCTTATGGTTTACCAAATGAATCTTCGGATTGTTCTCGTCGAGCCATTCCGGCTTCTGCCCGCTGGTGACGAAATGTATCTTGCGTACCCATGGAGCAAATTTCTCCACTCCGCGAAACCAGTATTTCAGGAAACCGTAATCGCGGAAACGGGCTTTGGAAACTCCGTTTTTCGTATTGTTCTTGTTTCCGGAATACTTCATGAAATCCGCTTGCCACTTCGGATCGTCCATGTCAACCCATGTAATCACAAAATCTATATCCATTTGCTTATTTACTATTTTTCTATTTACGATTTGGCTATTTACTATTTTGCGATTAAATCTACTTCATAAATAGCTAAATCGTAAATAGTCAAATCGTAAATAGCTGTTATTTCGTTTTTTCTGCGTGTTTAAACCGGTTATGCGTCCACAAATATAATTCCGGCTGGCGTTGAATCGCCTGTTCCAAGTGTTGGAAATAGAGGACGGTCAGCTCAAAGTCGGGCAACGACTGGGGCGCATCGTGCAGCTGTACAAACTCAGCTTCATAATATCCTCGCTTCACCCTTTTCACATCCAGAAAAAAGGCTTCGAATCCGTAATGCTTCGTAATCTTTTCCGTCCCGGTCAATACGGGAGTCTTATGGTGCAGAAAAGGCAAGAAGTAGCGGGATTCCCTTTTCTTTGGCGACTGGTCTGCGATGAATCCGATAACGCAGACTTTACGGCTGTTCACCAGCTCAGTAATATAGCGTGCCGTTTTATGCATTTCCACGCTGATGCCTCCCATGCGTTCGCGAATGTACAGCATCAGCCGCTCCATGGTCTGGTTGCGCAGCTTATGGTAAATCTGGACGCCTTCTACGCTTTTCTCTAACCATAGAGGCATGGAGGAAACCCATTCCCAATTCCCGTAGTGCCCTAAATAGACAGAAACGGATTTCCCTTCCCTGGACTTTGCGTTTACAGCCTCAACGTTCTTGAACTTCATCCGCTTCCGCAATTCTTCCGGCGAAATGGAAGCCAGCTTGTAGCTTTCCAGTATCGTGTCCGCAAAGAAATGGTAGAAGTCTTTTTCTATCTGCCTGATTTCAGGCAAGCTTTTTTCGGGGAAAGATTCGGTCAGGTTCTGCCGTACAATCTTCCGGCGGTAGCCGGCTACGTAGTACAACAGGCAGAACAGGCCGTCCGACAGCGCATACAAGATACACCAAGGGATGCATGAAAACAGCTTTAGAAAAAAACGAAGCAACGGATACATCATAATGTCTGGATTGCTTTTTCGATTCGAGCCAATGTTTCTTCTTTGCCCAGCAGTTCGGTGATGTCGAACATGTGCGGGCCTTTGCATTCGCCTACTACAGCCAGACGGAAAGCATTCATCACATTGCCCATGTGGTAGCCTTTTTCGGTAATCCAACCGATTACGATATCTTCAGAAGGCTTTGACGTAAAGTCTTCGATGCCACGCAATACGTCCATCAGTTCGCCCATAATGCGCGGGGTATCGGCGCTCCAGCGCTTTTTCACATCTTTTTCGGCATACGTGTCGGGAGCCACGAAGAAGAAACGGGCTTGCTCCCAAAGCTCCTTCACAAAGTTGACACGGCTCTTTACCAACGAGACAACTTTGGTCAGATAGGCATCCGAATAATCCTGTACGGCTATGCCGTGAGCTTCCAATACAGGCTTGAACAATCCGGCGATTTCTTCATCGGATTTGCGCAGAATATATTCATGGTTGAACCAAATGCCTTTTTTATAATCGAATTTAGCGCCTGCCTTGCTGCAATGGCTTAGGTTGAAGAGTTTGACAAGCTCGTCCAGCGACATGATTTCCTGGTCATTGCCCGGATTCCAGCCTAACAAAGCCAGGAAATTGATGACCGCCTCGGGCAGATAACCCGATTCGCGATAACCCGATGACACTTCGCCTGTCTTCGGGTCGTGCCATTCCAACGGAAATACGGGGAATCCCAAGCGGTCACCGTCACGCTTGCTCAGCTTTCCGTTCCCTTCCGGTTTCAGCAGCAAAGGCAAATGGGCGAACTGAGGCATGGTATCTTCCCAGCCAAATGCCCGGTACAACAACACATGCAACGGTGCCGAAGGCAGCCACTCCTCGCCGCGGATGACATGGGAAATCTCCATTAAATGGTCGTCTACGATATTTGCCAAATGATAGGTAGGCAACTCGTCCGCCGATTTATACAATACTTTATCGTCCAATATCGATGAATTGATAACTACGTCGCCACGGATAATGTCGTTTACATGAACATCTTCATTAGGTTCTATCTTGAAACGGACCACATATTGCTTGCCGTCGGCAATCAGCTTGCTGACTTCCTCTTCCGGCAGGGTCAGCGAATTGCGCATGGCCATGCGGGTAGAAGCATCATATTGGAAATTGGGAACCTCCTTACGTTTCGCCTCCAATTCTTCGGGAGTGTCAAACGCGAGGTAAGCTTTGCCGCTGTCAAGCAGCACTTTTACATATTTCTTATAGATATCCCGACGTTCCGACTGGCGGTACGGACCATAGTTTCCTCCGAAGCTTACTCCTTCGTCGAACTTGATTCCCAACCAGTTAAAAGATTCAAGTATATACTCTTCCGCTCCCGGCACGAAACGGTTTGAATCGGTATCTTCGATGCGGAAAACCAAATCTCCCCCGTGTTGGCGGGCAAACAGATAATTATACAAAGCAGTGCGCACACCGCCTATATGCAATGCTCCGGTAGGGCTCGGAGCAAAACGGACTCTTACTTTCTTTTCTGCCATAGTGGTTTTATCTAAAAAATATGCCGCAAAATTAAGCTATTTTTCCCATTTTTTTCTTACTTTGCAGGCAAAATATCCGAATCTCATGAAAAGTTTCCGAACAGAAAGACAGTTTTCGTATAAGAAATTCCTTTATCAGTGTGGAATTTTCCTGGCAGCGGTAGTCCTTATCGTCTATTTCCTGCCTCGTGAAGGCCAGTTCAACTACCAATTTGACATCAACAAACCATGGAAATACGGATTGCTTCAAGCTTCTTTTGATTTCCCCATCTATAAAGGCGAAGACGAGGTGAAGCGGGAACAAGACAGCATCATGAAGAATTATCACCCTTATTTCCAATTATCCGAAACTGTGGCAGATCAGGTAATCAGCCAATTCGAATCGGACTATAACCGGCAATTGCGCCAGGTTATTCCTGACCCTACTTATTCACACCACATCGAGCGCATGCTGCGTACCATCTACGAAAAAGGAGTGATGCCGGTAGAGCAATTGGCACAACTGCGTAAAGACAGCATTCTCAGCATTCAGATTGTGTATAAGAATACATCCATTCTGCAAAGTATCAGTGAAATCTACAGCACGAAGCAGGCATACGAAGCGTTGATAAACTCGGATACCGTTCATTACAGCAAGAACTTGCTTCAACGGTGCAATTTAAACAACTATCTGACTACGAACTTGATTTATGATGCCAACAAGTCGGAATCGGCTAAGAAAGACCTGCTCTCCAGTGTTTCGTGGGCAAACGGTTTTGTAATGAACGGGCAAAAGATTATCGACCGGGGCGAGATTATCAACCGGCAGACCTACAACATTCTGAAATCTTTGGAAAAGGAATGGGACAAGCGGAGCGAGACCGTCACAGAGAAACGGCTGACCCTGTTGGGGCAGATTTTATTCGTGTCTATCCTGATAGGCTGCTTTATGGGGTATCTTGCCCTTTTCCGTTACGATTATTACCAGAAGAAAGGATGCCTCAGCGTGCTTTTCTTTCTTATCATCTTTTTCCCGGTGGTTTCTGCCGTCATGGTTTCCCATCCCTTCATGAGTATCTACATCGTGCCGTTCAGTATGTTGCCCATGATTGTCCGCATTTTCTTGGACTCGCGTACGGCTTTTATGGCACATATCATTACGATTCTGCTTTGCTCCATTTGCCTGCGTTCCCCTCACGAGTTTATCCTCTTGCAAAGTGTAGCCGGCATGGTAAGTATATATAGCCTGCGCGAATTGTCACAACGTTCCCAGCTTTTGCGCAGTGCGCTGATTGTCGTGGCATCATACGCTTTGCTCTATTTTGCCCTCGACCTGATTCATGTCAACGATCTTTCCCAACTCAGCACCTCTATGTATATCAATTTCGTGATTAACGGCATTCTGTTGCTTTTTACTTATCCGCTGCTGTTCATCCTCGAAAAGACATTCGGGTTTACCTCTAATGTGACATTGGTGGAATTGTCAAACATCAACAACAAGCTGATGCGGGAAATGTCGGAAGTGGCTCCTGGCACGTTCAACCACTCCTTGCAATTGGCGAATCTTGCCGCTGCGGCAGCTAACCGTATTGATGCCAACAGCCAGTTGGTACGTACAGGCGCTATGTATCACGATATAGGCAAGATGCTGAATCCGGCTTTCTTTACCGAGAACCAGTCTGGAGTCAATCCGCACGACCAATTGAGTTATAAGCAAAGTGCCCAGATTGTAATCAGTCATGTGACAGACGGGCTGAAACTGGCAGACAAGAATAATCTGCCGCAAGTTATTAAAGATTTTATCCGCACGCATCATGGCAAGGGGCTGACCAAGTATTTTTATATCTCTTATCAGAATGAGCATCCCGATGAAGAAGTTGACAAAGAGGCCTTCCGATACCCGGGACCGAATCCTTTCACCAAGGAGCAAGCCATCCTGATGATGGCAGATTCGGTAGAAGCCGCTTCGCGCAGCTTGCACGAGTATACCGAAGAGAGCATATCGAATTTGGTGGATAAAATCATTGACGCACAGGTTCAGGAAGGCTATTTCAAAGAGTGCCCCATCACGTTCAAGGATATTGCTGCCGTAAAGTCGGTCTTCAAAGAAAAGCTGAAAACCATGTACCATACGCGCATCAGCTATCCTGAACTGAAGAACGCTCCGGCATCCGAGGACAAGAAATAGCGGCCATGTGAAGAATCCTCGCAAACGAACATAAGTGGCATGACCGACTTACTTATGTGAAACGCCCGAGTTACTTATGTGAAACGGCCCACTCACTTATGTTCATCAAAACGTGAAGTGATAGATGCCAATAACCCGTTGCAGGCATCTTCCAGAATGTCGAGGACATTTTCAAAGCCTTGGGCACCTCCATAATAAGGGTCGGGTACGTAATCGGCTGTTTTCGTGCGGCAATAATCTGTCATCCTTCCGATTTTCTTTTCCGACTCTACATCGGGCGCTTTCTCGCGCAAGGCATCGATATTGGCATCGTCCATACCCAAAATCAGGTCGAACGTATAAAAGTCTTCGGTGCATACGGGACGCGAACGGTGCGTGAGGTGATACCCTCTTCGGGACGCATGCATCCGCATCCGGGGGTCGGCAAGGTCACCCTGATGATAGCTGCTGATGCCTGCCGAGTCGACTTCTATTTCTTTTTCCAGTCCGGCACGTTTCAGGCGGCTACGCATGATTTCTTCTGCAGCCGCCGACCTGCAGATATTTCCGAGGCAGACAAAAAGGATTCGTTTCATTGTATATATTTTATCAAGTTAAGATTTATAGCCCATAGGGGACACAGACGGGCTTTGTGTCTTATAGGCTTAAATACGTTTTAAATTTCTCTACACTGGTGTTCATAATCAATGCTTCGGGGAATTCGGTCTCGGCTACGAGCTGAAGGGCATAGTCGTACGTGGCAATGTCGAACGAGATATGCGCGTCGCTGCCCAAGATGACCGGTACTTCGTATTGTTTGCAGAGGCGGAGAATCTCCAGGTTATTGTCCCGTGCCTCTACTTTGTGCCGGCACGGGCGGAGCGAAGAGTTGTTTATCTCCAACAAGGTGTGATGCGCCTTTGCAGCCAGTACGATCGGTTCGAAATGCAGCTTTGCCGTACCGTCTCCCGGATGGCTGATGATATGGATATACGGGTTCGAGACAACCTGAATCATACCGTGCGTATTCTCTTCGGGCGTTCCCCCTTTGTAGCACAACGAATGAATGCCGGCAATGCGCAAGTCGAGCAAATTCAGGTAGTATTCGTCCATATCGATGTTCCCTTCGCAATCGAGGATATTGATTTCCGCTCCCAGCAACAGTTCCACGCCATACATCCGGCGCGGGACGACGTACAGGTTGCGGAAATAAATGGGGCTGCATGTTCCCGGAATGCCGGGCGCATGCTCGGTAATGCCCAATAGTTTCAATCCCTTTTCGGAAGCCGCTTTCGCCATTTCCTGCAACGTGCTGAATGCGTGCCCGCTGGCTACCGTATGGGTATGTACGTCTAATTCTATATTCATATTCATCTACATTGGATCTACATCATAATATACTAATAAGGAACGGAAACGCTCGTCTTCTATCATCATGCGCTGCACTTGGCGCAAGTACGTCCGCACTTTCGATAGCGAAGCCTGTTGTTCCACTTTCACGATTATCTTCTTGATGAACAAGGTCTGGATGCGGGAAACCGGAGGCAAATCCGGTCCCAATACCCGTTCGCCCAAGCCTTGACGCAAGACGCTTGCCATCCGGTCGGCAGCCTGGTCGAGCACCTCTTGCTTCCGGTGCTTGAGATATACATAAATCAGCCGGAAGAAAGGCGGATAGCGGAACATGTTCCGTTCTTCTATCTGTTCTCCGAACATCCGTTGGTAATCGTTTGTCACCACTTCGTGTATCAGAGGCAAATCGGGTTGTTTGGTCTGCAGCACGACCAGTCCGCGTTTGCTTTTGCGTCCGGCACGTCCCGCCACTTGTGCCATCAGCTGGAAGGCACGCTCGTAAGAGCGGAAGTCGGGATAGTTCAGCATCGAGTCGGCATTCAGGATACCCACTACGCTGACCCGGTCGAAGTCCAGTCCTTTCGATACCATCTGCGTCCCGATAAGGATATCCGTTTTCCCTTCTTCGAAATCGGATATGATTTTCTCGTATGCCGTGCGGGTACGGGTCGTATCCAAATCCATGCGGGCAATCCGGGCTTCGGGGAAAAGCTCTTTGATGCTGTCTTCCACCTTCTCGGTCCCGAAGCCGCGGCTCATCAGTTCCGTGCCTCCGCATGCCGGACATGACTTCGGCACCTGTTCCGTATAGCCGCAGTAGTGGCATGCCAGCTGGTTCAGCCCTTTATGATACGTCAGGCTTACATCGCAGTTCCTGCATTTCGGCACCCAGCCGCAGGTGCGGCATTCAATCATCGGCGCAAAGCCTCTCCGGTTCTGAAAAAGAATGACCTGCTCTTTCTGTTCCAATGCTTCCCTTATCTTTTGCAGGAGCAAAGGAGAGAATTGTGCCGTCATCCGCTTCTTGCGGGTCAGTTCCTTGATATCCACCACCTCAATCTCCGGCAACTGAATCCGGCGGTGGCGTTCGGTTAACTGCACGAAGCCATATTTCCCCTGCACGGCATTGTAATAGGTTTCGATGCTGGGCGTTGCCGTGCCTAAAAGCGTTTTCGCACCGAACATAGACGCCAGAACCATTGCCGCATTGCGCGCATGATAGCGGGGCGCCGGTTCTTGTTGCTTGTATGTATTCTCGTGCTCTTCGTCTACAATCACCAGCCCTAACCTTCGGAAAGGGAGGAAAACCGAGGAGCGCACGCCCAAGATGACATCGTAATCGTGTTCGGACAATTGCTTTTGCCAGATTTCCACCCGCTCGGCATCGGGGAACTTCGAGTGGTAAATGCCCAGCCGGTTGCCGAATACCCGCCGGAGACGTTCGGTGATTTGGGTGGTCAAAGCGATTTCGGGCAATAAATACAGCACTTGCTTTCCTGCCCGGATTGCCTGTTCAATTAAGTGGATATAGATTTCGGTCTTTCCGCTGGAGGTCACTCCATGCAAAAGGCAGGTCTGCTTCGAAGCGAATGCCTGCATTATGGCATCGTATGCCTTCTGTTGTGCCTCGCTCAACGGATTGAGGGGAACGGTGTCTGCCGTCCCTCTTGCCAGCCGCCCCACCTCCTGATGGTAAAGCTCGAAAATATGCTTCTCCACCAGCCCCGACACAATCGTGGAAGCCACATTCGCTTCTTGAAGCAAGGTCTTGCGCGGCACTTCTTTCAGGAAACATCCGGGGCGCACCCAGCCCGAAAGCTCTATGTACTTCATCAGAGCGGCAAGTTGTTTGGGCGCACGGCTTAATGCATCGAACAGCCGGTGCAGGTCGTCTTCGCTTTTTACCGTTTCCGCCAGACGGATGAAGGCTTCCGTGCGGGGCTTGTAGCTCCGTTTCAGTTCCTCCTTTATAGATAGGGCACCCCGTTCCAGCAGCCTGTTGATGACCGGCAACAGGTTTCGGATGCCGGTCGCTTTCTCCAGTTGGGTAATGCACAGTTCCGTATCCCTGCCAAGGGTGTCTAACACGAGCTGTTCTTTTTCTGTCAGAGGAGCTTCCGCCTCATAGTCGGGATTGCTTACCACAAGGGTTTCGCTCTCCAGTTTCATGCCCGAAGGCAATGCCGCTTTGTAGACATCGCCCAAGGTGCAGAGGTAATAATCGGCTATCCATTGCCAAAAATCGTACTGGCGTTTCAGCAAGACCGGCTTCCCGTCGAGTATTTCCACAAGCTCCTTGGTCTCGTATTCCGCCGGCGCATCTTCGTGCACACGGGTCACGATAGCCGTATAATACTTTTTCTTGCCGAAAGGGACGATTGCCCGAATGCCCGGACATACTTTCCCCTCCAGTTCCTCCGGAACGGCATACGTATATTGCCCTACGATGGGCAAAGGCACTATGACATCCGCAAACTTCATTAAAACAGATAGGCAAGCGAGACTTGCCACGTATTTTTCTTCATATCCACCGAGCCTTCATAATTTTCGATACGGGCTTTCGCCAGTTTATTGAGGCTGAAATTATAGTTTAGCCCGATTTGCAAATGCCGGATGAGCTTTACGCCTGCACCTACATTGAAGGTGGTATAAGATTTCTTCATGTCGAATGTCTCCGAACCGATTCGATACAATCCTCTTCCTACATTGAATCCGAATTGAGGCCCGGCAGCGATATATGCCCCTAAAGTGCTGCCCATGCCGAATGACCATTTCAAGTTCACAGGTATTTCAAATGTTTTCAATGTCTCGTTTTGAGATGCTCGCTCTTCATAATAATCCGCTTTCCCTTTAGCCTGATTGTAAAGGGCAGCCACGTCAACGCCCAACCCGATGACAGGTATCGTAAACTCCGCCATCGGTCCGATAAAGAATCCGGTGCGGTTGTCTCCTTTAAAGACATCATCCGAGAAAGTAAGCGTAGTGATGTTCAGACCGCCTTTCAGCCCGAACTTAATCTGTGCCTGAGCCGGCATAGCCATCCCCAAACAAGTGATGACCATCAGAATGGATAAAATCTTTTTCATATAACAACAAGTTTTAGTTTAGCCAGACAAATGTACGCATTTGCTTTGGGATTCCAAACTTTTACACATAAAATTATGCACTCCCAGCCAGTGTGTCCTGTCCGTTTGTCCCTTGAAACAAGGCACGAAAGGCGCCTTTCCCTTGTGCCCGGACAAATGCATGCGGTTTCTCTAGAAGTTTCAACAGACCGAAACTTCAGTTTCATCAGGTTAAAACTTTAGTTTTAGCGTGTGAAACCATTCTGAAACATTAGGCGATGGGCAAAAACGCATAAATTGAGACCGGCATAAACGGGAGTAACAAGGGCATAGCTGAGGGGAGTGCAAACAAAAAAGGCTCTATCCCATTAGAGATGAGCCTTTTCCTTTGTGGACCAGCCAGGGCTTGAACCTGGGACCTCCAGATTATGAGAACGATAAGATGATACTCTGCGATAGCCAACGATTTTTGTTTTCATTGAATATCAAATAGTTATGCAGCTTACCTCTCTCGGTGAAACTCACTAAACCCCCTTAACTGAAATAGTTTGTTTACGCATTGTTTACGCAGAAACGAGGGAGTGAAGATTGTTCCAAGTCCATTTGGAAATGCTAAGTACCTACCCTTGTGTGGCATAAGCCATAGTATTGTCGCAAATAATTTATGTTTTTGCGACAAAATGAGTCGCAGTTCAAAACACTCCCAACCAATTCACGTTTATACCAAACCTATATGCTTTGACTCTATTTAAGACCAAGCTGTAGTTCTAATCTTTTTATATGTTCGTTTACTCTGTGTTTTTTCGTCTCATCCGAAACAAACTTTCTACAATAAACGTTCATATTACCACAAACAAAGAAACAAACAGATGAGATGAAGATGGTTATTGGTTTTACAGACTTTTGATTCTCTTCATAAACAGCTCTTTTCATTGCATGTGACAAATCTCCACGATAATGATACATTATATCAATAAGAGAATCGAAATTTAGTTCTTTGTGTTTATCGGTGCATTCCTGCTTAATCTCTAAATATAAATCATAGTTCCGCTCTTTCATCATGTTTATTGTCGATAATACAGCATATTTAAGCATATCAGATTTCTTGAAATTCTTTTTTTGCTCTGCAGAAAATTTCCCCTTTGCAAAGCAATATTCTAAAATCATGTAAAAATGAATATAAGCTGAAATATAATCTAGTTTGTCTAGATAGCTATTAGCTTCTCGGAAGAAATTATATGGAACTTTGGCTTCTGGTATAAATGTTTTATCAGACATTAGTTTTGAGAAATTGTCACTAGTAATTAATACCTTTTTCTGTTTGTTTAATGATTTTCTCATAGAAAACAATACCTTGTTTTTGGCTTTATCTATCCATGATAGATCTAAGTATTCATTATAATAGACTTTCATTATGCCATGTTGAAATCCACCATAAACTTCTATGTTACGAAATATATCAAGCATCTCACTGTCAAGATATTTGTTAATGTTCGTAGCAAATGATGCTTTTCCTTCATTCCTAGATAATTCGACTAAATCAGAATGCTCCATGTTTATCTCTTTGGAAACAGACAACATATACATTCTGCTTTCGAAATACAAATCAATTTTATGTAAACAATATAATATCTGTATGGGTTCTTTCAGTACAAAATTTCCCTCAATAACTGTTTTGGCAGTAAAAATAACATTCATAATACTTATCTGATTCAAATTTTTAAGTGTAAAGTTAGTAAATTTATTGCCAAGCAATAATAAAAATGAAAAATAATCACTATTTTTGCAATTAAAAGATGTAATAATGGAAGATGTAAATCGAATAAAACTTGTTTTAGTTGAGAAAAAACGTACTAGTAAATGGCTTTCAGAACAAATGGGAGTCAACCCATCTACTGTGTCAAAATGGTGCACTAATACATCACAGCCAGATATTGCTCGTTTGCTAGAGATAGCAGACTTATTGGAAGTTGACATTAAGGAACTGATAGTTCGCGAGTACAAAGCTTATTTATTATCGCAAACATGACCAAACTGTGCGAACATTGTGTTCGTGAACGGTATTCACCTTTGCAAAAAATATTAAGATATGCCGACAAATAAGAATGCTTTAACAAGATACAAGTACCTTGATGAAATGTTGTCTGACAGGCATCATTTCTATGATATTCACGATCTCACAGAAAAATGCAATGAGAAACTTATTGATGCAGGATTCCCTGAAGTATCTCAGCGTTGCATTGAGAAGGACATAAACTATTTGGAGTATGATCCATTTTATGCTGAAATAGAACGCTATAGGGTTAATGGTCATCGGTGTATAAGATATAAGAATCCTTCTTTTACTATTTTCAGGAAGGAACTGAGTGAGGAAGAAAGTAATCTGATATTGGAGGTGCTTAACACAATAGGGCAATTTGATGGTTTGGCTCATTTTGAATGGCTTGACTGTTTCAAAATTGGACTTGGTCTGAAGAAACGTCCTCGAATCATTAGCTTTAGTAATAACCCATACCTACAGAATTCCAATTTGTTAGGTGTATTATTCGACAATATATCAAATCAAGTTGTTATTAAATTGGAATACCACACTTTTACGGATAAAGAAGCTAGAGAAATCATTTTCCATCCTTATTTGCTTAAACAATATAATAATAGGTGGTACTTGATTGGCGCGGCTGATAATGATGGCAAAATCCTCAATTTTGCTCTCGACAGAATTGATGCAGTGACTGCTCTTCCTGAAGTAAAATACAAACCATGCAACGAAGATTTGGCTGAGCGTTTCGAAGATATTATTGGAGTAACTCTATATGAAGACCGAGATGTTGAACATATCCTTTTTTGGGTGAGCAATCATTCTAAGGATTATGTTGGAACTAAGCCTATTCACGGATCACAATGCCAATATAAAAATGAGAAAGATGAAGAATTTCGTAGACAATACCCGTCTCTTGATGAGGGTGCATTTTTCTCTATAGATTGCATTCCGAACTATGAGTTAATCCGTGAACTTTGTTCTTTTGGTAAAGAACTTATCGTGTTGTCGCCTTCATCCATCCAAGACGATATTTTTAACCGTATTAAATCAATGCTTGATAGTTATTCTGTAGTACGAATATAGAGTTCGCAATATGCATTTACCTTTGCTACAGAAATTAAAAGACAAGCATTATGAACACTCAGAATCCCAACAATGTTTTTGTTTTCGATATGGACAATACATTAATCAAAACGGATAAAGCTAACAGCCTTGCCTATTCCGAGGCAATAAGTTCAGTACTGGGTGTAAACTGTAATATTGAAAATGGCAAGAGATTTACAAGGGACGAACTAAAGGAGTTATTTTCCCAATTGACACAAACCCAAATTGATGAAATAATTGATCGTAAAGAAAAGTGCTTTGAATCATACCTCAGTGAGACAGAGTTGAACAATAACTTATTCAGTCTCCTAAAACGCCTCCATCGAGAAGGGCATCATACAATTCTATTGACTAATTGTCATTCTAAAAGGGCAATTAGTCTATGTAACTTCTACAATCTTACGAAGTATTTTGTTCGGCGTTTTTTTTACGAAGATTGCCTTGGCAACAAATACACTCTTCTTAAATCTCTAGGATACGACTTACAAAACGTCGTGCAAGATGGAACAGAATATAGGAAGCAAGTAGATGAAGGGATGAGAAAGGAAAACGTAATCGGTTGAATATGAGCAAAAGTTCCGTTTTTTGCTGAGATAAGGTAAAGCAAAAATGGACAGGATATTGCAGGTATTCAGTTACCAGAATGTTAGCTGCCCAGTTACCCGAGCCGAATAGGTAACAGACTGAACAATGAAGAAGCTGTCACAGAGGCTGTTATTCACTATATGTCAGCATTTTGCATATCAAAGGACGCTTATAAAATAGGTAATTTTGCCATTAAAAAATAAGCGTATGAAAGTAGAAAAATTTAAGGTGTTGCTCTACCTGAAAAAAAGCGGTCTTGACAAATTCGGAAAGGCTCCGATAATGGGGCGAATAACTGTAAACAACACGATGGCGCAATTCAGTTGTAAGCTGTCATGTACTCCGGAGTTATGGAATCCAAGAGAGAGCCGACTGAATGGAAAGAGTAAAGAAGCCGTTGATGTTAATGCAAAAATTGACCGGCTCTTGCTTTCGGTCAATTCTGCATTTGATTCACTTGTTGAACGTAAGATTGATTTTGACGCAACTGCTGTCAAAGAGCTTTTGCAGGGAAGTGTAGAAACCCAGATTACTCTGTTGAAACGGCTTGATATGCATATCGAGGATATGCGCTCAAGAATCGGTATTGATGTAGCTAAAAGTTCCATGTCAACATACATTTACACCCGCAGGTATCTTGGCGAATTTATTCAAAAACGATTCAAGACAAGTGATGTTGCTTTTGGACAGTTGAATGAACACATCCCATGGGAGTTTCAGGATTATATACTGAAGGACAAAGGACTTGCGGTAGATACGGCAAGACATTATCTGGCAATCCTGAAGAAAATCTGCCGGATGGCATTCAAGGAAGGACATGCTGAGAAGCGTTATTTTGTGAATTTCAAACTACCCCAAGAGAACCGGAAACCACCACGGGCTTTGAGTCGTGAGGATTTTGAGAAGATCCGTGATGTCGTAATACCACCGGAAAGAATCACTCATAATATAGCCAGGGATTTGTTTCTCTTTGCCTGTTATACAGGAGTTCCGTATGCGGATGCAGTTTCAATCACTAGAGATAATATATACAAGGACGATAAAGGCGACTTATGGTTAAAGTATCTGAGAAAGAAGAATGAATACCTGGCCCGCGTCAAATTGTTGCCGGAGGCTATCGCTCTTATAGAAAAATATCGTTCGAATGACAGGAAAGAACTTTTCCCGATGATACACCACCCCAATATGAGACGACACATGAAAGGTTTGCGGGATCTGGCTGGCATAAGCTGTGATTTGGTCTATCACATGGGAAGGCATACCTTCGGAAGTCTGATAACCCTTGAGGCTGGCGTCCCTATTGAAACAATCAGCAAAATGTTGGGGCATACCAATCTGACAACTACCCAGCTTTATGCAAGGGTAACTCCTAAAAAACTTTTCGAGGATATGGACAAATTCATCGAGGCAACGAGTGATATGAAACTGGTATTATAAATCAAAAAAGGAAGAGTTATGAGAAGTACATATAAGCAACTGTATTATATAAACCGCAGTAAAGTCAAATCTGACGGAACTACATCAATCATGTGTCGTATTACAATAGACGGAAAAGCTGTTGTATTATCGACTGGGTTATATTGCCAACCGGAAGAGTGGAACAGCAAAAAAGGGGAAGTCAAGAACAACAGACTAAACGGAATACTTGGTGAATATAAGAAACGCGTAGATGAAACTTATGCTGAACTGTTGAAAGTAAACGGTGTTATCAGTGCTGAACTGCTGAAGACAGCCATGACTGGGGCTGTCGGTATCCCGAAGTATATATTACAGGCAGGAGAGGTGGAACGGGAAAATCTGAAAATCCGTTCCATTCAAATAGATTCAACCTCTAGTTACAGGCAATCAAAAATGTATCATTACTATCTGGGGGAGTACATCCGTTCTCTGGGCAAGGAGGACATGCTTTTTACAGATATTACCGAAGAGTTTGGCACCAATTTCATTTTGTATCTGAAAACAAATTACCCTCATAAGCCATCATACCGTAACCATTGTCTTTGCTGGCTGAAACGTCTGGTTTATCTTGCCGTGGATAACGGAATTTTGAGATATAATCCTTTGGATGATATAAAATATGAAAAGAAGGCACCTGCAAAGCTCATGTATATAAGCAGGAATCAGCTTCAGGAGATAATGAGCCATCCAAAACCAGACCCACTACAGGAACTTGCAAGGAGAACCTTTATATTTTCATGTTTTTGCGGTTTGGCTTACGTTGATGTACGCAATCTCTATCCGCATCATATAGGTACAACTGCGGAAGGTAGGAAATACATCAGAACATACCGCAAGAAAACAAGCGTTGAGTCATTTATACCATTGCATCCGGTAGCTGAGCAGATAATTTCCTTGTATAATACGACAGATGATAGTCAGCCCATTTTCCCGTTACCCATACGGAGTATGATTTGGTTTGAGATACATGAATTGGGATTTTCCCTTCAGTTCAAGCATAACTTGTCATACCATCAAAGCCGTCATACCTTCGGTACCTTGATGGTTTCTGCCGGGGTTCCCATGGAAAGCATATCCAAAATGATGGGACATACAAATATCAGAACGACACAAGGATACGCAAAAGTTACAGATGACAAGATTTCAGAGGATATGAATAAACTAATTGAAAAAAGAAGTTTGATATAATGGAATCAATCTATACTTAATTTTATGTGGAGAGGAAACGGGTAAATCTAAATTATACAAAAAACACTCTGAAACATTTTGTATGTATTAGAAATACGGCATTCTAAAAATGACTTCCGCATTTTTTATTTTAATAGTTTCTAAATGGAAAAGATTATGAAGAAAAGAATTAAGCTCCGCATGATGGATAAGATAAATGAAAGCGTAATGAATGAGTTGACATGAAAAGAATTATGTAACAGGAAATAATACAGGGAATTTCCGGTATGGCAATTTTCTCAAGAAATTCGGTAGTGTAAACTAAACTGTGTCAAGTTATATTTCGGAGCTGTTTTGGAACCTTCAATATTCCAAAACGGCTCCGCTAAGTTATCAATATCGTCAAAGAACTCCAAACAAAAGATGTTGTCAGGCTATAATCCTGAACCTATCCGGAAACAGGATAGCCAGTTGCTGAGCGGTCTGGCCCCAGTTCTGGACCGGTTGCGTCCACTTCTTCCGGATTCTCGTAAATGCGAGATAGACAAACTTTTCAAGGGCGGTATCAGATGTAAATACGCCCTTGTTCTTGGTTACCTTGCGGAGCTGGCGGTGATAGCCTTCAACGGTATTTGTAGTGTATATTATCCTTCTGATATGCAGTGAGTACTGGAAATAGGCGGTCAAACGGTCCCAGTTGTCACGCCAGCTTTTGATGACAATCGGATAGTCCTCGCCTCACTTGATTTCAAGGTCGTCAAGAGCCTTCTCGGCGGCATCCTTATGACGGCTTCAGATCCCGCATAAACTCCTTCTGGTTCTTGCTGGCCACATACTTGACTGAGTTGCGTATCTGGTGTACGATGCAGAGCTGGACCGTAGTCTGAGGGAAAACTCTTGCAATCGCATCAGGAAAACTCTTGAGCCCGTCAACACAAGAGATGAGGATATCCTGGACTCCTCTGTTCTGGAGATCCGTAAGCACACCGAGCCAGAAGTTGGCTCCCTCGCTCTTGGAGATGTACATGCCCAAAAGCTCTTTTCTTCCTTCGGAATCGAGGGCCAACACATTATAGATGGCTCTGGTCACAGGCCGATTCTTCTCGTCCATTACCTTATAATGTACCGCATCAAGCCATACAATTGGATACACGCGGTCCAGAGGCCGGTTTTTCCAGCTCTGTATCTCAGGAAGGACTCGGTCCGTTATGTTGCTGATGGTCTCTGCTGATATGCGGTTACCGAACTGCTCCTCCAGGATGTCGCTTATCTCTCTTGTGCTGTTGCCGATGGCGTACAGGCCTATGATTCTGTCCGCAAGTGAGTCAGCAAGTATCTTCTCCCGTTTGCGTACAACCTGGGGATCGAAAGTGCCGTCCCGGTCGCGCGGTGTGTTTATGGTCACTTCGCCCATCGAGGTCTGTACCTGCTTACTCATGTGACCGTTGCGGCGGTTACCCAATTCGCGTTCGTTTCCTTCCAGATGGCTGTCCATTTCTCCCTCTAGGGCACTGTTAAGCAGATTCTCCAATAAAGGTGCCAGTACTCCATCCTTGCCGGAAAGAGGAACACCGGCCTTCAATTGTTCAATAGCATTCGCCTTGAACTGTTCAAAATCAAATGAATTACTCATAATTAAAGTGTGTCTGTAAAGTTAATAATTTCTTTCTCATTTACTTGACACACTTTAATTTACAATCTCAAAAATTCCAAACCGAACATGGAGAGTCTGTCATTTTATTTCCCTTTGATCATTACAGTCAATTAATCCGATAGTCATCCCCAAGCATAAAAACTGTATATTTCCTATCAAAAGGATTATTATTCTACTATATCTCAAAGATATGAGTGCTACTGATATGGAGGAAAAATGCGTAAAACTTACGAAATATAACTTTCTACACCTGCTATTTCCATTATCATAAACAGGGTAAGTGATTCTATAAACAATACCATACATTCTATCACGGTAACACTTCTCTTATTATCAGAGCAGAATTTTCAAAATTTAGGGTATTGATATGTTTTAGTGTTGGTAGTAACGATGCATGAGGAGCAGCGTTAGTTAATATTAAGTAGCTTTTGTATAGCTATTTTTATTGGTTCAAATTCATATGCAATAATTCCCATTACTATAAAAAAGATGATTAGTTTTGCTATAATTGAAAGTTTTGGATATTTTACTTTGAGTGTTTTTGTATCCGATAAAACCATTCTTTCATTGACACTGTATGGCGGCTTTTTTGAAAGCATTTCAATATTGATAAACTGAAATAGACTGCTAACCGCATAAATTGTCAAAATAAAAAAGTCTAATAGAAAATAGACCATACAAAAACGAACTATAATGATAAATACTGTCTTTATAGTAAGATTTATGTCTATACTATTAAATGACCTTGCAAATTGAATATCGGAAATGTTTGTTTGATAACCATATAATAATGAACCTATAAGTATTGATATAACAATTAGTGCTATAAAAATTGAGTACGAAGTTAAAGCGTTAAACTGTCGAAGATAATTCCAAGACTTCACTTTATTAATTTTATCTTCATCCTCTTCTACGTTAAAATCTAATTCCTTGAATTTGTCATATACAACAACAATAAGTGCAAGAAATAAGCCAGTCATAATACTTAATGAACTTAGCAAAAAGTCTATAATATTTGTATTTAATCCAGTATGATTTGTTAATACAAAAATAACAGCTAATAATATAGCTATCCATTGCAATGTAGTAAAATATAGTTTAGGTCTTTTATTAGTACATGTAGCATTTTGATATTGCCACTTTTGCCCTTCCACAATTAGGTTGAGAATGTAATATAGTAAGTTTGAGATGTTCATATCAAGTTCTCCTATATAGCATATATTTCGTCACGTATTTGTGCTAAAAGTTCATCACACATAGACTTAATATCCGCTCTCTTCAAAATACCTAGTTCCTCATCTTGAAGTTCATCTTCAATTTCAATTATTGGTTTTATTTTTAAGTCATTTCCCAATGTGAAAGAATACCTTTTATTTTCTTTTTTCAAAGTTCCACGTTTTGTGGAAAATTCTGATAATGATTTTGTTGCTATTCCTAATTTCATAGATGCTTCTCTCAATGCATTTAGCATATTATTAACCAAGTTGAGGTCTGTCCTATCTTCAGTTGGAGGTGTAATTTTTATAGTAACACCATATCGTTTCATAACAGCATTTTCGTCATTCCCATCAATTACACTTGTTGTCATATAATCCGTAAAAGTTAGCGTATCAACTACACTACCATTTTTATATTCATCAATCAAACTATGTGGTACAAATCTTTCAAACTTTACAGCAGAATGATCGGTTTTTAACAATTCTACAATTAAACATTGAATGGCTGAACTTATTTTGAAACTTCCTTTTTTCTCAATTAAAAGTAATCCGACTTTTGCTCCTAATGGTAAATAAAGGTACATGTAGAACCTTTCCGTTACCATTTTATCTCTTCCTAATAATTCTCTCTGAGAAACATTAGTAGTTTGAGCTATTGTTTTTATTTTGTCATACGGGCCACCATCGATAAAACCCTCTATACAGTTATGTTCTGAATGATTCGTTAAAATAGTATTGATATCTTCTTCTCTATTAGCAAACAACGATAATCCTAATTTTGTATTATCTGATTTCCATGCTATTTCTTGTGTGAGCTTACAAAGAAATTTTCTATATAAATAATTAGCAAAGTCATTGTTATTATTAAGAATGACACCTTCTTCCTCTGCTTTTTCTTCAAGTATTTGACGAACTGTTTTGCGTCCCAAAATAATCTTGTAGATTTCCAATTGACTTTTAGTTTGTGCCATAGCCTTTCTGATTTTATTATTTTTTATACAAAAATAGTGATATTGATGATATTAATCAACATTTGCATTAAATTAATCATATTGTTTTACCGTAATGGTATTTACAAATAAAGATATTTGAGAAAAGTATTCGTCTATCAGTCGCCCATTTCCTCTCCGTCCATAGAAGTTAGTACAGACTCTATTGAAAGCGAAAAGGTCTGGCGGCCATGCCGTTTCGGGCAGAATCTTCCTCTTTCAGAGCGTATTCAGCCCGAAAACCTTTTCCCTTTCACGCCTGTACAATGGACGCCGACGGCAGCGGAAACAAGCGACTGACGGAAAAGTCAGAAGAAAAAGATAAAACAGCATATGGATTGGTTCAAATAGGGTCCAATTCTATATGCTGTTATTTTATCATTCAGAAAGGCTATTTTTTAGAAACACAAATAAAATGGGCAGGCGGTCAACTGCGCTCCCTCCAGAAAAATCAAAATCCTTGCGTGTTCTTTGCGGGGACGCTTGGGCTATTAGCTCCTTTTGTATCTGTACGCCTCCTTGTACCCTTTCATCAGGGTTCTTTCTATATCAGAAGCCCGGTAGAGAATCTTGCCGCCTACTTGTGTGTAAGGCAGAATGCCGTTGTTGCGGTAGTCCTGCAAGGTTCTCCGGCTCACTTTCAACAGGTATGCCACTTCCTTGTCTGTCAGCAACTCATCGCCATAGGCAGACGGTTGCCGTTTTTCCAACAACTTTTCGAGCAGGGTCAACAGCCTGTCGAAATTCGAGTGGAATGTCTTTACCCACTCGTGGTCCTTTTCTCTGATTTCATTACTCATACGTGTTTGATATTGGTTATACATTATTCTTGAAACTCACTCAAATGGTCTTTCCTTTCCAACGGGCTTCCTTGCGTTTGTCCTCCACGTTTCCGACTACTCGCTCCACATCATCAGGACGGTAGTAAGTCCGGTTCCCGATTTTGGTAAAGGCAAGCGTCCCGTTATCCCTTAAGGTCTGCAAGGTTCTCGGACTGATACGCAACCTGCGGCAAACCTCGTGGTTGTCCATCCATTCACTTGTTTCCTTTCCGCCGTGTTCACGGCACAGGCTTTCCACCCGCTGCACGAAACGATCCAACTTGGCGGCAATCTCCTCGAAAGTCCTTTTTTCAAAGCTGATGATTTCCATTGTCTTCTTTATTTTCAGTTAAACATATATTCTGATTTTCGGAACAGAACAGGTCTTTTACAGCCGACATTCCATCATGTCTCGTCGTCTTATTTTTCAGCAGGAAATATGACCGTTTTTTCTGTTCCCACTGCAAATAAAAGCAGTAGAAATTACACTGCAATGGATTTTCAGACCGGTGACGATGCGTTACCCGGAATGACATCATGTTACATCTCAACTGCATACAATGAGCCTTTTTTATAAACAGAATCCACTTGAACAATCTTGTTTGTAGGAATCACTCCGGCAAATCACGGCAGGAAGCACCGACTGTCCAATCGGTATAGTGCATAGGGTAACATAATTGCCACAGTATCTCCATTTGCTTGATTCTGTTCACTATACAAACTTCCTTTGCTCACGACAACGAGTCAAGGTGCGCACCGAGACCAGTGAGTAAACCGATTAAAATCAAAAATGTATGGTAACAAAAAAGAAATTGACCAAAGAAGAATGGGAGGCTATGACAGGTACGGACATGTCATTCATACTCCCGTCAGATGGCGGCATTGAAACTGCCCTGGAATCATCCTTGAATGATACCGGAAATAGAGAACAGGCAAAGTCTGTAGAACAAGTCGAAGTTCCATTCGAGTCCCAGCAATCGCCCACAGGAAGAGAGGAAGGCATTCCTCCTTCTCAGCGTCGTATAAGCAGCAGGCAGAGGAAACTTTCTCTGGACGAATACCGGAAGGCCTTTCTTCAGGTTCCGAGAATAGAATACCGCAAGCCTGTGTTTGTTAGCGGCGAGGTACGTGACAGGCTGGACGAGTTTGTCCGCAGGCTGGGAGGACGCAAAATGAGCGTTTCCGGACTGCTTGAGAACATCGCCCGGCAGCATCTTGAAATCTACTCGGAAGACTTCGAGCAGTGGCGAAAGCTGTGATATTTTCCGGAATGACAGACTTGTTTACTGACTCCAGTCATTACAGTATTCAGACAGTCAGTAGTCGACCTGAGGGGGTAACGGACAAAACTTCAGTTTTGGGAGTTAGCGAGGTTATCTTTCGGGCATCCCGAAAAACCTCGCTCCACTCCCGAAGAGTGGAGGCAATCCGCTCCCGGTGGTCGCAGATTGTGGGAAAAAGAATAATCAAAAATCAAACAGAGAAAATATGAATGACAGAAAGAAAAACAGACCGAGGGGACGCCCCAGAGTAAGCGGAGTGTGCAAACTCAGCAAAGCCGTTACAGTGAAATTCTCCAAGATAGACTATGAGCGACTATGCCGGCGCAGCAGACAGGCCAACCTCACGCTGGCGGAATTTCTTCGCGTATCAGCATTTGAGACGACGATAACAGCCAGACACTCTGCCGAGGAAACTGCCGTCATACGCAGTCTTACAGGTATGGCAAACAACCTGAACCAGCTGACCCGTCTGTCCCATCAGGTCGGATTCCACCGTACCCAAAGGACGGTGACGGAACTCCTGCAGAAACTCAAGGAGATTATCGTCTGGTACAGGCAAGGAGAAAGGAGGCAATCATGATTGGCAAGATCAAGAAAGGGAAATCCTTCGGTGGCTGTATCCGCTACGTGATGGGCAAGGACAATGCGGAAATCATCGACTCAGATGGTGTATTGCTGGGAAATATCCGGGAAATAACGGACAGTTTCAACTACCAGCGTGAGCTTAATCCGAAGATCAAACAGCCTGTCGGACACATTGCATTGAGCTTCAAACCTGAGGATAAGGCATTGTTGACGGATGAGTTTATGGCTAAAATAGCCTGGGAATACATGGAGCTGATGGGGATAAAAAACACTCAGTTTATTCTGGTAAGACACCATAACACGGACAATCCGCACTGCCACCTGGTCTATAACCGCATCGGATATGACGGCAAGGTAATCTCTTCCCAAAGCGATTACAAGCGTAATGAAATCGTCACGAAACTGCTTAAGAACAGGTACGGGCTGACATACGCCGAGGGCAAGGGCAAGACTAATGTGGAGAAACTCCATGCTTCGGAGCGTGTGAAATACGAAATCTTCAATGCCGTCAAGGCAGCTTTGAAGCATTCCAAAACATGGAAAGAGTTCAACGATTACATGCTTCGCCGGGGCATCAGGCTGGAATTTGTAAAGCGTACCAGGGAGGTAAAAAAGCCGGAGGACATACAGGGAATCCGGTTCACCAAAGACGGGCAGACCTTCAAGGCTTCACAAATCAGCCGGGAGTTCAGTTTTGCCAGGCTGAATGCCCGGTTGAGCTGGAAGACTTCGGAATCCCAACAGGAATCCGAACATAAGGTGCAACAAAGGATACCGGACGTAGGCCATCTTCTCGAAAGTACTGGACCGGGACTGTTCTGTCCGACAAACGGTACCGTTCCCGAAGAGCCGTTATCACAGGAAGAACTCTTGCGCAGACGCAGGAAGAAGAAACAAAAGAGGAAAGGATTCGGATTGTAGTCCGTCCTTTCCCATTCAAATTATTCATGAACATTAAAATTGCAGGAATATGAAATTGGAAGAATATATCGAGAGCATCTTCGGATGCCTGGAAAGAATCGAAAACAAAATCAACGGGCTGTCCGTTCCCTTGCCGGAAGGTAACAGCCCGACAGTTAACAATGAAAAGGAAAAGGATGAGTCCGTGCTGAATGAAGTCCGGAAAGGTCATGAGACATTTCGCAACTTGTTGGTTCGCTTATACGAGGGACTTGCCGCCATTAAGAACGATATGGTTTCCATGGGCAGGAAAAACTCGTCACAGGAAAGACTTGGACAGGTCTTGTCTGAAATGCGTAATGAACAGCGTCAGCACCAGGAGAAAGTGGAAGCCTTGTTTTGTGAGACTAATGACACAGTTAGAAAGAATTCAGTTAAGACAAGCAACATCAACCATCATTTCAGCCTGAGTGTAGAATCCCCGTACACTCTTGGGAGTTTTTTCGTGATGTTCGTGACAATCGTGATTCTGTCCGTGACTCTCTATTTTTCGGTGAGGACAGATAACGTGCAGGCCGATAATGATCTGAAGTACCGTTATGTCAAGATGAAAGGAGAGGCTACCCCTGAGCAACTTGTAGAACTTGAAAATCTCTTTGGACCGAACCGGGATAACGGACTGATCGAGCAGATGCGTGAGGATGTGGAAGCCTACGAGAAAGCGGTACAAAGACAAGCGGCATTGACCGAGCAGGCACGGCTGAAAGAACAGGCCGCGAGAGAACTGGACAGCAAGGCGAAGTCCATCAAGGACAAGTCTATTACGGACGAACCTAAAAAGTAAGCCTATGGCCAGTGTCAAAGTGAAATTCAGACCTTCCACCATAGAGGGAAAGGAAGGTACCGTCTATTACCAGATTATCCAGAACCGTGTAATCCGTCAGTTAAAGACGGATTACCGGATATTTACTAACGAATGGAACGAAGCTGGAAGCTGTATCATTGTCGGTAGTTCGGAGCGAAGCAATCTGCTCCTTTCCTTGCAGGAACGCATGGAGTGGGACCTGAAACGGATGGACATGATTATCCGCCAGCTGGATAACCGGAAAGCCGGATATACGGCAGATGATATTGTCGCTTCTTTTCAAAGCAATACAGAGGGACAGTCGCTTTTCAACTTTATGCAGGGTATCATAGCCCGTCTCAAACAGATGGGCAAGATACGTACGGCTGAAAACTATTCCTGTACCCTGAAAAGTTTCATGCAGTTCAGACAGGATCGGGACATTCTGCTGTCCGAAATTGATTCGGACTTGATGCAGCTTTATGAAGCCTACCTTCATGGAAAAGGAGCCGTGCGGAATACCAGTTCATTCTATATGCGTATCCTTCGGGCTGTATATAATCGCGCTCTGGAAAAGGAACTGGTGGAACAGCGTAATCCTTTTAGGCATGTCTATACGGGAGTGGACAAGACCGTCAAGCGTGCCGTTCCATTATCCGCCATCAAGCGTATGAAGAATCTGGATCTGTCCTTACAGCCTAATCTGGAATTTGCAAGGGACATGTTCCTGTTCAGCTTCTATACCCGTGGCATGTCGTTCATAGATATGGCTCACCTGAAAAAGAAAGATCTTCAGAACGGCTTCTTATCGTATCGCAGACGAAAGACCGGGCAACGGCTGGTTATCAGGTGGGAAAAATGTATGCAGGAGATTGTCGGCAAATACCCGGAAGACAGCCTCAGTCCTTATCTTTTGCCGGTATTGAAATACCCTTTTAAGGATACGCACAAGCATTACAGGAATGTCATGTCCGGAATAAACAGGAATCTGAAAGAAATAGCCAGACTGGCCGATATATCCGTTCCTCTTAGCATGTACTGTGCCCGTCATTCATGGGCAAGCGCAGCCAAAGGCAAGAACATTCCGATTTCGGTTATCAGTGAAGGAATGGGACATGATTCCGAGGCGACCACGCAAATTTATCTGGCTTCATTGGACAATTCCGTAGTGGACAAAGCCAACGCACAAATTCTGAAAAGTCTGTAGGATTGGAGAACGTTTAGCAAAAGCATTCATTTCTTAGACAGAGGGACTCACTCTTGTGCAAAGTTATACATTTTATTGAAAATCCTGCAATTCCGGCCGTTGGTTTTTCTTTTGGAAGTCATTGAATTTCAACTATTGTTTAGCAATTCTATATATAATTCATCAGCAAGTCAGCCTTATAGCCTAAAATCTCCCTCTGTCTAAGAGAGAATAAATTCATGTATTGTATTTTGTTTGGAGGGGCTTTGTATTAAATATAAAATTATGAGTACAAAGTTTTTCAATAATATACCGGGTAATACTCTTTTTGATAAGTTGAAAGGTATTGCGGCGGAGATGGTAACATTTGAACGCTTTTTAGCTGTTGTGGGCTTCTTTCGTTCATCTGGATATTTCAAGTTGCGTAAAGAATTAGGTGATATATCAGAAATCAAGATATTGGTAGGTATCAATATTGATGATATTTTCCGAAAGCATAACAAGGCTCTTTTGATGCTTGCTGATGAAGATAAAGCAAAAGAAATCTATCACAACGGTTTCAAGGAGGATATTGTAAACGCTCAATACTCACCCGAAGTAGAGGAAGGCATATTGCAGATGTGTGAAGACCTTGTTTCCGGACGTTTGCAAATGCGTATTCATGCAACCAAAAATCTGCACGCTAAATTCTACTTATGCCTGCCACAAAACCATAGCGAGAATAGCGACGGTTGGGTAATAATGGGCTCTTCCAATATCTCTGATTCGGGTTTGGGAATCAAACAGCCGCCACAGTATGAACTCAATGTGGCAATGAAGGACTTTGATGATGTAAAGTATTGCTCAGATGAATTTTGGACTTTATGGAACGAAGCTGTTTCATTAACAGCAAAAGATATTGAAGAGTACAAAAAGAATACATACTTGGGCTATCAGCCTACTCCATACGAACTATACATCAAAGTACTTATTGATACATTTGGCGACCAAGTGGAAGATGACTTCTCCATTCAGTTGCCCGATGGTGTCAAGGATTTGAAATATCAGAAAGATGCCGTTATTCAGGGGTATCAGATGCTGATGCAGCATAATGGTTTGTTCCTTGCTGATGTCGTGGGGTTAGGAAAGACTATGATTGCAACGATGATAGCCAAACGTTTTGTAGAGGCTAACGGTAAAAATACCAATATCCTCGTTGTATATCCCCCGGCATTGGAAGATAACTGGCGAAATACATTCAAACTTTTCGGAATATACAAGAAAACTCAATTCATTACTAATGGCAGTCTGTCAAAGGTTCTTGAAAGTAAAGACAATTACAAGGACAAAGAGGAATTTGATTTAATCATTGTCGATGAAGCCCATGGTTTCCGCAGCGACAGTTCTGGCAAATATGATGAGTTGCAAAAGATATGCAAATCCCCCTGCCTGAATATGGGCTTGCTGAAAAGCACTCAAAAGAAGGTAATGCTTCTTTCTGCTACACCGCTCAACAACCGCCCTGATGATTTACAGAATCAGTTACTATTGTTCCAAAATAGCCAAAACTGTACCATTGACGGAGTTCCCAACCTCAAAGGTTTCTTTGCTCCGCTTATCTATGAATATAAGAGATTGATGCGAGAGCGTGACCAGCGTGATGTTACTGCTGAGGTTGATAAAATCTATGAGCAGATACGTAGTAAGGTTATTGATAAGGTAACAGTACGCCGTACACGCAATAATATTCTCAACGATCCCGATTATAAGGCAGATATTAAATCACAGGGTATCATATTCCCCAATATTCTGCCACCGAATGAATTGGAGTATGTAATGGGCTCAGATACAAGCAACCGCTTCTATGAGACGCTTAAGCAATTGACTGATGGAAAAACGGATGAAAATCCAGAAGGCAAGGGACTGACCTATGCCCGCTATCGTGCTGTTGAGTTTTTGAAACCTGAATATCGTAGCAAGTATAAGAATGCTGTACATATTGGTCAGACATTGGCTGCCATTTACCGTGTTCATATGGTAAAGAGATTGGAGAGTAGTTTCTATGCTTTCAAAAAGTCGCTTCGAACACTTCTTCGTATTACAACTGATATGATTAAGATGTTCGATGAGGACAAGGTGATCATCGCCCCCGATTTGAAGGTGAAAGACCTGCAAGCAAAGAATATGGAACTTGATGAAATTATCGAGTATGCCATTGCAAAAGGATATGCAACTGAAGATATTCTCTTCCCAGCCAATGCTTTTAGTTCTGATTTTCTTGAAATGCTCCATCATGATCGTGAGATATTGGAGCAACTCAATGCAGATTGGGCGAAAGAGAATGATGATCCGAAGTTTGACAAGTTCCGAGAAAACCTTACTAATGTCTTTTTTGATACGACCATCAATCCATCTGGCAAATTGGTGTTGTTCTCTGAAAGTGTCGATACATTGAATTACTTATACGATAGATTGACAAAAGAGATAGGTCGCACAGATGTTTTGATGGTAACAGCAAGCAACCGCAACCGCTTGGGACAGACTATCAAAGAGAATTTTGATGCCAATTTTGACAGTAAGTCAATGAAGTACAACATCATTATTACTTCTGATGTATTGGCAGAAGGTGTGAACTTGCATCGTTCCAATGTAATTGTCAATTACGATTCGCCTTGGAATGCCACACGTTTAATGCAGCGTATAGGTCGTGTAAACCGTATCGGTTCTGTTGCTGCGAATATTTATAACTATATGTTCTACCCATCGCAACAGGGCGACAGGGAAATTCAACTCTATAAAAACGCTCTTGTTAAATTACAGGGTTTTCACTCTGCATTTGGCGAAGATGCTCAAATCTACTCAAAGGAAGAGATTGTAAAGGAGTTCCAAATGTTTGACAACAATGTAAAGGATAGTATCGATAAGAAAATTTCCCTATTGCGTGAAGTGCGTGAGCTCTACAACAGAGACCGTAAACTATATCACAAGATCAAGTCTTTGCCAATGAAGAGCAGAGTAATGCGTGATACGGGAAAGCATTGTGGAAAGTCAGTCATCTTTGTTTCTTCCAATGTCAAGACCGAGTTTTATCTGGCTACTCAAACTGGTATTGAAATTATTGACTTCCTAGAAGCTGTAAAGTATCTCAAAGCAAGGCCCGAAGAACAATCATCACAATTTACTAATGAGAAACAACACTACAAACATGTCAATAGCGCATTGGCTCAATATACAACCGATTATGTAGAGGCTGCAGATACATCATCTATCAATCGCACAGACCTTGACAAGACTTCACTTGAAGCTAATAAATTCCTGCGGACCATTAAGCAAATAACAACCGACTGTGAGCTGAAATCGAAATGCGATGTACTGATGGGATACATTAATGAGGGTATATATGCCCAACTTCCCCGCTATCTGAAGGCTTTATCACGAGAGTACAAAAACGACCGCTCTAAAATGAAGCAGGACGAATATAGCTTGCAAAACAAAATATCGGAATTACTTGGAGAATATCAGACAATGGACAAAGAACAACACCATGATGCCCAAGATATTTCTAATCCTCAAATCATTATATCAGAATCATTTAAGTAAATATTTTTATGACAGCTACATATACACCGGATATTTTGAGAAAACTATTCCAATCATCTTTCAATCTGACTCAGTGGTACACTTTCCTACAATATTTTTTCAATGCAACCGAATTGAAAGAAGAACCAGAAAGGATCATAGGAAGCACCTCTGATAATGGTTACTATTTGGGAAATATAGATACTACAGACAGTTATCGTATCGGTTTATTTCATTACAATATTACAAAAGGCTCTGTCGCAAACAGGCGTGTAGGGCTACGCAATCTTGTAAAGTCATTCATCAATCCGACTTGGGGTGAGTTTGATGCCGCATTGGTGGTATTTGATAGTGGCGACCATTGGCGTTTGTCATTTATTTGTGATATCAAGGGAGAAACGACATCGCCTAAACGGTATACATACGTTTTTGGTAGTGATGATTTACTATACAGAACGCCTATTGAGCGTTTCAACTTCTTAAAGAAAAAAGGTATTTCATTTGAAAATTTGAAAACTGCATTCTCTGTTGAAGCTCTTTCTGATGAGTTCTTCGACAGATATCGTGAGCAATACGCCGACTTTATCCAATATATTACAGGCAAGCGTTTTGTTAAGGTGGGTAATAAGTGGGAAGAGAAAAGACTTAGTGAACCCAATGCTGCATTGATGGAAGCATTTGACTACAACGAAAAGAAAATCCGTGATTATGTAAAAAAAATGATGGGACGAATCACCTTCCTTCATTTCTTGCAGCGCAAAGGTTGGATGTGTGGCGACCTCAACTATATGCAGAATCTATTTGAGAATTCTGCATATAAGGACGATTATCTCGATTCAGTTCTCGAACCACTGTTTTTTGGTATTTTGAATACCAAACCGTCTGAGCGTGAGTTATTGTTTGCTAATTACGATTGGGATAAATCTTTACTTACAGAATGGAAAGATATTCCATATCTCAATGGCGGATTGTTTGAACGTGATGAAGAAGATGAGCCCGAAAGCCGTTTCCCAGCCGATTACTTCAAACGCTTGTTCCAATTCTTCAGTGAATACAACTTTACCATTGACGAGAATGACCCCAACGATGCCGAAGTGGGAGTAGATCCAGAAATGTTGGGTAAAATATTTGAGAACCTACTCGAAGATAACAAGGATAAAGGTGCATTCTACACTCCCAAAGAGATTGTACGCTATATGTGCCAAGAATCGCTTATAGCCTACCTCGAAACAAATACAAGTGTAGCAAAAGATAAGATACGCCAATTTGTTCTTTCACCCGAAGAAGGTGTTGCGGATATTTCAGAGAATAAAAAGCCGAAACTTCTCGCAGCACTCGAAGAGGTGAAGATTTGTGACCCCGCCATTGGTTCAGGAGCATTTCCAATGGGTTTGCTCAATGAACTGCTGCATTGCCGTGAAGTATTGAGCGGAGAGCATTACGACCGTGCCGAAATTAAGAAAAACATTATTCAAAATAATATCTATGGTGTAGATATAGAGAAAGGTGCAGTTGATATTGCCCGCTTACGTTTTTGGCTCTCCATCGTGGTAGATGAGGAGACTCCATCACCATTGCCCAATCTCGACTATAAGATTATGCAAGGCAACTCACTAATTGAGAGTTTTATGGGTGTGGATTTAAGTAAACTCACTTACGAAAAAGAATACAAGAAAGACAATGGAGAGATTTCTCTCTTCGATGATGAAAAAAATCGCTTGCAAAAGACGGTATCGCATCTACTATCTTCGTACTACTCTTGTAGCGACCACGATAGAAAGGTGAAGTTACAACAAGAAATTTCCGATACTATCAACAAACAGTTGGAGGCACAGGCATACGACCCAACTATTCTTGCCAGACTCAAAGATATCAATCTTGCCGAGAATAACAAATTCTTTCTTTGGCACACTTGGTTTAGCGATGTTTTCAATCGTGATGATGATAAAAATGGTTTTGATATTGTAATTGGCAATCCTCCGTATATCGATTCTGAGACCATGACTTTATTAGGTCAAACAGACCTACGTGAATATATTGCCAAACATTATAAATTCATAAAAGGGAATTGGGATATATACATGGCTTTTCTTGAATGGGGATTAACTCTATCTAATGGATGCTTGTGCTATATCACTCCTGATAAATGGCTATCTAAACCATTTGGAAGTAAGTTCAGAGAACAATGTATGATCCCCCGTATGAAAACAATTCTACATACAGGGAATAAAACATTTGAAAGTGCAATGGTGGATGCCATAATAACTCTTTTTGTTCGTAATTCAGACAAAATAAGTGCATATAAATTTGATGGGAATAAAAATATAACACTTATGAATTCCGTTCCATCTAATTCAATTCCAAAACCATATTATATTGATTCTTTATTTAGTGAGAATAATTATTTAATCAGAAAAATGGAGGATAAAAGTATTATGCTTAGCACCATAGCAGAATGTGAGAATGCTTGTGCAACACACGATGCGTATGAATTATCTCCGTATATCTATAATCTCACATCAAAATATAACTCTGCAGCACAATCGAAACTTGTTAATACTGGTACTATTGATAAATTTTCTAATAGATGGGGTATAAAGGATATTACCTATTTGGGGGCAAAATATATGAATCCAGTAGTTAATAAAAATGAGTTTTGCCGTAATTTTGGGAATTCATATGTACGAAAGGCTCTATCAAAGAAGTTGATTTTCAAAGGACTTAATCTTCTTGATGGTTTTATTGATTTAGAAGGTGAATATATCCCCGGTAAATCTACTTTAGTAATTTGTTCAGACAATACAGATAATTTAAAATTTTTGTGTGGAGTCTTAAATTCTAACTTGGCAATTTTCTACATAAAATCAAAATATGCTTCAAGTAGCTATTGTGGTGGTATAACCTTTTCTAAAGATATGATAAACAATTTTCCATTATCTTCAAATCCAGACTTTAAAGATGAGGTAGTTTCAATTGTTGATAAAATATTGGATTTAGGGTATTCTATAGATTTGAATAAACAATTAAACAAAATAATATATTCAAACTATAACTTGTCGTCTACAGAGATAAAAATCATTGAACAAAGTATCTAACTTTAGTAGCCTGCGGATTTGCAGGCTACAATAAATTCTCTCATATAAAATTATTGTTGAGTTTCTATAGCTTTTCGTAGCTCATCGCATACCTTCTTAAACATAGTATTGTCAAAAGGAGTTTTCACTATTTCCTTAGACATAAAGATATAAAATGGAAAATATTTATGTAAAACTTCTTTCATTATTTGTTCTATTTTTTGAGGCCTTTTATTTCGTGAAATATATTTGTAATATTGTTCAAGTATTTTTTTTAATCTGACATCCCGCAACTGAAAATAATTTGCGAATGCTATTAAAGTATCTAACTCTATTAGTATTAAAGGATATACTTTGATTTTGATATTGTTGTTTTTTAATTGTTGTTGAAATTCCTCATTTAATATATAATTCAATCCTGGAGCGCATAATGAACTATCATCGATCACTAGTATTGGATATATTCTAGGATTATTTGGTATACTAGAATCCCATTTAAATGTATTTCTTTCAATTTGTTTGATGTTGTATATCAGCTGACTAACCCCTTTGTTGGTTATCAGCTTTTTATGTAATTCGCTTTCTAGTAAATCATATTGTTTACTACTAATAACTTTATCGGGTATTTTAATATCTTTATTTTCGAATAACATGATATTATTACCATCACGACAATAGAAATCTGGTTCATGACCTACATCTATTATTAGTTTACAATCTTTATCGGATAATTTCAAACCATTATGTCTGTAAAGAGCATTTCTGGTATAATATTCAAACAGTGTTTGCTCTGAAAATTCTGTTGTAAAAATACTAAGTAGGCCTTGCCCTTTTAAATAAGTAGAAGTTCCAACAAAAGATTCGTTAATAGCCTTAAACTCAAAATAAATACTTTTGTATATATGATTTATGCAAAATAAAGGGCTTATTGGCAAATAAGTTCCATCATTCAATTCAATAAGAGGATGCGATTTGAAATAAGTATAATCCATATTATTCTCTAAAGAAACAATAGTGTCTTCTTTAAAAGAATGTACTCGCAAAAATTTTTCGCCATCTCGTTGATTATTTAATATGATACGAGGAAAATTCCCATGCTTGTTTTGTAAAGGGAATAATATGAGTTGTATGGCATCATATAGATAGTGTTGCCAACTTTTTGCTCCATTATTTTCTAAAAATATAGAAAGGTGTTCTCTAAGTTTTGAATGTTCACAGTATCTAAAGAAGTGATAACCTTTAATAATCTGTAGCATTGCTATATATTCGGCTTTTAAGTTGGAACTATCAAAGTCATTTAATGTAGTGCATAAAATGGATTTAGCTAAACATAAGTTTGTTATCGCTCCTTTTGAGTCATACTCTAACGGAGCTTCCCAATGACCAATTAATTTGTTAATCAATAAAATTGCTTTGAACAAATATTGCTCTTGTAATACCTGCGGGGTATTTGACACAAAATCACCTATATTAATTGCAAAGGTCTGTCTTAGTAATTCTAATGCTGCAGTTTGCGATGTAATTATATATTTTCTAGGAATTATACTTGTAGTATCCTTATTGTCTTCTTGTATACGTTCATTTAGAAGATGATAACATTCATTTGCAAAGTTGAAGTTTTCTGCACAAAAAAACTCAGCACAATAGTCTTTAAAATCGCTGAACAGATCATCTGAATATATCAGTCGAATTGCAACACAAATAAGATTATGCCGATCAATATTTTTCAAATAATCAAATATTGCGAGTGGCTTATCGGCAAAAATCATTTCATAATCTATATATATTTTAGTTTCCATATAATTGTATTAAAAATATTAAAGCAAAATCACCATAATTATCTTATCTGTAATAAAATGTTAAGTATAAAATATTCCTATCACTGATTATTGCCGATACTGCTTTATGGCCCAAAGAATCTAAACTATGCAATCTATTCCGCTTCTTGTAGGCTACTAACTTACGGTAGAAAATTGCTTTTAAGCTCTCTGTATTTAATCAGTGTTTATTATTTGAGTACTCAAAGATAGAGATTTACCTACAGATAATGAAAGGTCAGAGAATTTATAATTAACTTTGTAACCATAATATTAGTCCTCCAATATTTAATTTATAAGTAGATTATGTCATTCAAGGCTAAAGTTTCTATAGATGCAAATGGTGTGAAAGAAGAACGTTCCGTACTATTTATACTGACTCTTCTACTTGGCCGAACTAAAAATAATATTGATATAGGGACCACTCAATCTAATATTGACGGATATATTGAGTTGCTTGATTCATCAAATAGAATCAGTGGTAAAATGACCGTTCAAGTAAAAACTGTATCTAAAAGAGATGAAGGACTTAATAAGTACCCTTGTCCTACTTCTTTATTTGCATATGCTGAAACAACAACTGATAATGTATTCCTTTTAGCAGTAGACCATTCTCAGGATAAAGTCTTATATAAACATATTTCGCCAAAACTTTTGAAAGAAAATCGTGACAAAGAACAACAAGAGACTATTACGTTGCATTTCAGCCCAAACGAGGAACTGCGTAAAGATAATATTGAGACTGTATTAAAAGATTGGTTAAGTGTATGCAGTAGCCGTGTATATTGTTTAACTCATGGTGAAGCCATTTTAGAGGAGAATGGCGAACTAAAATCATATCTCCTAGATATGCCTAAAATGGCAACAGATTTAAGACCCCATGATATTCAGGAGATCCAAAACTTTATAGATACATATAACAAATTATTGGAATCTGATTTCAAATACATTAAAAGCGTTCTTTTCCCTAATGTATGGAAACGTGGAATTGCAGTATATACATATTCAGATAGTTCATTAGAATATTCTCTATACAATGTAAATGTAGGAGAACTTGTCGCGCCAATAGTTCAAATGCCTAAGTGTTCAATTTTTGAGATTAAACACGAGCATGACTATGCCTCATTCTCCTGTACCGAAAATAAACTTAAAGAAAATCCTAATTTATATTCTATTTCTATCATTAAGAAGCATGTAGAGGACTTTATCAAAAAGCGGAAAATTATTCCACTATATGAGAGTTTTTTAGTAGAATATATTCATGAGTTTATTGAAGCAAATTGGAGACATCTACATTTAAAAAAGTATTCTGAATTAAATGTGTGCTCGTTGATTCAACACTTTCAATCAAAATACCCATACATTGACAAAATGCCAGTACACATAGTGTCTGGAGGGAAATCTTTATATGTAAATACTGTATATGATGCAATTAAGCTTTTATCCAAGATGGAGTACACGACCATACCATATCCATATCCTGCTAAAGGTTCTTATGGAAATACTGGAATGGTATATGATTTTTATTCTCCAACAACAGTGTTGGAGAAATCTCGAATAGTAATTATAAATACAATACGGGCATATCAGAATTTTATACAGTCAGAGTTCCCTTCATTAGCAAATGACCTTGATGCTTTTTATGGTGGAAATCTTATTTCTGTCTTGGTAGACTATTCTGATCCAGGACATAAATTTATATTTCACATTCATTATTTTAGAAGCATAATACCATCTAATGAAAAGGTTGTTATAATTGAAGATATAAGTGATTCGAAAATGTTGAAAGAAAATAATTTATCTTCTGCACGGGATCTGTTTAGGAAAGAACCTGTAATATTCAATGGTCAAAAATTTTCTTGTTTCAGAGGAGGAGGGCTCAATGATATGACAATATTATTCGGAAAATATAATTGTTTAACCTATTTTTATGAGTTATTAGAAACTCATTTTAACGATTATTTTAGCCGATATGGCTGTATGTAATTACAAGAAAGACAAAAGTTCCACTCAAGATAGTATATAATTAGAAAAAATATTATCTTTGTATTTAAGATAAAGCGTTCTTGTTCAATAATGCAGAATAAGACAGATAAGGGAACTTTGCTCGTTTCTAAATCGTTACCTGTCAAGATTCTCAATTTCATAAATTGCTTGTTTTCAGAGAGGAATAGAAATTGTTATGCCTATTTATATGAAAACGAAGAGACTTCTACCTCAGAGGCAGTTACTAATGGTATCAATATAGATAAAATCATCAAAGTAGAATTTTGAACAGTATGGAACAGTTTGTAATTCAGTCAAGAACCAGCCTTTGTCGTAAAAGAGAAGGTGGTGTCGAAAAAGCTCTCAAGCAAGATATAATCGCTTTTTATCATGGTGATTACCAAGGTGGTGGTAACTGGCGCGTGCCTGGTACCATTGAAAATCTAATCTGCACTTTTAAGAATGATATCACGACATATCCACAGCAAATTCTGAATAATGCAATAAACAAACTTACTCAAATTTTGAAAGTCGACTTGCCTGAGATCCTGCGTCTTAGTGGGAAACAAAATCTTCGTGTTTGTGTCATTCCTAGATCAAAACGAGAAAATTCGTATCGCTGTAATCAACTATACTTAAGAGCCACAATCCAATTAGTGACACAACAATTGAATGGCTTTATAGATGGTACACATGATATTATCAGACACACTGATACCGCCACAACGCATTTGGCTCGTAGTGGTCATGGGGGAGCAGGTGAATTGCCTTATGTTGGTATAACAAAAGATACGTGTAATATTTCGGACGATGTAATCGGGCAAGATGTATTGCTAATTGACGATCTTTACACTAAGACCGTTAACATTGACGAAGATTGCATTCAAGCCCTTTTAGACAAAGGTGCGAGAAGTGTCATTTTTTACTCTATCGGCAAAACATTGTCAAGATTTTGAAAAAACTTTGTATATGAAATACTCGGAAAATGCATTAAATATTTTAACTGTTCGTACCTTTCCTCAAAAGGGGCCTGCGTGGATAGATAAAAATTTACGTGGAAACGAAGACTTATCTATTTTATATCACCTTTTAGAGACTCATGAATATGAGTTTATGAAGAAGCGGGAAAGAATAGAATCTGCCATCAACCAACTTGGAAATTGTGCAGATGGTCTTGTCGCAATCGGTGATGCTAATTTCCCTTCTTTGCGCGGAAGCGTGAAACCTGCAGACAAGCCTTTTGCGCTTTTCTATAAAGGTAATATAAGCTTACTAAGCAAAGATAATTTGAATATTGCTGTTATAGGAGTCCTTAATCCTGATGAAAAGATTGAACTGACTGAGAGAATGGTTACGTCAGAAATCATAAAACACAATGCAACAATAGTGAGTGGTCTCGCTCTTGGTTGTGACTCAATTGCTCATCAAACAGCTTTGGAGAAAGGTGCTAGAACTATCGCCATTCTGCCTAGTACTCTTGACAGTATCTTACCTAAGGAGAATGTAGAACTTGCTGAAAAAATTGTCGAAGCAGGAGGATTGCTTATTAGTGAATATTACGAAGCTCCCAAAAGTCGAAATGACATGGTGAGCAGATTTGTTGTCCGAGATAGGTTACAAGCCTTATTCTCTGATGCCGTACTTTTATCTGCAAGCTATGCTCCTAATAACTTAGGAAATGACTGTGGTTCGAGACATGCCATGGAAAAGGCAAAGTCCTATGGCATCAAACGTGGCGTTATCTATAATGACAGTAAGCATCACGATATTGCAATGTATGATTTGAATCGTCAAATTCTTGAAGAGGACAGCAGTGTGATACGAATTGATTCTGCTAATATGAGTGAGGCTGTTCTTCGGTTGGTTACCAAAACGAACCAACGTTTTTTATTTTAAAGTCAAACGGTATTTAATTCTAAGTACGGATTACTATGGGTAGAACAAATACTGCAATTTGGGAGGAAATCAAATCTGAACACACGATCTGTTTATGCTATTCTGAATCGAAAGGTTTGTACGTATCCTCTATTTACTTCGTCCCTGAAGAAGAAATTTTATTCCTTCCTCATGGCTATAAAGGTTTTTGGGAGAGAGAAGTGCAAATTCCAAAGGATAATCTTTCAATCAAGATTAAGACAAACTTCGGATACGGCAGTATGACCTATATGAAGGCCATTGTTGAACGGGACGGAAAAAGATTGCTCGATTTTGACAAGTCTAAATTCTTCGTTCTCAACAATAGTAGCATTATGACATTAGATGTTGAACATTATGCTTGGAAAAAACTATTTGAGAAAATAATCTCCATATCAAAAGGATTTGACCCCACCCAATGTTCATCATCTTCTATATCGTACATTGAGGAAATCGACAATATTCTATCTAAAAAGGAGATTTTTATTAAAAGTTCATTCATTCAAGAAAAAACCGTAAAATGGACCGGAGAGTTTATTGTAACTTTGTTTGCAGCTAAAAAAATTAAGGATCTCATAAAAGGATGTCAGCTTGCAAATATAACTGACGAATATTTCATTGACAAGATAAACGAACTCTGCCATAAATGGCTTCAGAAGATACAGAACATCAACATTGACCTGCGTGATAATAGAACCTCTCAATTATCAGATTGTCTATTTACTATTCACGATTTTATGATTCGAAATGAGAAAGGATTAGAATTCTTAGGGTATTTTATTCCAAAAACTGAAAACAACAAGTAGTGCGAACATAGACTTCGTGAATATTTAGTACCTTTGCAATAGAAAACAAGATGAGGCGGTCTTTGATAAGTTTGGAAGCTGAAACGGAATTTTGAATTTCGTCCGGCGTATTTGCCCGGATGTCTCCTTGTTCTTCGGAATCATGGAGATAAACAATGTTAGTACGTTAACGTATTGCACTGTAGTACGTTGTACTTTTACTATATTATTATGATGATATTTTATATGTTGTATATTATATTTTATATTACATAAAGAAAAGACATTTCAGCCCAAACCTCAGAGATCGCCTCTTATTTAAAAGATAAAGCAAATGGATAAAACGGAAATAGTACAGATTGCATCACAGATGTCAACAAGGGAAGACCTGTTGGCACTGCTCAATCGCATTAAGCAGGATGAGATTCGTGAATCGGGTTTTGATGCAGATAAATTTTATCCATTTACGATGAAGCAACTTTTGTACTATTGCAACCCCAATCATGCATTCCATCGTTATCGTCAATTCAAAATAAAGAAGAAGTCTGGTGGTTTCCGCCTTATTACGACACCGCGCAATCGGAGTTTCATGATGCTTCTGAGGTCAGTAAATGAGATTCTGAAAGCCATTTACACCCCCTCAGATTATGCCATGGGATTTACAGAAAAGCGTTCTGTTGTGACTAACGCTGCAGTTCATAGAAACCAGAACTATGTGTTCAACATTGACTTAAAAGATTTCTTTCCAAGTGTAGAACAAGGACGGGTGATGAAACGCCTGACTTTGGAGCCCTTCAACTTTTCGCCCCAAATAGCACTATTGATTTCGGGGCTATGTTCCATGAGGGTTAAACGGGAGCAACCCCTAGAAACCAAACGATACGATTTGGACAAACAATTCATGTATGTATTGCCACAGGGCGCTCCGACATCACCTGTCATTACCAATACGATTTGTGACACGTTAGATCGCAGATTAGCAGGACTGGCTAAGCGTTTTGGACTACGTTACACCCGATATGCAGATGATATCACATTCAGTTCTATGCATTATGTCTATTCAAAAAATAGTGAGTTTATAAAGGAACTTATTCGCATTATAAATACTCAGGGCTTTATGATAAATGAAGCCAAAACGAGATTGCAGAAACTTGGAAGTCGCCAGGAAGTAACTGGTATTATTGTTAGCGACAAACTAAATGTTACGAAGAAGTATGTCCGCGAAATTAGAAGCTTACTTTATATATGGGATAAGTATGGGTACTCGGCAGCTATGTCTAGATTCTTTCCAAAGTATAAAGCGGAAAAGGGACATATAAAGAAAGGTAATCCAGAACTGACCAATGTGCTCGATGGGAAACTCCTGTACTTGAAGATGGTAAAAGGCGACACCGATTCTGTATATATAAAACTTTATACAAAATTTCAAGAACTTGTCAATAGAGATTCTGGTCCAGATAAAACTAATTCTTATGGCATTTCCTATATTGAGTCTTTTCCTATCTTGGAATTTGAGAAAGATAAAAATACAAATATCACTATCTTTCACAAAGATGGTAATAAACGATATGCCACGTTCAGAATGGGAGAAACGCATCAAGTTGCATCAATTAACAAGGATGTGACACCTGATGATGAACAACAAAAAGAGAAGCTGGCTATCTCATGTTGTAAGAATTTTAGAGGAGAACAATTCTGGCTCATACATTTACTTGATAAAGTGACAGTGTTCAAACCGAAGCCTGTTGACATTGACGAATTGAATAATGATTTAGACTTACTATTAGGCATTTGATATGGACGATAAGTTAATGTCTACGATAGACAAAATAACAAGATTAACTCAGCAAAATGCCGAGTTTGATATGGAATTGCGAAAGCGACTGAATGTAGCTTCCGCAAATTCTGTTTTGTTAGGCGATGAACGTATAAACCAAATTTACGAGTACTGCATTGAGGAAATCATAAGAAAGCAAGCCGAAGAATTTTATAAAGACTTTCCTTTGCAGTCTATAAAGGATACTTTGATTGGAGATTTTATCCGGATGGAGTCATTCAGGAGAAAGGATAATTTCAGAGACTTTTGTTTGGCACTTTATCAACAGATAGAATATATGACTAACAAATTGTGCGAGGAGGGAAGTGACTTATCTTATATCGCAGAAAAAATGTGGGGATGCCCTGCATATTTGAGTAAAGGAAAATCATCTATAGGTGACAGATATGACGATGGCTATACAATTGCTGAATTATTGTTCTATCCTAATGCTTCTGAAAAAGCAAGCATATCATTGCACGAGCAATATGCAATAGATAAAATTAACACAATTGTATATTTCTTGGGTTACAAGGCAATGTTGAAGTTTAGCGATAATACTTCATTTCGTGAAATCAAGTATCTGCTTAAAGGCATTTATCAATGCCGCAACATGAATCATCGCGGAAGTTCTCAAAGCCAATGGCAAAATGATATTATTGCCAAAATAATTCCTTTGGAATCGCTTTATTATTTTAAATTTCTCGGAGTGTTGGCGCAATATGTTGAATATATAAAAGAAGGGTGTAGATATATACCAGAATTAAAAAAATATAGCGATAGCATTGAAAAGTAGAAAATCTCTGCACCACAACTAAATATAGTAGGTCAAATTGATTTGAAGGATGACGGAAGAAAACGTTTCAAATAGTCTTCAAGTAGAACTTAACTTGTAGAAAAGGCGTTACAATTCCGATCTTCAAACAGTAGGGATTCATATCATTTTTAACAATATTAAAGAATATCATTGTGGTATTATTTCAAAATTATAATCCCTACAGAGATATGAGGTTTGCCCATGTTTGGAGAAAATTTAACTTGCTTGCAACTTGCAAAAGTGTCATTTGACATGTATAGTATCTTGAAAATCAGATAGTATTATTCTATTTTTAACTTGCCGGTAATTTGCAGGCAAGTTAAAAACAAGGGCCGAAATCGTTCATACTGTATGGCATCGCACATGATATTTCATGTGACACAATATACAACCAGCCCCAATGCTACCGTATAAACAAACAAAAATATCATCAATACTTTCATCCAGAAATCTGAGAACCAAATGCCTTCATTCCGCCTAAGAAGTTTGCGCATATTGGATTCATGCTCCGTTAGCATCTTCATTTGTTCAGAGTGGTGATTCTCCAATACGGTTTTCCATGCTTTGACAGCTTGGTTCAAGAGTTCTTGAAGCTGGGCAAGATGCTCCGACTTTATGGTTGCCTTGAACTGCGTGTCTCGTTCTGCTTTTACAATCGCATTGCAAATATCGTTGATGACATTGTCCGAACTATCAACAGCGGCCTTCAACGTCATTGCTGCATCACGTTCTGCTTTAATAGCGTCTTGAAGGTCTTGATGGATTTTTACCAATGCATCCTTTGCTTCACGCACTTCCGCAAGTCGCTTGTCGGCATCTTGCTTTTCAGCCTCTATTTCATGACTAATTTCTGCCTTTTCCAACATATCATCAACATCTATTGATGGAGTGATTCTTGATTTGCCAATTCCCATGATTCTTGTCTATTAATGATTCGTTTATCTGTGAAGTCCTTTCTTGCGTTTGCACATACTGTTTGCCATCCGTGCGCAACGGCGTGCCCATTCAAGTTCATCCTCGTCTTTGTCCCGTCCCCAGCCACCTATTTCAGAACCGCCACCGCCACTTGAAGCCGCCATACTTGTGGCAGCATCCAAATATCCGGCGAAGAGCAAAAGAGCAGTGTGCTGTATCTCCTCAATCTTAGCCAACGGATGGGCTTCCTCCAAAGAACAATTTTGCCGAATAATTGTATCTGCGGTTTCGGGTATCTCCACATGGAATTTGTGATATTCGACTGTCGCTATATTGTAATGCTTCATAGCAGATTGTAGAGGGGTAGGCTGTATAGCAGAAGTCATATTGGCTGTCCGTGTTTGTTGGGAAATCGGTTTTGTCGGCTCGGATTTCCTTTCCAACGGATGCAGTTTTGCCCAAGTAGCTTCAATCTTTGATGGAATCAGATTACGTCCGACACCCAACAAGGACGATTTATAAATGGAATTGCCACGTTTGATGGAATAACCGTAAACTCCTCCACCTTCTTTTTCTTGCAGGTGTACTTTGTAGCCTCGTTTCACCAGTTCCGCTTCGTATTGCAGCCAACTGAATTTGTCCATCGTGCGGAGTATTTCCATACAACAGTTTGAAATTTCTTGTCTATGCCGGACGCCTATTTCTTCAGACTGCACCCACCCCCGTCTCTCGTTGATGATGTTCGCAGCCATGACAGCCCTTTCGCCAATTTTATGACTGTCATTGATTTTTCCGTCCATGTCCACACGGTTGGCGTCAATGTGCAAGTGAAGAATGCCACTTTTGGAATCACGATGCAGGGCGACTATGTATTGTGAGCCTTTGAGATTGGTCTGCTTTGAAGAAGCCCGTTTGGTTTTGCCTGAGAGGTCAATTGAATCAAACACGCGGATGAACTCATTTGACAAACTTGCCCAATCGTCCATTGTCCATCCTCGGCTTTCTTCTTCGGATGGGGAAATCTCAATTCTTATCACATTTCTGCCAAGCGGTCTGCCCTTGTTGATATTCTCGGCAAACTTTCTCTGTACGAGCATCATCCGTCCGTACATCGCTTCCGGTGAGATATCATCGGGCAAAAGATTGGCTTTGACTATATCCGCTTTCTCCTTGTTGACAGAATATCTTATGGCATTTGCACCATGCGATATGGTAGAGGCTTTTGCTATCATAACGAATGGGGAATTTATTCAGTGAGGTAATTTTCTATCTGGCTCCAGCGATTTATAAGTTGAGTAGCAGCTCTCATCCATTGTTCTACAAATCGGGTATCACTGAAATACATGGCACGTTTGTCCGCTTGGATGGATTTCACAGCTGCTGCAATACGGATAAGGTCGCCCCTTGCATCCGTCAAGCTGCACAAGGCTTCCACTTCACGGTCAGACAACCGTTGCCGTGGGTGTTGTCCCAAGGCGGTGCGGCGCACGTAGTCGCTTATGGATAAGCCGCATGTCTTGGCAAGTTCTGCTGCTTGGATATATTCCTGTTCCGTTACCCTGGCTTCAAGCCGCAGGGTACGTCTCACGACTTTCTTGTCGTTGTCTTCATCAACTTCCTTGTCGATATTCTTTTTCTTCTTCATGCTTTTGTAATGCTATGGGTGAAACATAAATCAAAAAAGGTCAGCACGGTGGGAGCTTGCGACTGCCGGAATATGCCTATGTGGTACGAATGAGCGAAGCGAATTTGTGCGACATAGGAACTTCTTGCAATACTGCATACAACAACTTCGGACACACCACCTTTCAGATGCAACTATATCTGGTTGTCAGCCGGAATGTCTCCGCCGGAATTTTCCGTTGCCACAATCTGTGGGGAAACTGAAACAGAAGGGAAAGGGAAAAAGGGAGAAGACTGTTTACATTCATTTGATATAGCAGGGGGATTCTCTCTTTCATCAAGCCTGTCTTTCAGCCGGACATAGAAAGGGTTATCAATGCGGCTGCCATCCTGCATCCACGCCGATATGCATTTCAGTGTATGGATGCTTGTCCGATTACTCTGTGTGGATGCGACAATTCCCAACTGGTTCATCTTGTCAAGCACACGGGATATGGTCTTTTTATCGTAGCCCAACTTGCTGGACAAATCCACTTCTGAAAGAACGGCTTGCCCTACTTGCAAAGTCGTGGAGAAGCCTTTTATGGCGTACTCGGTCTCTTTTAATACTGCCGCTTCAATCAGTAGGTGCAGAATCTTCATACGGTCAATGCCGTATTTGCTCCCTGCCAGATAAGCAAGTTGCTCTGCTGAAAGCACTATACAATAGTTCAAGTTTGTTTTCATCATCTGTCTGTTTGAAGATATTTTATAAGTGGTGCAGCCAAAAGAGAAAGTCAACGGTGTATTCCGCATCTTCTCTCCGGCATATAATACTCTCTGTCATATGCGATATGGTCAAGTATGCCTTGCAGTCTGTCAAGCTGGCGGCTGTCCAGTACACGGATGGCAGCAATGGTAATCTTCTGCGAAGCGATACGACGGTGCTCGCAGTTCTGCTCCGACATGCTACCGTCTCCATCTGCATAGACGCTCCGCAGATAGTCGTTCACAGCTTCGGTCTGTACCTTACTTGGGTATGCTGCAGGGTAACGGTCTTGAATATACTCCACCATGTGGCTGACCGCATTTGCCAGTAGCGGTTCATGCTCTTGGAGTTGTTTGATAAGTTCTTCCTTTCTCATGTTTTCAATTATTTTGTCCCATGTCCCAAGCGTTTCTTATAACTTTCTTTTTTATCTGTCTTTTGTTTTCATCCTTTTTGAGGGGGAAAGAGGGACAAAGGGACAGATGCTTTTTCTTTTCCCTTAGTTCAAAATTTAGAATGGCAAATCCTGTTCACTTGGTAATGCAGGACTGACCTCTTCGCTTGGTGCGTCCACTCTCACCCACGGATGCTTTACCCGTCCGGTCTTGTCGCAATAGGCAGGGTGCAAGCCTTTGACTTTTTCCTGATCACTCCGTTTCCAATTAGGAATCATGGACATCAAACGGTTGATATATTGCGAAGTGTATTTGGCTGGATTACGTCTGACCAAATCATTAGGCATTTCCTCTATAATTTGCCGGGCGCAAACCATGTTGAGTGTGGTCATTGTTGAATTTGGCTCTGAATATGCTCCCTTTTGATAAGCCAGTCGGATGGGGATAGTCCAACTTGCATATTGGATGGGAATCTCACGTTCCAGATACATTTCCAAATCTTCCATGATGGGGTCAACAAGAATATTGGAATGTTGCACCTGTACTTCGTTAGCTTGAATTTCCATATCTGGTGTCAAGTAAAGTTTCATTCCTTGCCGATAATAGGCGTATGCTTCTGCCCAAAGCTGAGGGACAACATGTTGCAGTGCATCCAGCCATTCTGAAACATGCCCATTGCCTTTAACCGGAATTATCCACCAGCGGCGGTTTCCGTTGTCACCTTGCAGAAAGTTCGTCTCGTTGGTTGTAGCCGCAAAGACATTGTGCCGCATAAACTCCACAACCTTATGTCCGTATGCAGGACGCATATAGTCACTACAACGGCTCAGGAAAGCTTTGGCTGCCTCTGCGTCATTCGCCCGTTTCAAACCGTTCAACTCACTGATTTCAATAATCCAACCATTGGTTATGGTTTCTACCTTTTCCTTGTCGCCACTGGCAAAAGAGAACGAATCGTTGAACCACTTTCCACTGATGGTTTTGAAAAAGGTGCTTTTCCCGATACCTTGCGGACCTGGTAAAGTCAGTACGTTGTCGAACTTGCAACCGGGGTTGAAGACCCGGGCAACAGCTGCAACGAACCATAATTTTGTCTGTTCCTTAACAAGCGGCGTGTCCTCCGCTCCCAAATAATCAATGAGGGTCGTAGCTATGCGAGGATATCCGTCCCATGTTTCTTGGGTGATAAAATCCTGTACCGGGTTAAAACTCCGTTCCGAAGAGGTCGTTTTTAGCATTTCGAATACCTTATTCTGTGTCAGATGTAATCTGTATGTTCTCTCTAAATAGTCCTGTATCTTTCCTGCTGACTCCTCATCAACCTTGTTGCCATTGACGTTGCGAAACAAAGGGCTGAAACATACATCGTCTTGACAAAAGGTGTCATACTTTATCAAACTCAAATTTTCGTCCAGCGTAAAAATGAGTCTAAGGTTGCTGATGGAGCGAGTAAAGTTCCCATTATTGTCTGTTGCCAGATTCTTTTTCCAATTCTCTTCCATATCGCTATTCCTTGATGCGGATGCCACCTGATTCCTTTGCCAAAGACAGTGCAAGGTCTGCGTCCACTACGATTTTTCGACCTATCTGCGTGATAGCCTTATCTATGATGCCGCTCTTCTTAATGCGGTTAGCCGTGGGTACGCTACATCCGAACACACGGGCGATACCCTCTATGCCATAGAAGTTACCCTTGGGTGCCACTTGGGATGTGGACTTCTCGGTGGATTCTACATATTTTTCAATGAGAAAGCAAAGCTCTTCGCCAGTCATCATGGCAATAGGCTTTTGGAGTAATTGGTTGAGGTTGAATCTTTCTTCCATACTTTTACTTGTTTAGTTATTAGACATTTTAAGCCTCGGTTCAACTCTGTAAAACCGATATCACAAGCAAAAGTAGTGTATGAAACTCTGCGTATCGGTCGGTTTATTTATAGCTTAATTTTACCGACCGTTTTCCAACAGATGTTTGCAGATGAGTATTGCGAATAGCCGGATTTCCCAACTACCCGTTCTTGGCAAAATAGTTCGTCCATCGGTCTATTGTTCGTTTTGCCTTAGCATAACTGCTTCCTTTTTGTGGTGAGTCCAAAGTCATATCCTTGATTTCGCCATATCGCTTCTGTGGTATATCGTGTCCATAATGTCTTTTGGAAAATTGTTCTATGGCACGATGGAATGTCATGTATCTTGTAGATGCCTTTATTCTACCCGCATTAACCAACGACTTCAACAGATAAGCAAGGCTTATGTCCTCTGTGTTCTCTTCAAGAAATGAGTGGATGCCCTGCTTGATTCGTTCCTTGTTCCCAACGAGGATATCATCCAATGATTGCATAACCTTTTTGTTCCCACGTCTGCCTTTGACTTTTCGCAAGGCAAACATCACTTCTTTCCAGATTTCCGGATTACAGGCTTCTACTGTATCTTCCCAATCCGCTTTGGTTTCTGTGCCCATCTCTATACTTCCATTGACAAGTATGGTAACACATGATTTTATCAGAATCATATCGCCATTGTCAACCTCTCCACTGTTAAGCATACGGTCGAGCAATTTAGCCATACGTGAAAGGCCGTGGTCAAATACCACGAAATAGTACATGCAATAAGCTAAAGCCTCCTTCTTCTCCATCATATAGTCGTACAGGTTTGCCATAATCTCGCCAACAAATACGGCATGGGACAGGAAAATGATTCGGAAGACATACACGAGGGACTGGTACACCATATTCCTTTCCAGCTTGCTCAACAGATAGCATCCTTTGCTATTCCTCATAAGTATATCCAATTGCCCTATCAAATAGGATTTCGTTCCTTGGGGCAGACGATTCCAAATTTCAATAGGTGTCTCGGAATGAACCATCAGTAACTCCGACTTTGGGGATGTAAGCAGCTCTACCGTACCCGTTTTTACGTTGACACCTATCCACAGCCGTTTGTTGGTGATGCAATGGGCTATAATATCTGTATACTTGCCAGCCCATTGTTGGTTGGCGATATGCTGTACATTTTTACCGCTGAAATCAGAAAGCCAATTATACAGCATCAAGGCTTCTGGCGGCGTACATTCCTGCATCATCTGACACATATCCATCAAAACAGATAAGTTTCCCTTGCCTACAGCATCCATACGTTTGCAGAAATCGGCATATAATTCTTCATTGGCAGATTTCCAAGTACGGATAGCCATATCAGCGCAATCCTTCCTTGTGAAGTAGTCTTTTATTCTCTCTATGAACATGTTTCAAGCTGTTTTATAGTCGTGTAAACAATTTAGCCAACTCTTCTGTCGACATACTAGTCAGTTTTGCCAATAAAAAATCCCTTTCAGAGGTCTTTGCCAGATTCAACAGTTTCGAGTTATTCTCCATTTGTATGTCCAGAGGATAATGCTCAATGTATATTTGGGTGATTGCATGATCTGAAGATGCGTGTCCCATGCTTTCAGAGATATAATCCATGTCTACTCCCGCATTATGCAGGTTGGTGGCAAACGAGTGTCGGCACCATGTACCGGACGGGCAGATGGATTTGTCCCAATGTAGTGCTTCATGGCATATTTTAATAACACGGTCTTTTACGTTTGAGTTTTCCTGCATGGTATATTTACGGCGCAACTCTTCTGTTTCCGCACCTTTTAATATATGAGGGAAAACCAAACCACCCCGGGTAGGAGGTGCTGCCACTTCATCCAACACATATTGTAAAGGAGGGATGATAGGAACGATTACCTCTGAACCGTCAGCACTCCTTCGGGAAGTTTTCTTTCGGTTGAAACGGAAAGCCTTGCCATCCGTCTGGTAATAATAGTTATCGTAAGTCAATCGCCCTGCATCAGCCATATTGAAACCATTGCATAGATATTGAGCAAGAAACAGTCCCAATGAGTAATGAGCACGTTTGGTATATTCTTCCGGCCAATGTTCGGGATATTTCTTTGAGACGAAAAGGTTATATAGTTCCGTCATCTGACTGACGTTCAAGAAGCTCTGCTTGCGCTTCGCACTCTTGGGAATGCTCACAAGCCCTTTCTCTTTCTTATTGGAGAAAGGATAAGGAACGTCTTTTAGGAAGCCTTCGTGTATGCAGCGATTCCACACAGCACGGCAACAACGCAGATAGATTCCCGCTGTTGTATCACTGATTTTCCCAACTATCGCCCCGTTCTTATCTTTTACTCCATTGTGCATGCCCTCTTTCCATTTTTGGATTTCCGCAGCACTGATGCAGAATCCTTTGACCATATCCGTGCCGAGTATCTTTCGGAATGACTTGAGCGCACATTCATAGCTCTCTGCCGTAGTAAAACGCGTACCTCCATCGTTTGTGCGCAGCTCATGAATAATCAGTTCCCATATACCAATAAAGGATTGCGGTGTAGTTGTCCCCTCATGGGATAGCACCGTTCCATCGCCCATGATACATTGACGCACCATTTCAAAAGTCAGGATGCCGCCCTTGTTCAAATTCATCAGAATTTCTTTGTATTTGGGAACAAAGGTGTCTTTCCACTCTTTTTGAAGTCTGTAGTTCTCACTCTTGCATTTAGTTGCATTACAAATGTCTGAGAACTTCTTTTCTGTGAAAGAACTTCCAACGGTAAGATAAAAGCACTTGCGGTCTATCGTGAAACGGAGAGATAACGGAAACTCGCACGCGTTTTTCCTGCGAGTGCGTGAATCCAACACGATAGAAACAGAACAATTCCGTTCCTTGAAAAGCGACAGAGACTTTGTCAGTTTTTCCATTGCATTCATTGTTTATGTTCAACATAACCTCTGAATACAGACGCTTTGCAATGTGAGGCATACATATACAAAACACTGCATATAACCACAGAGTCCCTACCCTCAGACGGATAAAAACATTGTCGTTATATGCAGCGGTGCAATCTCGTTGTCTTCTGTCGCTGACTGGTAACCGGGCTTATGCTAATCGGTCTCAACCCCTGAAGCAACTCTCGCGTTTCGTTTGTCATAGAGTACCCTCCGACTGGCACTCCCTCTACGCATTGATTCATCGGAATGGAATAACCCTCCCACGATGGTTTGGCAAACTCACTTTCCTTTTTCAAGAAAGAGCACCACCAAGGTCATGGCTTGCCACAAATGCATTACGCGATACAAAAATACAATATTATTCTATAAATCAGATATAAATGGAATGTATTTGAGTTTATTTAACCGCCAAGTATCATCACACTAACAACATATCTTAGTGAATGTGTTATAGGATTGCACGGAGTTTCACGGAAATTCTATGCGTAAACAAAGCCAACTCAAACCGTTTGTTTACGCATTGTTTACGCAAATAAAGAAAAAAGCACCTGCGATTTCTCGTAAGTGCTTGATTTTCTTTGTGGACCAGCCAGGGCTTGAACCTGGGACCTCCAGATTATGAGTCTGTTGCTCTCTACGGCATAGAAAAGCTGCGCTTTCCTATGCAACCAACTGAGCTACAAGTCCTTTGCAAGCGTTTGCAAACCTGTTAATGAACTCTTATAAGAACGCATCGGTAAACCAGCGGTAAACATTCGTTCTTGTTGCAAAGATAGTCATTCTTATGGGTTTATGCAATGATAATGGCTTATTGTTTAGGTAGATGCACTTACTTTTTCCTGTAAATCAAGATAGAATAAATCTGATGATAAGATATGCGCAACATTCTCACCTTTTTATTTGTTCTCAATAGGAATAATCACTAATTTTGTAGTATTCTAAAAGAATGTGTTATGTCAAGTGATGCAATCAAACAAGAACTGTTGGCGAAGCTGAAGCAGGAGCATTGCTTTTGGTCGTACAATGAGGATTCAATCAAGGATATTCCCGATGATATGTTGATTGAAAAGACCTTGTTGCATCTTGACTTGGATGAAATCAACCAGCTTTTTCTGATTTATCCTTTTAAGAAGATAAAGCAGGTATGGCTGGATTATCTTATTCCGCAAGAGGAATATCTCTACACGTTGAACCGCTTCTTTGCTTGGTACTATTTCAAAGCAAAGAAACCGGATGCCTATATAAAGTCTATGGCTACCCGTCACCTCAATAAGATGTTTGCATGAAAGGTTTAGCACCACACACTCAACAAATCTTTGAAGCAGTTTCTAAATTAGACTGCATCAAGCCCTATCTTTTGGTGGGTGGTACTGCCTTGTCCTTGCAGATAGGTACACGTCGGAGTGAAGATTTGGACTTTATGAAATGGCGGACTTCCAAAGCTGAAAAGATGGAAGTGGCATGGCATCAGATAGAGAAAGAACTTGCCACTGTTGGCGAAATCCAGCATAAAGACATTTTGGATATAGACCATGTGGAGTATGTGATGGCTGGAGTAAAATTCTCTTTCTATGCCTGTCCCAAGTATTCTCCGGTTGATAAGCCTGTGGATTACTTGAATCATGTACGATTAGCTGACGTGAAAGCCATTGGAGCAATGAAGATGGAGGTGATGTTGCGCAGGAGTAATTTTCGTGACTATTATGATATTTACTCCATCCTAAAGTCTGGCGTTTCTATTCATGAACTAATATCTTTGGCACTTACTTATTCAGGACATCGGCTTAAATCCAAGAACCTGCTTGCTATGCTGACCAATGGTAATCGTTTCACAAGGGATGCTCATTTTGAACAACTTGCACCTGTATATGCTGTCACCGCCAAAGAAATAGAAGATTATATTAAGTCGTGTTTGAGATAGTTTCATGAATTAGAATTTTTGTTGCGTCCACATTCTTCTTTAAGTATGGATTCTTTATAGTCTGTTCTTCCAGCAATGCTATCTGTAAGGAAAATATTATTTGATGAAATTCGTCTAAGTGCATAGCCCAATATTTCCCATTCGCAGTAGCCATTTTATTATGGAATGGAATAATGCCTACCCTCTCCAAATCCAGCCTGTCAGCATCAAAACAAGTGTCAACAGTCAGGTTTCCTGTCCGTAATTCTGTCGTATGTAATCTGCAAGCAATTTCCAATAATGAAAAGTCTTCATCTGTAAGGTCTTGCAGTATGGTACTTCTGATAGAAGGGAGCATGTCAGCAGCTCTAATTCCATGCTCCAAATCCGCTCCATTATTCAAGCGGCACTTATCGTGTAAGTAGGCGAACATGCGGACTACCTTCATATTTATATCTTCACGGATGCATGAAATCCCGTTGCGTATTTCTGTACTTAAAATGATTCCGTTGCGTTCCACTCTTTGCCAATGAGGCAAACCGTGTGTTTCGCCAAGTTCCCAACCATTCATTGCAAATTCTTTCACTTTTGCAATATCTATTTCAGGTAGCACAAGAGCTTGCAGTGCCATTTGGCGTACTTCATTCTTTTGGACGGCTGTCTTTTTCTTCTTTAACCACTTGAACATAATCTGAACGTTTTAATTAGACTATAAAGATAGAGAACTTTTTTCTACTCCTCCCTATAAATTGGATTCCTTTCAAAAAATGTCCTTTTGTCATTTTATAATTTCATGTGATACTTGTTTCAAAGAATCATTCACTAATTGATAGGTTATAATGTGGTCTTCTCCATTCATCCAATACTCGTTTTCTACTTTCTTGAATATTCTAATTTCAATGGAATTATCCACAATATCTTTGATAGGCTTAGCCCATGCTTCCACTTTCTCACAGCAGCCTATTTGTTCTGTGACATGAATGATTTTCTTTTTATGGTCAAACTCTGTTTTTCCACTTAATCCACCAACCAAGTTACCGTACACTTCACCATCCATAGATGTTAAAAAGCTGGGACAAACACTATTAGAATCATCTCCATTCACTAAATCAAAACAGGCATAATATGTACGGTTATATCCCGGATGGGCTATTATAAACTCTTCTTGACCGTCAAAATTAACATCCATGAAGCAGATGTCGCCATCAGCAGCATCCATATCCAATTGTTTGACAATAGGAATATCAATGGTTAGTGTCAGAGTAGTATCAAGTGGCTCATAATGCTTATCCAAATTCTCATCATAAAGAGCAGCATTGCATTTAAAACTTAGTGACAATGGCAACCTATGTCCAGCAATATATCTGTCAATGCTGTCTCCTCGCTGGAAATGCCAAATGCACAAGTTGTCCTCTTCTTTATAGAAAACAGAAACCTTATAACCGTTTGGTAAATTGTTTGAAATAAAAGAACGTGTACCATGCCCCCAAAAATTGGTACTTTCTCTTTCAAGGGTAATATCTATTTGTCTTTCATCGTTTGACTTACTTGCCCTGTTGCATCCTGTAAGGTTAAGGAAAGCCATTGCAATTAAAAACATAGTAACTATATGAACTATTTTCATGATGTTTTACTGTCTAAAATTCAACTTATCTCATTTCTTCTTTTAAGAGTGGCAGGAAAAAATCAGACAACTTTTATTGCTTCATATAATCATCATATATTGCTTCAAATTCAGGCAGATGCTTGACGCTGTTGATGCAACTGTCCTGTTGTTCTGTCATATTTAACTCTTTATAAAGGCTTCCCAATAACAAGACACACCTGATATGTATGCTATTGTTCTTATCCTTGGTAAATTCGCACAGCTCCTTGCCTGTCCGTATGGCTTCTGCATGACGGTTGGCACACATATATAAATCTACTAAAGAAGTCAGGTTATGTATGTAATATGGTATGTACTGCTCATTATCAAGCAATCCAAGAATATGAAGTTTGCTGTATTCTGCCAAATCTATAATTTTGGAGTAGTATTCATCCGTGTTCTCCTTATAAGCCTTGTTATAGAGTTGGATAAGCATATTGTGTAATGCAATCTCATTGTCTATGTTGTTGCACGGGTGTGCATAGATATTGTATCTTTCCTGTTCAAGTAAAGTAAGCAAATTGTCCATATTGCCCTGTTCCACTAATCCAATAGCCGCATGAATGACTGAATCCACATGGGCTATGTTCTCCATGTAATAAGCAGAATCCTTTTCTTCTGCATCTATGTGTTTCAATAGGAATTGGAAGAACTGATTCCTTTCTGCAATCAAGCCGGAATCTGCTTGAAGATATAAAGATAAAGTGTTTACATACTGCTCCCGTTCCTCTTTTGTAAAGAGATTGGCAACCTTATCAGGCTTGGCACTGCAAGCGGATAAAGCTAATATAAAGATGAATGTAATTGCTGTTTTCATCTGTTTTTAATTTGAACATGTAAAGATAGATAACTTTTTTCAGATACTCCCTATAAATTGGGTATCTTTCAAAAAAGGTACTACCTATCTGTTACTCGTATGTATTTCTCAATTTCTCCGTTTGCAGGCTCGTCTATGCTGTCTGCATATAAATGTATCCTATTTATTTGCTTCATTGAGATAATTCTCAAATCTTGTTTTTACTATGTCTATTATGTAGGTTTGCGCTTCTTGCGGTAATCTGTTTTTTATTTTCAAGCATTCTAAATAAAAGCGTATTGTATCACCAATATTTGAAAGAGATGTTTTATGTACTGTTTCAAAATCATAAAGGCTTTGGAATTTTGATATATATTTCATAAAATGGAATATTTCTCTCAGCCTATTTTCTATTTCTCCACCGATGTTAGGTTCTGTTTTAGCAAACGGCATTTCTAATTGGTAGTCATCAAGAACTATTCCTTGTGAATCTTTTATAGTGACGTATGGACTAAGATTCTCATACCAATTCTTTTGGAAACGTGCTTTAACTAAAGTCCATCCATTCATGGTTAAAAGTTTCCCACTCACGCCAAATATTTTAAAGAAATAAACATAGTTGTTGAACTTTTCATCAAATCTAATATCTATTCTATAACTATTAGATTGTTGAATGGTGCTGTATATTTCCGTATCAAAATCTTTGGTATAAAGTGGCATGTATTCCTTATAAAACTCTCTGGGTATCATATTTATTCAAGTTTTTAGGATTCAAAATTAGCGAATTATTTTCTATCTTAATTGATAAAAAGTGTTTTGTTTAATTGTTTAACAAAAATCATCCCATAGGACTGCCTGAATCATTTTCTTGCCACACACGGGACAACTTTTATCCCATTTCTGCATCTTGACTTTGCAACATTCTGATAATGGAAATTCTCCGGTTTGTTCCTTTTCATAAGGGACATTTATGCTCTCCACCTTTTTACACGCAGGGCATTGAAGTTGGATATAGTTGTATTCTGAGAACAACCTACCACCCTCTGACAATCCATCTATGGTATATCCACAATCGGGACATTCGTATTTATAAAAGGAGTGTGACATATGAAGCTTGTATATCATCAATTATTTGGATATATCTCCGTTCTTATAAATTTGCATCAAAGCTTTGATTATAATGTCTATAATAGTTTCCTTGTCCGCCTCTATAGGATAATGAATGATTTTATAATATTGATAACGAAGAATTATTTTGAATCCTCCATAATGTTCAACCCAATTATTAAAATCAGTATTGTCTTTAAAGAATAAGGGAAGTACGCTATTCCCTCTTACACGATTAAACCATAAGGCAACATATTCACATTCTTTGTAATAGTCCTTTTGCAGACCATCATCCATATAGGATGTAATTTTGCCATAATACCAATGATAAAACCATGAATAAGAATATGGTGCAATGTTCTTGTCGTCAGTTATTGGCATTTATATTTAAGCATTTAATGAACTCCCCAAAATGTATCAACACAAAATGATGCTGATAATCCTAAGCTATCTTGAATTTTGGGTATAGCTTCTTCTATCTCTCGTTTTGACAATAAAGTGTTATCAAAACGATGAACTTGTACTATATTAATAAATCCCATTTCAACTGAGGCTGAAAGATATATTTTAGCCGCCCCATTTTCACTACTTTCTTTTTCATTCCCATAAAAAGGCAATGATGAAATTAAAGACATTCCGTTAAAAATGTTCGTTGCGTTTTCTATAAAGTTGTTATTATCTAATTTCACTTCAATAGCACCACCACTCTTTATAATATTTACAATTAAAAATGCTTGGTGTTGTCTGAGCTTCTGAGGGTCAAACATGGGAATCCCATTTTTCACAATAGCTGAATTAGGACGAATTATTTCATGAGTTTCAAAATAGATGGATGTCCCAACTTCTAATTCTGTTTGCAAATGATGCAACAAGGGGAAATCTGTTGTTATAGTCCTTTCCTTTTGGTCTATGTCCATAAACGAAAAAGTATTTTCATAAAATGGATAATTTACAGATTCATCCAATATGAAAATAATTCCGCTTTCAATAATAACATATTGGCTAAGAATACCCATTCCCAATTTATAGGCAATACTATCCAAGTCGTCCTTTGTAAAAGGATATTTCATAGAGTTGAGATTGAAATAAACTTCAAGTTTATTGGAATCTCTATCACAAACCATGTGTATGTTGTCCTTATGCAACCCATTTATTGGATATAAATCTATCCACAATAGTCTCTTGTTGCTGACTTGTATCTTAAACAACTTACAAAAGACCTGACTGCAACGGGCAGCTATAGCCATGCACTGATTAAATTTACTCCAAGGTGTCATAAAAAGTAAATTAAATGAGATTAAAATATTTACGTAAAGAAGTCATCATAATAGATGCAAAGCTTTGAGATAAGCCAGCTTTTAATATAACATGGGCATAGCATCCCAAAAACCATGTAACCCCATCTATATCATCTTCACTCCAATTCATTTCACGTACATTTTTACGGGTAAATTCTACAGCCTTATCGCATAGCTGTTCTTCTGTAAGCATTGAAAAATCTCTTGCCCATAATTCTGCTTCTTCTGCAATACTTTTTGAGGTGTTGGGTTGGTTGTACTTGTCATTCATCTCTGCCGACATGGCATAGATAGTCAGTTCCATTTCTGTTGGTTTGTACATAAGTATAAAACGTGTCCCTCATCCTCCGTTGGAACATCTAAAGTTATTAAATGCGAAAAGCGTGAGGACTGTATCTATGCTTACTCAACAATCGGGCTTCTCGCATTGCCTATGGAAATGAGTAAGCAACAGCCACTCACGCTTGCGAGGTATATAGTTCTCCCTTTCAGGATAGTATATATCCGTAGCGTGAGCGTTGTTGCTACCCTCCCTCTTTCCATATTCAAATTTTGCGAGAATTTGATTGTAAGGGCGAGTTTCAATAACGCTCTTCGTTCTCTTATGTCTGACAACCTTTCGGAAGTCAGCCACAAAGTTAACGAAAAAGCGTTGAATATCTGCATCTAAATGAAATATATTTGCTGATTTCTGCTAAATAACAGCATTTTAGATGAAAGGCAGATGTGCATCATCCAACACACCACTTTCCACTATCCTTTTACAAAGCTCATGTGAAGCCCTGTTTCTAAGGTCTGTCCCATAGTTCTCACTGCCCACCATTCTTATTATGGCAACAACAGTCTTTACCAAATTCTGCTGCAATGTACGATGAAAATATCTTGTACTTTCTGCAAATAGCGCAGGATTCCAGCCATAATCATTCAAGGCTCTTTCCAAGTCTTTTGCAGCCTTGTATTCACGTGTATTCTGTATGTCCATTTTTGTATTGTTTATTACTATATTTATAAGAGTATCAGGAATAAAAATCGGACACTCCCCATAATGAGAAATGTCCGATTGTCAGAAGTGAATCAATAAGCACTTAGCCCAAGAACCAAGCGTATTTCGTATCTCCATGCAGTGCGTTGTTGATGCCTACCGCCACTTCCGTTGCATTCACAGCCCTTTGCAGGTAGGTATCAATATAACTGCTCTTATTGGCTTCTGTCAGCAAGTTGTGGAAGTCAAACATGGAGATAGTGTTGCCTTTTGCTCCAAAATTTGGATTGGTGAAGTAATCACGGCAGACATTGTTAATCTGACTGTCCGTAATCAGCAACCGTGGAACAGCCTTTTGATAGCCATTGGGTAGTGCCTGATATAATCTCATCCTCCCCACAATTTGAGCAAACTGTGTTTCTGTCAGGTAAGACTGCGAAAGCGTCTGCATCAGGTGGATTTCCCTTGCAGGATTGAAGTTATAGAATAGTTCAAGAACAGCTCTGTAAAGGTCATTCAGGTTCATCACTTCAAGTTGGAGTTTCACTCCATCACCTGTAAGCACCTGATTGCTGCACACGTTTACTCTCCAACCGATAAAGACAGAGAACTTCTCCAAGCCTTTGTTAGCCCTATAAAGGTTCAAGTCGGAATAGTTACGGACACCTCCAATGCAAAGCTCCAACTTCTGACCGTTCACTTTTTCATGAATAGTGGGAATGGTGAAAGCAAAAGCCAGTCTTTGGTAGAACTGTGTCTTTTCAGATTCAAGAAGTTCACTTGCTTTCTTGCCAAGTGCTGACGGAACCCTGCCACGTACTATGTGCGACACACGTATTGCAGGCTCACAGATAGTTTCACCTGAAAACATGGTCTGTGCTGCTTCATGCACTGTGTGAATGAAGTCCTGATGAGAGATTGTCAACTCCTGATTAGCCCATGTAGGCACTACGCATTGAGTAGTCAGTTCCTCAATGGAGATTTCAGAAGTGTTGGCTTCCAAGAAATTCACGCTGGGTCTGATGGATGGCTGTTCGCTTACTTCCTCAAAAGGAACGTACTCTGCATCTTGTGCAAACGAAGAATGATTGTTGCGTACCATTGGTACAAATGATAATGTTGCTTCCATAATTTAATTGGGATTAAGTGTTATTGATTACAAGGACAATGACTATCATTGTCATATAGTTATAGAGGTTTATAGTAGGATAGGTTATATTTTTCTCCTGTACTTATCGGATAGGTTTTACTTTTCCATTCCACTTATGGGGAGGGGATTTTTTTTTGGGGTGTAGTCGCTTGTATGTAACACTTCCCGTATTTTTTGATTGGCACAAGTACCTGTTTTGCGTTATATATTCCTTTTAAGTTGGAATGTGGGTATTGTGAATTAAAATTGAGTGGTGTTATATGTACAAGATTCAAAGTCAAAACTTATTGTATAAAATGAAATAGGCAAAATTTGTTGGCAGTACATAAGGTGTAATTGCTTCAATAATGAGTGGTACTTTTTTCAACTTCACCCTATAAATATAAGTTCTTGCCGAAAAAAGTCCTTTTACTTTCTCATCCTGTATGATTGTGAGCCAAATCGTTGAAATATAGACGTAAACAATATGTAAGGTGCTGTTTTTATGGTTGGAGCTATTTTCGTTTGGAAGTGTCCTTAAAGGTGTATATATTTGCTTATATCAGGATTCAGAGAGGAAAAAATTACTGTCTGACCCTTTTAATTAGAAAATCGACATATCCATTTCTTGCAGATGGGAATAAAGCCGGAAACAATGCGTTTCGGTTTTATTTTGTGGGTACTGTCTGATTTTCTTTCCTGATGTCCTTAGAAAGATAGATTGACTTCAAGATTTTTTGGACTGTCTGATTTTTTGTCCTGACCTCCTTAATAATAAAGATTAAACCGATGGAATATCGGACACAGATTTTAAGATTCGGATATATTGATTTTCTAAATCTTGTAGTATGGTCGAAACAATAAAAGTACCAGCTAATGTAAACTTTTTGAATGAATGGGCAGGCTTTGAACTGCCGAGAGGTATTGTAAATAAGGGGATAACAGGGTGTGGAGCTACCACCCTTGCCATTGAAGATGAACATAAGACTATCATTTGCATTCCAAGAATCAACCTGATTAAAAACAAGTGCCAGCAACATAAAGGAACTTTGGCTGTCTATGGTGATGTGAGGAATGGAGAGATTGAAGATTATTTGAAAAACAGCCCAAAGCCTAAGATATTGGCAACGTATGATTCCATTCCACGATTGAACGGTCTTATAAAGGATAAGCCGGATTGGAGAGTAGTCGTAGATGAATATCAATATCTTCTAATAGATAGTGGATTCAAGTCTGAAACAGAAATAGCCTTATTGGAAACATTAAAAGAGTTTCCGTATGTCACTTATCTGTCTGCCACCCCTATTGCAGACAAGTATATGAGGCAAATGGATTGGTTTAAGGATTTGCCCTACACTGTATTAGAATGGAGTAATGTAGAACAACGGTTTGTCAAAAGGGTACAATCGAAGAATCCGATAAACAATGCCATTGAGATAGTCAGGAACTATCAGAAAGGTATTTATCCGTTCGTCCTTGCAAATGATGAAAAGATTGAATCGAAAGAGTGTGTTATCTTCTTGAATAGCGTTACCAACATTATAAATATCATCAGGCAAACAGGATTACAGACTGATGATGTCAATATAGTAGTGGCTTCTACTCTTGAAAATGAACAGCTTGTAAAGAAGTTAGGGCTGGATTATGGAATAGGTGTGATTCCATTAAAAGGAGAACAGCATAAGAATTTCACGTTTTGCACTTCCACAGCCTTTGCTGGGTGTGATTTCTATTCAACTTGTGCATCTACCTTTGTAATAAGTGACAACAAGAAATCCTACACTTCCATTGACATAGCTACGGAGTTGGCTCAAATAGCAGGTCGTCAAAGGCTGGAATGTAATCCGTTCAGGAACACTGTCACTTTCATTTATAATGTGGATGTGGGAGAAAGCAAGGATGATTCATATAAAGCAGATTTAGAAAAGAAGCTGCAAGATTCCTATGAATATGCCCGACTTAAAAACAGTTTGACGGGTGCAAACAGGGATTTTGCCATTAAAGATATTCAAACTTGTCAAAAACTGAATAAGTATAGTGAGCATTATGTATGCTATAATGAGGCAACTAACAGTTTCTTTGTAAACGACATGGCTTATTTGAACGAGTGTTTTTCTTATGATGTACAGAAAGAGAACTATTTGGATGGTATCAAAGTCAGGAAGCAGTTGGAAGATAGCGGTTTTAATGTCAGTGGAAAAGAGTTGCATTCAGATTATGAGGAACAATTGGAGTGTATCATTAGGAAAGAGGGGTTTGCTGACAGGATGAAACGCTATTGCGAGTATCGTAAGAATAAAGAAGCCTGTATGTTCGTATTGGTTGATGAAGTCATGGAACGTCAAAGTGAAGACTTGAAGCTGTATTATGATTCGCTGGGTTATGAACGGATAAAAGCTCTTGGCTATAAGGAACTGAATCTTAAAAATGAAATGATGAACAAACAGGCAACTTATCATCTTTATAAGGAGTTTAGGGCTATCTTTCCTGTTGGAACAAGAATGCTTACTGATATGATAAAGCAGAAAATGGAAGAAGTGTATGCAAGATATGGAATCAGGCAAAAGGGAGTTGCAAGCCATTTGGAAAAACGGTTTGGAATTAGGATAAAGCCTGTAAAGATTCCGTTGGCAGACGGTAGCCGGAAAAGTGGCTATGAGTTTGTATAAAAATAGAGGGCAAACCGTGTAATGCGGAATGCCCTTTACTTTTTAAGGAACAGGTTGTTCAAAGAATATATTCTTCTTTAGTTTGTGAATCAGCGATTTACATAGATTGTTTTCATTATTCGCATTCTTCTTGATATGTACCTTTGTAAATATGGTTAGCAAGAGTATCAAATTAATCAGCTTTTCGATGGCAGGACAGGGCAATTTTATATTTGCATTGGTGTTTATTCCAATATTGACTTGCAGAGGATTGCATCTTTTGACAAGTGACACAAATTCGCCTAAGTCAAAATCCATGATAGGCTCTACCGTCACAAAAGTTTCAATGCCTAATTTTGCTATGGCATTCATGGCTTCCGCCCTGTCTTGTGGGAGTGGGGCATTGTTCATAATATCAGGATAATGACGGTTTGTTTCCAATGTGGTGCAAATTACGGCTTGCTTTCTTTCCACATCAAACAACGGGTGGCTGATGAATTGCAACAAGCGTTGTGGATTCTTTGTCTGAAACATAAAACGTGTCCTTTCTTGCTGTGCTTGTCGGGAGGTCTTAACAAGGCAAAAATCAAGAACTTCTTTTATCCATTCGTCTTTTACATTCTGTGCAAACATATCAGTACTGCTACCTACAAATATAAATTTGTTTATTCCAAAATCCCCTTGCAATTCATTTTCAACAAGCCTAACCGGCTGCGCATCAGGGTTGATTTTCTTCATGTAGCAATAACTGCAATCGTGGTAACACTTACCTTTTATCGGATTCCATGTATGAGTTACAAACTCGTACATATTCCCTTTCCTTTCATATAGTATCATGTGTTCAAATTTTTGTTACCGACAGCTTCAGGAATCCCCGTATAAGGGGATTCTCTGAAAGCCATATCCATTTGTAGGTTACGCTATTCTGCTTTCAATTAATCGGAATTGTTCAATCACTTTTTCTTCTATGAGATTGCCCTTGTCATTGTGCATGGCTTGACAGTCATTAGGTGTTATCCGGCTGAATATGTCAAAGGCTTTATCTTCTCCACCCTCATTGAATAAATCGGAAAACTTTTCGGACAAGTATCGTTTGGAAATGTCTTTGTCGGAGAACCCTTTATCCTTACAAAGTGCGATAAAACGGTTTCCACGCTCTATATTGTGGGCTGGAATAATTGGCTTCTTCACTTTGCCTCTGCCTTTCTCATTCTTGCCTTGACAGAGTAATGACAGGCTTGTCTTATTCATGGCTTTGGGATTGTTACAATAGATTATGTTCAATGTGCTTAGAGGATAGCCGTTGGGGTTATCGTCTGTCCTGATAAGCTCATTGTATTTATCAAGTAACTCATCTTGTTTTACATTGGCTGCACCACGAATATAATCATCCGTTTTCCACGGCATTTTAGTGATGTTTACGGCGGAGATATATTCCGCAATGGTTTCATTTTCTGCAAGCTCTATGAGTATGCCGGGAACTTGAAATGTACGCTCACCTTGTTTCTCACGTTCACGATTGAGCATAGAAGCGGCATAAACACGGTGTTGCCCGTCAATAATGAGATAATAGCCATTCGCATTGTCCTTGTTGATTTCATTGCCATTGATGTCAATAAGAACAATGTCCCCATTGGCAATAGCATCCTCAGCACGAAAGACCTGTACCATCTCTGCCTTGCGGTAGCCTTTGAGACCCATTTCAGCCAATAGTTTTTTGACGTTTGCAAAATTCACTTCACGGTTAATGCCCTTGGCGAAAGCCACCTTACGAGTTTCGTTATTTACTGAAACTTCGACTTGAAAATAATTTTCTTTCTTCATATTTCTAGTGTAATCAGGGATAAGTCAGCCACAACGTGTGGTCTGCTGTCTGATTTCAGGTGCAAAGGTACTACGGCTTCAAGGTTCAATTACAAGTAAGAAAAACACGCTTTTCTTACTCTAATGTAAAGCAAACACTGCTGGTAATGGCATATCCTTGTATCTTCTCATCAACAAGTCAAATGTCCCGTTATTAAAAGTTTCTGTATCCAATGGGCAGTCATTTTTTCCATGAGCAATTTCCCCTGTCAGCCAAAGAACGCTAAGAGAAAAAATCCTCTCCGCCTTTGTGTATTTACCTTTCTTTTCTTTCGTATATTTTATTGGGAGGTTGTCTAGCAGGGTCTTTATCAAGATATAATCTATTTCAAGTTTGTCAGGTTTGACGGTTTCCACACTGTTTAAGCCCTCAACATTTGAATTAAGGAAAACAGCAAACAAAGACTTTATGAATCTATCATTTTCAAATTTTATATGTTTCCTGCCCACACTTACATCAAGTTTCAGGTGTACATCAGGCTGTTTCTCAATCAAGCCGAACAGACGCTTTATCCTTTCTGTTACAAGTTCAACATCTCCATGTTCCCACCATCTTTTAAGTATATCCCATAAATAAACGATAAATTCAAAAGTCGGTTTTGGCTGTATGCCTAACTCCTTGATTGATTCCTGTATTTCTTTCAGTGAATAGAAATCTGCTTCTGACAATTTGCAGTATTCAAGCCTTTCCTGTCTAATTTCATAATAGTTTATGGCGGCTTGAGATGGGAACCATTCTTCACCATCAAAATCAGGATAGAGCAAAGCATATTTACGGATATATTGTAACCGTTCTTTTATGTCGGTACATTTTTCTGCCGGATATTTCTTTATCCAAGCATTAAATAATCTTTCTTCCTCCCATTCTGCATTTTCCTTGTAATCGCCAGGCAATGTAGGGAGTGGTTCTCGTTTTCTTAGAAAGTCGGATATTTCCATAAATGCTGTTTTTCTACAAAATTAAAAAATAATCCTGCCTATCGTTCTGATAAACAGGATTATTTTCGTTAAAAGAGAGATTTCATTGCTTCATCTATCTGCTCATTGTCAAAGCTGTCAAGATAGATTTGCGTCACTCTTTCAGAACTATTTGCCAAACACATATCTCACCACCTTGTCATTAGCTTTATTCTCATTCACAAAATCACGCTCTATATAAATATCGGTCACTTTCATAGAATCGTCAATGTGGTTCAAAGCTGCATGAACTACATATTTATCAATGCCTACTTTGTTCAAGGCAATGGTAGCCCAACTATGCCGGGCAGCATAGTATTCCAAATCTTCCACATTTAGCAATGCACCAATCTCTTTTAGTCCATAGTTGATAGCCTTGTTGAAGTCTTTTTCATCTGCATAGTATTGATAGAAGTTGAATAACCGCTTACCTGTCTTGTCCTTGTACTTTTCTATTAAAGGCAAAATTATTTGAGGAACATCTACTACCATCTTCGCATTATCCAATCTGCGGTCTTTCGTTTTGGTTCTATAATAGGTGATAGTGTTATTCTTCATTTCTGTGGCATTATAAAGGTCTGCTGAATTGATTCCCATTAAACAGAATGAGAGAATAAAGCAATCTTTTGCCAAATTATAGCGGCAAGTGGCTTTATAGCCTTTCTTCATGTCTTTATAAGGCAACTTCCATATCTTCTTTATGATGTCTGTGGATATGGCTCTCTTGCGTGTGGCTTCTTGTTTGGGTATGGCAAAGTCCTCAAAAGGTGAGTGGGGTATCAGAATCAGATTCTTGTCTTTCTTGTTGTACTTCTTTTTGGCTTCATTGAATAGCTTTTTGATGCTCACCAAATAGAGAGACAAAGAACGATTAGAGGGAACACGTTTGCCTTGTGCTATCAGTTTATTTGTTCTTGCTTCACGCTCTTTATTCAAAAACGCTTTGAAGTTCTCTAAGAAGTCAAGGGTTATCAGATTCACGTCCAATTCTTCTTTACCAATGAAGCGGATTAGCGCATTAAGGGCAGAAGTGTAATTGGCTGCGCCTTTAATAGTAGCTGAGGCTATCCACTCACGACTGAACTTTATAAAGTCAATGGTTTGCTGCCTCTGACGTTCACCGTCCAAATAGTCCATTACTTCATCAAGTGTATAATGGTTTAGTTCAATTTGTAGCTTGGCACACTTCTCCTGATAACTGCGAATCAGGCTATCCACTTCTTGCCTGATAGATGATGTCTGTTTGATTTTCAATTCTTTAGTTAAGTCCTTACTTGTAACGAACAGGCTTGTTGCCAGCCTTCTCATCTTTCTGTCAAGCGTGAATCTTAACTTTACGTTGTAAGTACCATCAGACCGTTGTCCGTCTTTCTTGATTTCTGCATTGATTGTCAGCATATTACTCCTTTTGTTTAGCGGTAAACAAGCGGTAAACAAATGCTGCAAAAGATATGCTTTTCTATTAGTTTGAGCTTACCATAACTCTTAGAGGGACACAAAAAGAAAAGCGTTAACTGCTTGATTTCGTGCAATTAACGCTTTGTTTTCGAGTGGACCAGCCAGGGCTTGAACCTGGGACCTCCAGATTATGAGTCTGTTGCTCTAACCAACTGAGCTACAAGTCCTACACAAAAAGTATTCCTTAAAAACTGAGCGCAAAGGTAATGGTTTATAGTGAGACTTGCAATAGTTGAGCATATTTTTTCGAAAAAAAAACTAATCTTTATCCGTTCTTACAATATATGTTGTATTTTTGCGGCACTAAAATTAACTAATAAACAGGCATTATGTCACAAAAAGCAAATGAACCCCACTTGACCGGACTTACCGATCAGGAAGTTCTCTCCAGCCGCGAGAAATACGGAGTCAACCTGCTTACTCCCCCTAAGCGGCCTTCCATGTGGAAACTTTATTTAGAAAAATTTCAAGACCCTGTTATCCGGGTGTTGCTGGTAGCGGCAGTCTTTTCGTTAATCATTTCCATTATTGAGAATGAATATGCCGAAACCATTGGTATTTTCTTCGCTATCTTCTTGGCTACGGGCATCGGATTCTATTTCGAATATGACGCGAACAAGAAGTTCGACCTTCTGAATGCAGTGGGCGAAGAAACTCCTGTTACGGTTATCCGAAACGGGAAGGTACACGAGATTCCCCGCAAAGATGTCGTGGTAGGCGATATTGTTATTCTGAATACAGGCGAAGAAGTGCCAGCCGACGGTACCTTGCTGGAAGCCGTATCGCTTCAGGTGAATGAATCGAGCTTGACCGGAGAGTTGATGGTGAACAAGACAACGGTGGAAGCCGATTTTGATGATGAGGCTACTTATCCTTCGAATAGTGTGATGCGCGGTACTACCATTACCGACGGTCATGGTATGATGCGTGTCGAACGGGTGGGTGATGCAACCGAGATTGGCAAAGTGGCACGTCAGGCTACCGAGCAAAGCCAGGAACAGACTCCGCTGAATATCCAGTTGTCTAAACTTGCCAACCTGATTGGGAAGGCTGGATTTACCATTGCTGCCCTTACCTTTATTATATTTACTTCGAAAGACCTGTATGCTTACCTACAGGCGAATACGGTAAATGACTGGCATCAATGGCTGGACATAGCCCGTATCGTATTGAAGTATTTCATGATGGCGGTTACTCTGATTGTCGTGGCTGTGCCCGAAGGCTTGCCGATGAGTGTCACCCTCAGCTTGGCTCTGAATATGCGCCGGATGCTGAAGACCAACAATCTGGTGCGCAAGATGCATGCCTGCGAAACAATGGGTGCCATCACCGTAATTTGTACGGATAAAACCGGTACACTGACACAGAATCTGATGCAGGTATATGACGCAAAACTGGATGAAAGCCAGCCCGACCTGATAGCTGAAGGCATTGCAGCCAACTCTACCGCTTTCCTTGAAGAGAAAGCGGAAGGTGAAAAGCCGTCGGGTGTAGGAAATCCGACTGAGGTGGCACTGCTGCTTTGGCTCAACGGCAAGGGTAAGAATTATGAAACGCTGCGGGCAGGTGCTAAAGTAGTGAACCAACTTACGTTCTCCACCGAACGCAAGTATATGGCTACGCTGGTAGATTCGCCTATCCAGCAAAAGCGGATACTTTACGTGAAAGGCGCACCTGAAATCGTGATGGGCAAATGCAACGTAAGCAAGGAACAGGTGGATGCCAACAATGAGCAGCTGCTTGCTTATCAGAACAAGGCAATGCGTACCTTGGGGCTTGCCTATAAGATAGTGCCCACGGATGCATCGACCGATTGTGCCGAACTGGTAAACGAAGGCGGATTGACCTTCTTGGGCATCTTTGCCATCAGTGATCCGATTCGTCCCGATGTGCCTGATGCCGTAAAGAAATGCCAGTCGGCAGGCATCAGCGTGAAGATTGTGACCGGCGATACACCGGGAACAGCTACCGAGATTGCCCGTCAGATAGGTTTGTGGAAACCCGAAGATACCGAACGCAACCGCATTACGGGCGTGGAGTTTGCTGCTTTGAGCGATGAAGAAGCTCTCGACCGTGTGCTCGACTTGAAAGTGATGAGCCGTGCCCGCCCGATGGACAAGCAACGATTGGTGCAACTCCTGCAGCAGAAAGGTGCTGTAGTGGCTGTAACAGGCGACGGGACCAACGATGCCCCGGCATTGAACCACGCACAGGTAGGACTTTCGATGGGTACAGGTACATCGGTGGCTAAAGAGGCGAGCGACATCACCTTGCTCGATGATTCCTTCCATAGCATTGCCACCGCCGTGATGTGGGGACGCTCCTTGTATAAGAATATCCAGCGTTTCATCGTATTCCAGCTGACCATTAATGTAGTAGCTTTGTTGAGCGTATTGTTAGGCGCATTCTTCGGCACTTCCCTTCCGCTTACGGTGACGCAGATGCTTTGGGTGAACCTGATTATGGATACCTTCGCCGCCATGGCACTGGCATCTATTTCGCCCAGCATGGACGTGATGAACGAGAAACCTCGTAAACGTACCGACTTCATCATCACGCCGGCGATGCGCAACAACATCTTTGGCGTAGGGTTGGGATTCCTCGTCATCCTGATGGGTATGTTGGCTTATTTCAAGGGATTACCCGAAGGTTTGCTTCCCAACGGCGAAATGAACGTGCACTACCTTACCGTATTCTTCACGGTATTCGTTATGCTTCAGTTCTGGAACCTGTTTAATGCCAGCGTATTCGGAACCAACCATTCCATCTTCCGTGACGCCAGCCACGCATTGGGTATGCTGAGTGTGGCGTTGATTATCCTGGTCGGACAGTTCATCATCGTCACCTTCGGTGGCAAAGTGTTCCGCACCGAACCGCTTCCGCTCATAGAATGGCTTTATATCATCGGCGGCACGTCGTTCGTATTATGGATTGGCGAGATTTGGCGAGGCATCAAACGTCTGGCTAAAAACTGATAAGTAAGTGTGCAAAATTAAATGATATTACCAGAAACACAGATTTTCGCGGATTAGCGCAGATTATTGTAATTTACGATTTGACAATTTACTATCTACTATTTGAGCTTTAAATCGTACTTCGTAAATCGAAAAATAGTAAATTAAAAGAATCCGCGAAAATCTGCGTTAATCTGCGTTTCTGAGCCGACCACATTATATAAACTAATTCTCAACATCTACTTATGGAAATAATCAGTGCCGAAAGCCCATTTGCGTTTCCGCCTTGCGCAGCCACTATCGGGTGCTTCGATGGCGTGCATCGCGGACACCGCTACCTGATAGACCAGGTGCGCCGCGAAGCCCTCGCAAGGGGACTGCACAGCGCGCTGGTTACTTTCCCTGTCCATCCCCGGCAGGTGATGCAGAGCGGTTACTGCCCGCAATGGCTCACTTGCCTCCCTCAGAAAAAAGAATTGTTACAGCAAGAGGATGCAGACTATTGCATCCTTTTGCCGTTTACGCACGAACTGTCGCTGCTCTCGGCACGGCGGTTCATGGAGCTGCTGCACACCCGTTTCAACGTGCAGGCACTGGTTATCGGTTACGATCACCGCTTCGGGCACAACCGGAGCGAAGGCTTTGAGGACTATTGCTGCTATGGGAAAGAGTTGGGTATGGAGGTAATCCATGCCCAAGCGTTGGAAGAAGACGGCTTGTCTATCAGCTCCAGCCTCATCCGCAACCTATTGAAAGAAGGCGATGTGGCGCGTGCCAACCGCTATTTGGGCTATCGTTATTACCTGGACGGGCAGGTGGTAAGCGGCTATCAGGTGGGGCGCAAACTGGGCTTCCCTACCGCCAACCTCCAACCGTCCTGCCCCGACAAGCTGGTACCGAAAGAAGGGGTCTATGCCGTTTACGCGTATGTGGAGGGGAAACGCTACGCCGGCATGCTGAACATCGGCAGCCGCCCCACGATAGGCAACGGCACCGAGCGGAGTATCGAGGTGCACCTCATCGGCTTCGAAGGCAACCTGTACCAGCACGCTCTTCGGGTAGAGTTCATGCAATACATCCGTGAGGAACAGAAGTTCGAGGGCATCGAGGCGCTGATTGCCCAGTTGCAACAAGACAAAGCAACGATTATCCGGCTGTTGAGTTGAAAGTTTGAAATGCAGATTAGCGCAGATTTCCGCAGATTATTCTTTATTTACCACAGAGGACGCAGAGTATCACAGAGTCTTTTAAAAAATTCTCTCTGTGCTATTCTGTGACCCCTGTGGTGAATTTTATCATATAAGCTAATTATGAATAGTTACTTACCTAATATAAGTTAAAAGGCGAATGTCCGTGCAGTCTTTCATGTCATGCCTTATCATATATAAATGGACTGAAACATGATATGAGCAACGAAGAACTAATAGAATTATGCAAGCAAAGGGATGAGCAGGCTTTAAGTCTGCTCTATACTACTTACGTGCATAAAATGAGAAAGATTTGCTGCCAATATGTTGCTGACAAAGAGATTGTAAACGATCTCCTGCACGATGGTTTTATCATAATCTTCACATCTATCAGTGACTTGCGTTCTCCCGATAAATTGGAAAGCTGGATGGGGAAAATCATGAAGAATATCTCACTGAAATATTTGGAGCAATGCCGTTCCGTCGTCACAAAGCCTTTAGATGATATAAAAGAAGATGAAGAACCCCTGGCACTATCTTATGACGCAAATGAGATCCCCACTTATAACACTATACTTGAGATAATAGAAAGATTGCCCAAAGGCTATCGCCACATCTTTAAGTTAGCGGTATTGGAAGGGCTTTCCCACAAAGAAATAGCCCGATTATTGAAAATAGCCCCTCATTCTTCTTCCTCACAACTGTCAAGGGCAAAGGACATGTTGCGTAAACTGCTGATCCAATACCGCATCGTGGCAGGGCTGCTTGCATTATCTTCTATCATATCTTTATACATCTTTTTGTACACGCCTAAAAAACAATCAAAACCGAAGCTCACATCAACGGATAAGCCACAAAAGGAACAGCAGGTCGAAACTATTTTATTATCAGATTCAAACATCTATGCGTCCAATCCCCGGCACGCACATGCTGAACCCCAAGAAACTATCGAAACGAAACAAGAAATGGTTTCACAAGACAATCCTACCGAGAAAAAAGACAGTACATCATTGCCTGAACGAAAAACAACGGACAACCAATATGCCATAAGCGATAAAAACACTCCTTATGGTATGATGCCCTCATACGTCTCTAACAGTAAAAAGAACTGGACTTTAAGCTTGTCTTATTCGGGAGGAGAAAAACATACAGATGCCCACAAGAGATTCATTCCTTCCGATGACATCATATCAGGAGAACCCAAAGAAGAACTGAAGAAATCACATCACCGGATGCCTGTCACATTCTCCCTTACACTGCATAAAAACATAAATGAGCGTTGGGGCGGAGAAATCGGTCTCCAATACACGCATTTGCGCTCTGATTTTACCATAATTGGTGACAACCGCATGGAAGGCATTCAGAAAATCAACTACATCGGAATACCGCTTAAAGGAACATTGAATATATGGAAGCAAAAGAGCTTTTCCATTTATACCTCGGCAGGAATCACCTTGGACATACCTGTGGAATCCACTTTCGAAAAATCCGTTTGGGAGAACGGGCAACTCATCCTTCGCCAAAAGAACAATTTATATCCGTCTTTGCAATGGTCAACAAGTTTTGGCATCGGCATCCAATACCAACTTGCTCCTAACATTGGCATCTATGCGGAACCCAATTTACACTATTACTTCAACAATGGAGATAACATTGAAACAATCCGAACGGAAAAACCATTAAACGTGACGCTGCCTATAGGCATCCGCTTTTCTTGGTAAAAAAGTGATGGCTTTCATGCAGTCTTTTACCCAAGGGCTTATCATATCCATGGAGAATAACTCAAATAATCATCAGTATGCAAAAGCGTCACAAAGACAGGACTGTTTATTTCAAAGAGCTTTCCATTACGAGTAAGAACTATTTTATTCCCTATATCCGGAAGTGGCATCCGGTAGAAGCAGGAATGAAGGTATTGGAGATTGGTTGTGGTGAAGGCGGAAATTTGCTCCCTTTCTCTGAAATGGGATGTAATACCACTGGGGTCGACATCGCGGAGAGCCGGATTAAAGATGCCATGGCATTCTTCAAGGCTGCTCATGCAAAAGGAGTGTTTATCGCACAAGACATTTTCCTGTTAAATGAATTGAAACAGGATTTCGACATCATCATTTGCCATGATGTATTGGAACATATTGCCAATAAAGAACTGTTTTTAGTTCATCTGAATAAATACCTGAAACCTCAAGGCATTGTTTTTATGTCATTCCCAGCATGGCAAATGCCGTTCGGAGGGCATCAACAGATTTGCAGAAGCAAAATCTTGTCCCACTTGCCTTTCATTCATTTGCTACCTGCTACAATCTACCGGTTATTGTTAAGGGCTTTCAGGGAAAGCGATGGCTGCGTGGCAGAATTACTTTCCATCAAATATACACGCGTAACAATAGAATCGTTTGAGAACTTAGTCAAAAAAACATCCCTAAGCATCCAAAACAGGGAACTATGGTTTATCAATCCTCACTACAAAATAAAATTTGGATTATCTCCACGCAAGCTAAGCAAATACATAGCCCGCATTCCTATTTTTAGGAATTTTTTCAGCACAAGCTGCTTCTATATCCTAACCAGAAAAAAACTTACGTGAGTTCATAACAGTGTTTCCAAGAGACAGGCAAGGGTTACGGAGCGTGTTGGTTACTTCTCCTGCCTGCCCCAGAAAGAAGACGAACAGAAGTTCGAATGCATCGGTGCTTTAGTTGACCAGCTGCAACAAGACAAAGAAACGATTATCCGGCTGTTGGGTTGAAAGTTTGAAACGCAGATTAGCGCAGATTTACGCGGATAAAATAATAATCCGCGTAAATCTGCGCTAATCTGCGTTTCAACAAAACCTATTATTCCAGCTCCTTAATGCTGATAGCCACACCGCCGCTGGGCGCGAGGCGTTGCTTCAGCATGGTCTTGCTGGAGACTTTCTTGGTAGAGATGACGTAGTCTTGCGGATTGGTGCGCCAGTCTGCCTTTTTGCCGTCGGCATAAATGGTGGCTTCGTATTTCTTGCCTTCGGGCAGGAAGCTGAGGTCGATAACGGCTTCGCGCGCATTCTCGTCAGTGATGCCGCCGATGTACCATTCGTTCTTGCCTTTCGCCTTGCGGGCTATGGTGATGTAGTCGCCCGGTTCGGCTTCCAGGATGTAGGTATTGTCCCAGTCTACCGCCACGTCTTTGATGAACTGGAAGGCATCAAGGTGTTTCTCGTAGCTTTGGTACAGGTCGGCTGCCATCTGGAGCGGGCTATACATCGTGACGTAGAGGGCAAGCTGTTTTACCAGTGTGGTGCTCAGCTTCGCTTGGTTCGAGCCGTATTGCGAGAGGTCGCCTTCGAAGATGCCGGGCGTGTAGTCCATCGGGCCGCCCATCAGGCGGGTAAAGGGCAGGATAGTGGTATGGTCGGGGCGGTTTCCTTTGAAGGATTCAAACTCGGTGCCGCGTGCCGACTCCTGCGCAATCCAGTTGGGATATGTACGGCATAAACCTGTGGGGCGGACGGCTTCGTGCGAGTTGACCATAATCTTATATTGTGCAGCCGTTTTCGCTACGCGGAGATAATGGTTTACCATCCATTGTCCGTCGTGATGTTCGCTGCGCGGGATGATGCCACCTACGTAGCCCGTCTTTACGGCATCGTATCCGTATTTGTTCATAAAGCGGAAGGCGTCGTGCATTTGGCGTTCGTAGTCGGCTACCGATGAGGTGGTTTCGTGGTGCATGATGATTTTCACGCCTTTCTCCTGGGCATAGCGTTGCAGTTCGGCTACATCGAAATCGGGGTAGGGCTTGTCGAAATCGTAAATGAATTCCTTGCTGTAAGCATAGTTGTCTTCCCAGCCTTCGTTCCAGCCTTCTACCAATACGGCGTCAAACCCGTGTTTCGCTGCAAAGTCGATGTATTCTTTTACGTGTGCCGTGTTGGCTCCGTGGTGTCCGTTCGGTTTCAGCTTCGTATAATCGGTCTTGCCGATAACGATGTCCTGCGTGTCGGTATATGCCCACGTGGAGCCTTGTCCCGTAAAGTATTCCCACCATACGCCGACATATTTCGTGGGATGAATCCACGAGGTATCCGCCAGCTTGCAAGGTTCGTTCAGGTTTAAGATAAGGTTGGAAGCCAAGATGTCGCGGGCATCATCGCTTACTACAATGGTACGCCACGGCGTAACGCTTCCGGTCTGCACGTAGGCTTTCGTGCCATTGCGGTCGGGCGTAAGATGCGTGCTGAGTACGAAGCCTTTGTCATCCAGATTCAGCTGCATGGCAGGATAGTTCACCAGTGCGGCTTCGTGGATATTGATGTATAATCCTTCAGCCGATTTCAGCATCAACGGCGATTGTACGGCAAGGTTCGGGGTAGCCGAACGGATGGCGAGCGGTTCCTGGCGCACGCTGTCAATCAGGCTTGCCACTTCCGAGAGTTTCGAAGTCGTAGTGGGATATTCGTTCGTATCATAGTCGCCCGGAAGCCAGAACGCCTTATGGTCGCCGGTCAGGCGGAATTCGGTCTCTTCTTCGTTCACCGTAAAATGGCGCAGTTCTTTCTGCACCGGGAACTCATAGCGGAATCCCAGCCCGTCATTGAACAGACGGAAACGGAGGTTCAGCAGCCAGCCCGTCCCATTTTGCTTCATGGCGATGAACAATTCGTTATGGTGGTCGCGGATTTCACTGTATTGTCCCCATACGGGCTTCCAGGTAGTGTTGCTTTCCGAAGTTTGTGTGTCGGTCACCGTAAAGTTGCGGTCGAATTGATAATCGGGACGCACGCTGAATCCCAACTTGCTCTCCTTGATGACATCTTTTCCTTTGTATTGCAAGGAATAGACCGGTGTACCTTCAGCCGAAAGGCGGAACTGCAGGGTCAGGTTTCCGTCCGGCGATTTCAGTGTCTGTGCAAACATTGTTCCAGCCCAGACGAGCAGGAACAGGCAAATCATGCTTAGTCGTTTCATAGGATGATATGTTTTTTAGGTAAAGATTACTCCTTATTATATAATATGGCACAGCCCATGCGGAAGCCCGCAAGATGCCTATTGATTTATCTCCTTGCGTGACCGCCCGCATTGCCTTCCGCAACCGCCCGTGTAGACCAACGTAACCGCTTACGTCAGCCTACACGGGCAGCCGCGTTTTTAACGTTTGGCTATGCCGCTATATATAAAGAACAACCGAAAGTCCTGTTCCACTTATGCCTTTCGGAATAAAAAACAAGCCTTGTTATCCCCTACAGAAGGTGTTATAACCGCATTTCATTAAAAAATTATCGTTTTTCGATAAATTTTTCTCGAAAATCTTTGGTAGTATAAAAATAATGCGTACATTTGCATATCGATAAACGATAAATAATTATCGAATAGAGAATCAAACAAGATTAATAAAAACATTAAAGACATACGATTATGAAAAAGACATTTGTTACCAAAGCCATTGCCGCTATCTTTGCTACCGCTATGATGAGTTTTACAACCGCTACCGAAGCCGGTGCACAGAACACCTTTGTTTATGGACAAGACGGAAACACAATGACCGTTTCTACGCTGAATGCCGATGGCATCTCGATTACGCCGAAGCTGAAATACGAATACCAATACGATGCCAACGGGAACCTGGCGGAAAAGAAGGCTTACCGCTGGAATGCCGGTAACCGTTCGTGGCAACCCGCTTACCTGCTGAATTATCTTCCGGGCGACGGCATCTACCTGATTGATTATGCCGAATACGACAAGGCTTCGGGCGCGTTTACGCAAAACATCCAGACCAGCATCTATTACCAGCAAGCCGAAAACGGTATGTTGTTGACCGACATTCAGAGATAATCCACTTGATTCATTTACCTATTATCATATAAGGAGATACAATTATGGGACGCGTTATTAAACTGGTTATTTATTATTTCTTATACAACTTGGTTTTTATGGGCGTTGTGTTCGGGGTCTATGGATTTGTTAATCATACTTCCGATATGCCGCAAAGTGGTCCTGTTTACTTTAACCTCTTAATGTGGGTGCAGCTGCTTGCTACATTAGCTTTAGGTATTCATCTGTTGGCATGGAAGTATGTGACCCGCAAAGATTTAAGTTTTGATTTTCCGAACACGGCTAAGGTGCTGCTTGCTTCCGTTATACTTAGTGTAGGCATGGGGTTTTGGACAAATTATTTGACCGAATTGACCGAACTGCCCAATACGATGGAGGAACTTTTTGCCAAAGCGATGAACAACCCGTTAGGCATCATCTCCATCGTCGTAATGGCTCCCATTGTGGAAGAACTTTTGTTCCGCGGAGGAATGCAAGGACATCTCTTGCGCAAATGGAAGAATCCCCAATGGGCGATTTTGGTATCTGTCCTCATCTTCGGCATCGTACATGGCAATCCCGTGCAAATGTTTTTCGCTTCCATCCTGGGATTGGTACTGGGCTGGGTATATTACCGCACCGGAAGCCTGTTGCCCTGTATACTGATGCACTTTATCAATAACGGCACCTCGGTATTGCTCTTCCACCTTTCGGGAGGGAAAGACGAAACCATGACCGAAGCCTTGGGCACGACCGGTGCCATCAGTCTTGCCCTCGTGGGTGTAGCATTGACCGTATGGAGCATCTGGTACATCAAGACCCGCCTGATTCCGAATCAGATAGCATGGAAAGAAACACCCGCTCCGGCAGAAGAAGTGATTGCATCAGAAAGTAAAGAACAAGCCTAATTCATCACGCTTATGAAAACCGTACGCATTTTAGGAATTATCGTGATATTGGCGCTGATAGGAGGTGCCCTTAAAGATGCCATTCCCGGATTTATAGACGGGTGGAATGATGCCGAAGCCGATTCCCAACTGGTTCTGCCTGCCGACTTTAATTCGGTGTCTTTATCGGTAGAAGGATATAAAGACGGGGTTCCCGATAGCCTGTTCAACCGGGCTATGCAAGCCAATGTGCCCTGCGAAGTAAATGGGGTGAACACCTACGTGAAGCATAATTCATGGGTGCATGCCATGGGCTTTGTGATTCTACCTGTTATATTGCTCGTCTTTTATGGAGTTTATTGCCTGATACGCTTGTTGATATCGGTAAGCCGGGGAGAAATATTGATTCAGAAGAACATACGCCGCCTGCGTTTCTTCATTTATCCGATAATGGCATTCTCTGCCTTGTACGAACTTCAGAACTATATCCTTTACCGGATTGCCACCAGCGAGCTGGTATCTTCCGGGTATGTGTTCGATGATTTCCACTTGAAATATTCGTGGACTTTCATGTTGGTGATTGCCCTCTTGACCGAGATTTTCGCCCAAGCGGTACGCATCAAAGAAGAGAACGATTTAACCATATAAATAAACACTTCCGTTCGGCCTGTTTGCTTGCCTTGAAAAGTAATATATACTTCATCGGCAGTTTCAGTACTACTGAAACTCCCATAGAAGATATATTCAATGGCAAACGCAGCTATATTCGTTTGCGGAGGCATGTAAATAGGCTATAACGGGAATTTGAACAGCATTAAATAGTATATCTTATGAAATACATCAGCCTTTTAGGAATCATCACCATTATCGCCCTTTGCGCGGAGTTCGTTTTACAGATGTCTGGCGGAGATGCAATAGAAAGCTTTAATGCCGGACGTGAAACCGGAGCACAACAAGCGGAAAGCGGTGCAAGTTATGTCCATTCTTTCCTTCTTCCCGTAAAAGCCAAAGTCATTCCCGAAGGAATGGAGGGGGAAGCCACCTTGCAACTTGCGGATGGGACAAAGACCGTGCCCTATAGTATTGCCGAAGTAAAATGCGAGGTGCGCCCCAGCTGGTTCATTGCGATAGCCCTTACCTTCGGTTCTTTCTTTGTTGCCCTTATCGGCATCTATTCCATTTATTGCCTGATCCGCTTGTTGATACGTGTGGCGAAACGTGATATTTTTTCTCGTCGCAACGTATACTGGATACGCTGGTTCGCCTACGTCAATGCCGGAATTTACCTGGGATTGATGTTCTTCGAATGGTTGTTGGAGCGCGATGCGGTAAGCCAGCTCCGTATTCCGGGCTATCAGGTCATCGGCATCGAACATACCGTTTACGATTTCAGTTCCTTCTTTGTCATCGTCTTACTGGCAGAGGTCTATGCCGTAGCGGTAAAGATTAAGGAAGAACAGGATTTAACCATCTAAATTACACATTGCAAATTATTACGCCTTATGAAAAAAAGACTAAACCTCATCTGCTTGGGAATTGTGCTCGCCGTTCTTGTCTCCATGTCCTTCTTGTTCAGCACATTCTATTACGGTTTCAAGGCAGGGATTGACGCTTACGAACAAGGAGCGGCGGGAGTGGAAAAGCTTGACGTGACTTACAAGATGATTGGCACGATGCCGACCGATGTCATCACCAACGAAACCGCTACGGCTATCAATGAGAAAGACGGTTCCACCGTGTCTATTCTTCCCTTTATCAGCATGATAGGAGTTCCGAACGAGAAAGCGGATGCTACCGATTCCATATTCCTTTCATTGCTGGACTGGATGGTAATGATATGTTGTATTTATGCCATAGTCCAATTCGTCAAAATGATTCGGAACATCCACCGCAACATCATTTTCGATTGGGCGAACGTGAAACGTCTGCGCCGGTTAGGCTTTTCGCTTATCCTCAGCTTCTGTTGCTCGTTGGTGACGTTCGCCATCAACAATCATTTGGTCTCTCAAGCGATAAGCTTGAAGGATTGTGACTTTTCCATTGCTTTCCAGTTTTCAGACCCGACATTGCTTATCGGCTTTACAGCGTTGCTATTCGCCGAGATATTTGCTATCGGCTTGAAAATGAAAGAAGAGAACGACTTAACCATCTAAAAAAACGGACCGCTTATGAAAACAAAACCCGATAAACAATTGGTACAATATTGCGAAGTGCTGATGGTGCTCTCTGCCTTTAGCGCAACATGTTTTGGCGTATCGAACATTTTCCCAATCTGCTACGAGTTGGGCAAAGACGCAAGCGACACCTTCATTTGGTTTGCCTTGGTGCAAGGCATAAAGGCATACGCGATGTTCTTCATCGCCGTCCTGACCTACTTTCTGGCACGCAACGTGCGGAACGGATCGGTCTTTACTTCCGCCAACCAGCGCATCCTGCTTGCCATTGGCGGCTCGACCGTTATTTCCGGCGCGCTTATCAATGCTATTATCAACTGTTCTCCTCTTGAGATGCCGACCGATACCAGCCTGTTGCTCATCATCATCGGATTGTTCATCGTCCTTGTCTCGCTGATGTTCAAGATAGGCATCCGCATGCAGGAAGAACAGGACCTCACCATTTAAACCCATTATGCCTATGAAACCGAAAAGCAACTATACCCGAGTAATGGCAGGATTTTACATCTTCCTGTGCCTTATCGCCTCGATGATTGTAGGCGAACTCATCTATTTTTTAGCGATAGTCCCATTGGTGCCCAAGCAGACTTGGCTTCCGCTCATGAATGTGGCTTGGGTTTATCTTGTGGTTGCTATCTATTACAAACTGACCCGCCGTTATACCAAATGGTGGAAGAAACTGGAAAATAAACAATAATGCCTATGCCGATAATAGTAAATCTTGATGTGATGATGGCGAAACGGAAGATTTCGCTGGGAGAGCTTGCCGAACGGATTGACCTTACACCGGCAAACCTTTCTATCCTGAAGACAGGAAAAGCCAAAGCGGTGCGCTTCTCCACGCTGGAAGCCATCTGCAAGGAACTGAATTGCCAGCCCGGCGACATACTGGAATACCAGGCGGAAGAATAGCCGATATTCACCACAGAGGTCACAGAGTATCACGGAGGAATAAAAAATGAAAACCCTGTGTGCCTCCTTTGTGTCCCTCTGTGGTGAAATAGTAACAGCAAGACACTTTCCTTCCTTTTTGTCAGCAAAAAAACGGGCAAACATACGTATATATCGTTAATTCTCTGTATCTTTGCAGCCGAATTAGACAGTTATAGATAAATGAAGACATTTGAAGAACTTGGCGTAGCTCCCGAAATACGCAAAGCGATTGAAGAAATGGGGTATGAGAACCCGATGCCTGTACAAGAAGAAGTGATTCCTTACCTGTTGGGAAACGGGAACGATGTAGTGGCTCTGGCACAGACCGGAACTGGAAAGACAGCTGCATTTGGCTTGCCGCTGATACAGAAAATTGACGTTGGCAACCGCGTGCCGCAGGCTTTGATACTCTGCCCGACGCGCGAACTTTGCTTGCAGATAGCAGGTGACCTGAATGACTATTCGAAGTATATCACCGACTTGAAGATAATACCCGTTTACGGAGGTTCGTCTATCGAGAGCCAAATCAAGAGCCTGAAGAAGGGCGTGCATATCATTGTCGCTACTCCGGGACGGCTTATCGACTTGATAGAACGGAAGGTGGCAAAACTGGAAACCATCCGTGACGTAGTGATGGATGAAGCCGATGAGATGTTGAACATGGGCTTTACCGACAGCATCAATGCCATCTTGGAAAAGGTGCCCGAAGACCGCAATACCCTGATGTTCTCGGCTACGATGAGCCCGGAAATCTCACGCATTGCCAAGACTTACCTGCGCGACGCAAAGGAAATCACCATCGGTACGAAGAACGAAGGTACGAAGAACGTGCATCACGTGGCTTACATCGTGCATGCCAAAGATAAATACTTGGCGTTGAAGCGTGTGGTTGACTTTTATCCGATGATTTATGGCATCATCTTCTGCCGCACCCGTCTGGAAACGCAGGAGATTGCCGACAAGCTGATACAGGACGGCTATAATGCCGACTCGTTGCACGGCGAGCTGAGCCAGGCGCAACGTGACCTGGTGATGCAGAAGTTCCGCCAGCGTCATCTGCAATTACTGGTTGCTACGGACGTGGCTGCCCGCGGACTGGACGTGAACGACCTGACACATGTTATCAATTATGGCTTGCCCGATGATGTGGAAAGCTATACCCACCGAAGCGGACGTACGGGACGTGCCGGCAAGACGGGTATCTCTATCGCCATCATGAACCTGCGCGAAAAAGGTAAGATGAAGCAGATAGAACGCATCCTGAACAAGAAGTTCAGTGTTGAGACCTTGCCTACGGGACAAGCCATCTGCGAACAGCAGCTGATTAAGCTGGTAGACGATATCGAAAAGGTAAAGGTGGACGAAGAAGAAATCGAAGCATTCTTGCCGGGCATCTACCGCAAACTGGAATGGCTGAGCAAGGAAGACCTTATCAAACGCGTTGTTTCGATGGAATTCAACCGCTTCCTGGATTATTACAAGAATGCGCCGGAAATAGACCAGCCCAGTTCGAACGAAAAAGGAAAAGACAAGAAAGAGAAGAAAAAAGGAGAACGTCCGGAGCGCAGAGAGCGTTCGCGCAAAGCCGAAAAGGGTTATACGCGCTTGTTCATCAACTTAGGCAAGACCGACGGTTTCTTCCCCAATCAGGTTATCGAACTCATCAACCGTAACCTGAAGAAAGAGCGTATCGAAGTAGGACGCATCGACCTGATGCAGAATTTCTCGTTTTTCGAAGTGATTGAGTCACAAGCATCGAAAGTGGTAAGAGCCTTGAACAAGACGACTTACAACGGACGTAAAGTCGTGGTGGAAGTGGCTTCGGAAAACGAAGGCAAGAGCGATAAGGGCGGAAAGAAACGTGTAAAGGAAACTAAAAAAACAAAATCACGCCGCGAAGAGCCGGAATACGAAATTGCACGCAAGTCGAAGCGTAAAGACGATTGGAAGCAGTTCTTCGAACACGAAAATGATTTCGCAGAACCCGATTTCGGCGAAGAGGCAGGTTGGGCGAAAAAGAAGAAAAAGCGGAAATAAACGGTCTTCAAATCTCAATACACCACAGAGGACACAGGGTATCACAGAGGAGAAACATAAAAAACTCTGTGATACCCTGTGTCCTTTGTGGTGAATATTCCAATCAATTACTCTTTTTGATCACCTTCAGAAGGTCTTTCTTCAAGATATATCCGGCAAAGCATACGATTAACAACGTATTGAAAGCCAACCGTGCGAAGACGTTCGCGATGCTTATTTCTTCGGAAAGGATATACAACACAGCGGCAAAAACCAGATAAACCGTCATGTCTTTCAACGGATAAACTACGGGGTATTTCTTCTGTCCTATCACATAGGAAAGTAAGGTAATGAGCCCGTATCCGGCTACCGAAGCCCAGGCGGAAGCCACATAGCCGTATCGCGGAACCAGCCAGATGTTCAGTATCAGGATAACGGCACAACCGATGATGGAGAAATAAGCCCCCCACTTTGTCTCATCGGTCAGCTTGTACCAGAACGACAAGTTGAAATAAATGCCTTTCAAGATTTCCGCTCCCATCACAATTGCCACGACACCCAGTCCTTCCCAATAGTCGGGGGCAATGAGATAGCGCAAAATGTCCATGTAGAACATCACCGCAAGAAAAGCCAGAAGCGAGAAGATAAAGAAGTATTTCATTGCCTTGGCGTACATTTCCCGGTTATCTCCTTCCTTGTTCTTGCCAAAGACAAAAGGCTCGTAAGCATAGCGGAAGGCTTGTGTAAACATCGCCATGACCATCGCCACCTTACTTGTCGCACTATAGATGCCCAGCTGCACCAAACCTTCTTGCCGGTCATCGAACAAGAATGGATAAATCATCTTGTCTACCGTTTGGTTTAAAATGCCTACTAACCCGAATATCAGGATAGGGAATGAATAACTCACCATTTGCTTCATCAACGGACGGTCCAACCGGTAAGAAAAGCCTTTGAGTTCGGGGATAAAGAAGAACATCTGCACCGCCGACATGATAAGGTTGGATACGAAAATGTAACCCACCAGATAATCGGGGCGGTAGAACCAGCTGATTGTTTCGGGCGACACCTTATATATATAGGGGCACAACAAGAGGAAGAAAAGGTTCAGCACGATATTCCCGATGATGTTGAACAACTTGATGGCAGCAAACTTCATCGGTTTCTTCTGATAGCGCAAATAGGCGAAAGGGATGCACTGGAACGAATCGAGTGCCACTACAATCACCATCATGGCGATGTAGTCAGGATGGTCGGGGTATTCCAGAAAGGCAGATAACGGATGGATGAACGCAAGGCAAAGCACGACAAACAACAGGGATAGTCCGCCCACAAACAACAGCGCATTGGCATACACATGTTTCGGGTCGGCATCGGTCTTGTTGGCAAAGCGGAAGAACCCTGTTTCCATGCCGAAAGTCAGCAATACCAATATCAGTGCCGTATAGGCATACACGTTCGACACTACGCCATAACCGCCCGATACAGCCGGGATGACCGCCGTATAGAGAGGCACCAGCAAATAATTCAAAAACCGTCCGACAATGCTGCTCAGTCCGTAGATTGCCGTATCTTTAGCCAATGATTTCAGTCCAGCCATAGATGTCAATTAGTTTATAATCTGCGCTTGTTTTATATTCACCACAGAGGACACGGAGAGATATTTTATTTCCTCTGTGGTGAAATCAAACACGCTCAATCGAATAATGTTTTTTGTTCATTCCACCGGCTTCTGCCCAAATGCCGGTATGCCAGTTCGGTCACTTCCCGTCCGCGGGGTGTACGCTTCAAGAAGCCTTCCTTGATAAGAAAGGGTTCGTATACTTCTTCTATCGTGCCGGGGTCTTCCCCCAATGCCGTAGCAATGGTGGTCAATCCTACAGGACCGCCTCGGAACTTGTCGATGATGGTGCAAAGCAACTTGTTGTCTATCTGGTCCAAGCCGTAACGGTCTATGTTCAATGCCTCCAATGCGAACTGGGCAATCTTCAAGTCGATGCGTCCGGAGCCTTTCACTTGCGCGAAATCACGCACCCGCCGGAGCAAAGCGTTGGCGATACGGGGCGTTCCGCGGCTTCGCGAGGCAATCTCCCCGGCCGCTTCCGTATCACAAGGCACCCCCAGAATCTTAGCCGAGCGCAAGATGATTTTGGTCAGCGTACTGTCTTCGTAGTATTCCAAGTGCAGGTTGATGCCGAAGCGTGCCCGCAACGGTGCGGTCAGCAAGCCGCTTCGGGTCGTTGCTCCTACCAGGGTGAACGGGTTTAAGTCAAGCTGGATGCTGCGTGCCGACGGACCTTTGTCTATCATGATGTCTATCCGGTAGTCTTCCATTGCCGAATACAGGTATTCTTCCACGACCGGACTCAAGCGGTGTATTTCATCGATAAACAATACATCGTTCGGTTCCAGGCTGGTCAGGACTCCCGCCAGGTCGCCGGGCTTGTCCAGTACCGGACCGGATGTGACACGGAACCCTACGCCCAGTTCATTGGCAATGATGTTGCTCAGCGTAGTCTTCCCCAGTCCGGGAGGGCCGTGCAGCAATACATGGTCAAGTGCCTCGGCACGAAGCCGTGCCGCCTTTACAAAAATACGCAGGTTATCCACCACCTTGTCTTGCCCGCTAAAGTCTTCAAACTGAAGCGGACGCAGTGCGTTCTCGAAATCACGCTCCTTTCCGGTAGGCTTATAATCGCGTATGTCGAACTGTTCTTCCATAATTTTCTTTCTGAATCTTATGCAAAGGTAATGAATAATCTGAGTTATTTTATTACTTTTGTATTATTTCAGGTGACAAGTTAACTAATCAATTAACAATATGACTACATCTCAAACAACCCACATTGTTTATTTCTCGCCGACCCATACATCAGAAAAAATAGCCCGTGCCATTGGTGAGGGCATCGGCATGGAAAGACGTATCGAGACTGACCTGACTTTGGACGAAAGCACTTCTACGATTGAAATCAACGGTTCGCTGACCATACTTGCCGCTCCTGTATATGGCGGACGGGTGGCTCCGATTGCTTTGCAGCGCATGAAACGCTTGAAAGGGACGAATGCTCCGGTTATATTGGCTGTGGTTTACGGGAACCGGGATTACGAAGATGCACTGGTAGAGTTGCGCGATACGGCGATTGAATTGGGCTTTACGCCTCTGTCCGCAGGGGCTTTCATCGGCGAGCATAGCTATAGCACGCCTGCATTGCCCGTGGCTATGGGCAGGCCGGATGAGGCGGACCTTGGCATTGCCCGCCGCTTCGGAAAAGAAAGTTTGTTGAAGCTGGAGCGAACAAATCTCCCTGTCCCGACGTTTTATATCAAGGGAAATGTTCCGTACAAACCCCTGATGAGCGGAAAGCCTTCGGCTCCGGTGTGTACGGAAAACTGTTTCGGATGCGGGGAATGCGTTGAGGTATGTCCCACGCATGCCATCCGGCTCAATGCCGAAAACGTGATAGAGACAGACATCAACCGCTGCATCCGTTGCTGTGCCTGCGTAAAAGCTTGCCCGAACGGGGCACGCGTCTATGATAACCCCTTTGCTGCATTCCTGCATGAGAACTTCAGCGCACGGCGTGAACCGGAATTGTTCTTATAAGCAGAGGCTGATGCATATAGGTGCAAAGGCAAACGGATATAGCTGGAATGTCCGTTGCATATAGTTGCATTTACAAATCGCTTTGGCTCCTGACGGAGCGAAGCGGAGTGATAATCCCTAAAAAGAACAAAATATGACAAAAGACAAACGGGTATTGGTAGGAATGAGCGGAGGCATAGACAGCTCTGCCACTTGCATCATGTTGCAAGAGCAAGGATATGAAGTGGTAGGAGTGACCATGCGCACCTGGGATATCCCTTCTCATTTTTCTACTCCCGGACAAGAACAACCCGACGAGATATTGGAAGCGCAAGCCGTTGCCGCCCGGCTTGGCATTGAACACCATGTAGCGGATGTGCGCGAAGAGTTCAGGAAAGTCATCGTGCAATACTTTATCGATGAATACATGCGCGGGCGTACCCCGAATCCGTGTGTATTGTGTAACCCGCTCTTTAAGGAACGCATTTTATGCGAATGGGCAGACCGTACCGGATGCCAATGGATAGCTACAGGGCATTATTGCCAAATCGAGAAACGGAACGGGTGGTTTTACATTGTGACTGGCGACGATGCCACCAAAGACCAGTCGTATTTCCTCTGGAAACTTCCGCAAGAGATTTTAAGCCGGATGCTGTTCCCTTTGGGCGGAATGACCAAGGACAAGGTCCGCGAATACCTTGCCCATAAAGGATTTGAGGCGAAAGCGAAAGGAGGGGAAAGCATGGAGATTTGCTTTATCGACAAGGATTACCGGGAGTTCCTGCGTGAACATTGTCCCGATATCGATGAGCGTATCGGTCCGGGATGGTTCGTAGACAGCAAAGGGGTAAAGTTGGGGCAGCATAAAGGATTTGCCTATTACACCATCGGCCAGCGGAAAGGATTGGGCATCGCACTGGGCGAACCGGCATACGTATTGAAAATTAATCCCGAGAAGAACACGGTCATGTTGGGAGATGCCGATCAGCTGAGAACCGAATACATGCTGGCAGAACCGCCCGTGGCTCCGGATATAGAGGAGCTTTTGGCATGCCCGAATCTTTCGGTGCGCATCCGGTACCGAAGCCGCCCGATTCCTTGTCAAGTCGTCCGATTGCCTGAGAACGGCTATTTGCTGGTAAGATTTGCCGTGGAGGCTTCTGCTATTACCCCCGGGCAATCGGCGGTGTTCTATGACGGGAACCGTGTGTTGGGCGGAAGCTTTATCGCTTCCCAGCAAGGCATTCGGAAAATCAGCGCGGAGCATGCACCGCTATTTGATAAGAAAAGGTGACAAAAGGATGAACTAACCCCTCGGGTTATTTGTTCGCTTAATAATAAATTTAAAAATTAATAAATAAAAAACTACCGAAAAAGAAACAAGCTATCTGTTTTTTTTATACCTTTACTTTTGGTAAGCAATATCTGTATAACACAAAAATAAAAAGATTATGAAACTAAGAAGAAATCTTACCGCACTCGTACTTGGATTAAGCACGATTGCAGCGTTTGCCCAGACTGATGGCAACACCGAGACACGCCAGATTAAAGAAGAAGGCAAGACTGTATTTAATCCGCACTGGTTCATGCAAGTACAAGCTGGTGCTTCGCATACTGTGGGAGAAGCCAAATTCGGAGACCTGATTTCTCCAGCCGCTGCATTGAACTTCGGTTATCAATTCACTCCGTTGTGGGGATTGCGTGCCGGTCTGAGTGGCTGGGAAGCTAAGGGTGCATGGGTAAGCCCTGAAACGATTTACAAGTATAATTACTTGCAGGGAAATGTAGATGCCACACTTGACTTAAGTAATCTGTTCTGCGGTTACAACCCGACACGTTTCTTTAACGCATACCTGTTCGGAGGTATCGGCGTGAACGGAGCATTCAACAACGATGAAGCCGTAGCCTTGAACGATGCCGGACACCGCTTGGAATACTTGTGGCGCGATAGCAAAGTTAATGTAGTAGGCCGTTTCGGCTTGGGCACGAACTTACGCATCAGCGACCATGTATTCTTCAATATCGAAGTGAATGCCAACACGATGTCAGACAAGTACAATTCAAAGAAAGCCGGTAATTCCGACTGGCAGTTTAATGCCTTGGCTGGATTCACGTTCAAATTCGGAAAAACTTACACGCGTACCGAGCCGGTTTATTATGAACCCGCTCCCGCTCCTGCTCCGGCACCTGTCGTAGAAGAAAAGAAAGAAGAACCTGCTCCCGCTCCGGAACCTGTAAAGGTACAACCGATGAGACAGAACATCTTCTTCCTTATCAATTCTTCTGAAATCCGCACATCAGAACAAAGCAAAGTCAATAACCTCATAGCTTACCTGAAGGAACATACTGACGCTAAAGTTTCTCTCTGCGGATATGCCGACAAGAATACCGGAAATGCACGTATCAACAAGAAGTTATCGCAAGAACGTGCCGAGGCAGTTGCAGAAGCACTGAAAGCAGAAGGCATTGCAGCCGACCGTATTACAATTGATTATAAAGGTGATACCGAACAACCGTTTAATGTAATCGAAGAAAACCGCGTTACGATTTGTATTGCCGAATAAACTTTAATTTTTTATAACCGAAGGGCTGTCTTTAAATAGGCAGCCCTTTTTTTGTAGAAGCCTTATGGGAATCTTATTATCTAAAAGAAAACTGACCAAAGGGCGCTTTTCGCTTTACCTGGACTGTAATGTCGCCGGAAAACGCTATAAAGAGAGCCTGGGCATTACGTTGGAAGCGCCTACGAGTAAAGAAGCACGCTTGGCTAATCAGGCAAAACTGAAACTTGCCCGCCTGTTGCGGGCGCGTCGGGAGATAGATTGCCTCCATCACAACTATTGGAACCAACTGCCTTCTTTTTTTCACCCGAAAAGCGAACAACGTCCGGAACATGTGGCTACTTGCGACTTTTTTCATTTGATTTCCGACTACCGGATTCATTATCACCGGAAAGATTGCCGGATGGTACAAGCGATGTTCACTTATTTGGAGCAGTTTCATTCTTCAGCCCTGCCTATGGCGAAAATCACACGTAGGTTTTGTAATTCCTTTTTTATCTTCCTGCAAGAGAAATTGAGGGGCAGCACTCCGGTCAATTACTTTAAAAAATTCAAAGTCTGTCTGGATTATTGCGTCGAAGAGCATTTCCTGGCATCCAACCCAGCCAAAGGAATCCGTATGCCGCAAAACAACGCCGTGACAAAAGAAATCCTGTCTACCCGAGAACTTGTCAAACTGGTCAAGACCCCTTGCCGGAATAGCGAAGTGAAACGGGCTTTCTTGTTTTCCTGTCAAAGCGGGTTAAGATGGTGTGACATATTAGAACTTCGTTATAAGAATATCGATTTCCAGCAACGCCACCTGATGCTTATTCAGAAAAAAGTGGCAGGGCATTCTCAAAAGGCGGTTCTACATCTGTATCTGAATGACAATGCGTTGCGGCTATTGCACGAGCGCCAGGGCAGAGGCAATGATCTGGTCTTCGAATTGCCTTCCCATTCTTATAGCTTACGGATTCTGAATGAATGGACTATCCATGCCGGCTTACGTAAACACATCTCTTTTCATTGTGCACGCCATACATTTATTACGCTGATTATGGCTCGGGGTGCCAATATTAAGACTGCTGCATCGCTTGCCGGACATTCCAGCACACGCCATACCGAGAAATACATCCATATTATCGATAAGCAAATGCAGCAAGCTGTAGACAGCCTTCCTGAACTTCCGCTCTGATTATCCGGGAACCGCTCTTTTGCTTCTTTAAACCGGCTTGTCAACGCCTAATTTGTCAAGCGAATGACAATAAAATAAAAATTTATAGTCAAATCGATAAGAAATCAATCCTTTTTATATACATTTGCGCAGTTTTAATTAACAATCTTAATTCGAGCTTATGAACGAACTGAAAGTTAGCCTGAAAAGAATTGCCGAAGACGGCTTTACACGCAACGATGAAATATTGGCTGATGCCTCGAAAGCATTGGCTCCGCAAATGGGTTTTGAGTTGCTTTCTGACATTAATAAGAATTTGCTTACGATTGTAGCGCACGTAGGGTATGTAACGCCTGCCAAAGAAGTGGCAGCCGCTTTGCGTTTCCGGTTTACGCTTGAGGTAGATAGCCTGAGCAATCTGGAACATACCACCAGCCCGCAAAAAGGTACGCACCAATATAAGTTCCCTAATGGTTTCATCGAGGCCATACTGACCGATGTGTATGCTACTGCGCGTATTCTAATGGCTCAAAAGTTAGCCGGCACCCGTCTGGAAAATGCATACCTTCCTTTCGGAGGGGCAGGAAGCCTGATTCGGAACATGAGAAAATAATCTGTCTTAGCACAGAGACCATAGCAGACAAGCACAGAAAACCACGGATTTCTTTAAGCGGATATTGCATAGCTTATGGAATCAATGCCGTGGTTTTCTGTGCTTGTCTGCTATGGTCTCTGTGCTATTTTCAACTCGCAACAAACATTTAAAGAATTATTTCCGTAATTGCTTGTGTTATCTCAATAAATCTTCTAATTTTGCATCGTGTAACAGACCGTACTGGAGGATATTTTAGTTCAAACAATTAAATAATTTAAATTCAATCATTTATGTGGTTAAGTAATTCATCTATTGGAAGGAAAGTGGTGATGAGCGTAACGGGTATCGCCCTTGTCCTGTTTCTTACATTTCACATGTTGATGAACCTTGTTGCACTGTTTTCGGCGGAAGGTTATAACACAGTATGTGAATTCTTGGGTACTAACTGGTACGCTTTGATAGGTACCTTGGCGTTAGCTGCCTTGTTTGTAATTCACATCGTTTACGCTTTCTGGCTGACGATGTTGAACCGTGCCGCACGTGGTAACGAACGTTATGCGGTGAGTGCAAAGCCTAAAACTGTGGAATGGGCTTCTCAGAACATGTTGGCTTTGGGTGTGATTGTCATCCTGGGCTTGCTGTTGCACTTGTTCAACTTCTGGTACAACATGATGTTTGCCGAATTGATAGGCAATCCGATGATGGGCGGTCTGGAAGCAACCGACGGTTACGGTTACATTGTACAGACTTTCTCTAATCCGGTATTCTTTGTTCTGTACATCGTTTGGTTGTGCGCTTTGTGGTTCCACTTGACTCATGGTTTCTGGAGCTCTATGCAGACATTGGGCTGGAACAACACCACCTGGATTAACCGTTGGAAGTGCATCTCTAACATTTATTCTACGATTATCGTGCTGGGCTTTATGCTGGTTGCGGTAGTATTTTTTGTGAAGAATTTATTTTAAGGTGACAAGTTAACAAGTTGACAAGTTAACAAGGTTTGCATTGAATCGCAAAAGAGCCTTGTCAACTGAAACCTGAAACCTTGTCAACTAAAAAAAGAAAACAATTATGGCTAATATACTCGACTCTAAAATTCCTGAAGGTCCGATAGCTGAAAAATGGACCAACTATAAAGCTCACCAGAAACTGGTGAACCCCGCCAACAAACGTCGTTTGGATATCATCGTGGTAGGAACCGGTCTTGCAGGTGCTTCTGCAGCCGCTTCTTTGGGCGAAATGGGCTTCCGTGTGTTTAACTTCTGTATTCAGGATTCTCCGCGCCGCGCTCACTCTATCGCTGCTCAAGGTGGTATCAATGCTGCAAAGAATTATCAGAACGATGGCGACTCTGTATATCGTCTGTTTTATGATACTGTAAAAGGTGGTGACTATCGTGCACGTGAGGCAAACGTTTATCGTTTGGCTGAAGTTTCGAACAACATCATCGACCAATGCGTGGCTCAGGGTGTACCTTTCGCACGCGAATATGGAGGTCTGCTGGCAAACCGTTCGTTCGGTGGAGCACAGGTGTCACGTACATTCTATGCCAAAGGACAGACCGGACAGCAGTTGCTGTTGGGTGCTTACTCGGCATTGAGCCGTCAGGTAGGTGCAGGCACAGTCAAGCTGTACACTCGCTATGAAATGGAAGATGTGGTAATCATCGACGGCCGTGCCCGCGGTATCATTGCCAAGAATCTGGTAACCGGTAAACTGGAACGTTTTGCTGCACATGCTGTAGTTATCGCTACCGGTGGTTACGGTAATACTTACTTCTTGTCTACCAATGCGATGGCATGTAACTGCTCGGCTGCAATGGCTTGCTACCGTAAAGGTGCGTTCTTCGCTAATCCGGCATACGTGCAGATTCACCCGACTTGTATTCCGGTACACGGCGACAAGCAGTCTAAGTTGACTTTGATGTCTGAATCGTTGCGTAACGACGGACGTATCTGGGTTCCGAAGAAGCTGGAAGATGCCAAGGCTTTGCAGGCTGGTACCAAGAAAGGCAGTGACATTCCGGAAGAAGACCGTGACTATTACCTGGAACGCCGTTATCCGGCATTCGGTAACTTGGTTCCGCGTGACGTTGCCAGCCGTGCGGCTAAGGAACGTTGCGACCACGGTTTCGGTGTCAACAATACCGGCTTGGCTGTATTCCTCGACTTCTCTGAAAGTATCGAACGTTTGGGATTGGATGTAGTGCGCCAGCGTTATGGCAACCTCTTCGATATGTACGAAGAAATCACCGATGTGAACCCGGGCAAATTGGCAAACGAAATCAACGGCGTGAAATATTACAACCCGATGATGATTTATCCGGCTATCCACTACACCATGGGTGGTATCTGGGTAGACTACGAATTGCAGACTACCATTAAGGGTCTGTTTGCTATCGGCGAATGTAACTTCTCCGACCACGGTGCAAACCGTCTGGGTGCTTCTGCCTTGATGCAAGGTTTGGCAGATGGTTACTTTGTATTGCCTTACACCATCCAGAACTATCTGGCAGACCAAATCACTGTTCCCCGCTTCTCTACCGACTTGCCGGAATTTGAGGAAGCAGAAAAGGCTGTCCAGGCTAAGATTGACCACCTGATGGGAATCCAGGGCAAACGCTCGGTAGATTCTATCCACAAGGAACTGGGCCACATCATGTGGGAATACGTAGGTATGGGACGTACCGAAGCCGGACTGAAGACTGCTCTTGCGAAGCTGAAAGATATCCGCAAGGAATTCGAAACCAACTTGTTCATTCCGGGCAAGAAAGAAGGTCTGAACGTAGAATTGGATAAGGCAATCCGCTTGAACGACTTCATCACCATGGGTGAACTGATTGCATACGACGCATTGAACCGTAACGAATCGTGCGGCGGTCACTTCCGTGAAGAATATCAGACCGAAGAGGGCGAAGCCAAACGTGATGATGCCAACTATTTCTATGTATCTTGCTGGGAATACCAAGGCTCGGATGATAAAGCTCCGGTTCTCTACAAGGAACCGCTGGTTTACGAAGCTATTAAGGTACAGACTCGTAACTACAAGAGCTAATCTGTGAAGTTAAACAATTAAAGATTCTAAGTAAAATGGACAAAAATATATCATTTACGCTGAAAATTTGGCGTCAGAACGGACCGAAGGAAAAAGGTCATTTCGATACATTCCAGATGAAAGATATCCCGGGCGATACTTCGTTCCTGGAAATGTTGGATATCTTGAACGAGCAGTTGGTTGAGGCTGGTAAAGAACCGGTAGTATTCGATCACGATTGCCGTGAAGGTATCTGCGGTATGTGTTCTCTGTATATTAACGGACATCCGCACGGACCTGCAACAGGTGCTACTACCTGCCAGCTCTATATGCGCCGTTTCCACGATGGCGATGTCATTACCGTTGAACCGTGGCGTTCGGCTGGTTTCCCGGTTATCAAAGACTTGATGGTAGACCGTACGGCTTACGACAAGATTATGCAGGCTGGTGGTTTCATCAGTGTACGTACAGGCGCTCCTCAGGATGCCAATGCTATCCTGATTCCGAAACAAGTGGCTGACGAAGCGATGGATGCTGCTTCTTGTATCGGTTGTGGCGCATGTGTAGCTGCTTGTAAGAACGGTTCGGCAATGCTGTTCGTATCAGCAAAGGTTAGCCAGCTGAATCTGTTGCCGCAAGGTAAACCGGAAGCTTTGCGCCGTGCGAAAGCCATGATTGCCAAGATGGACGAACTGGGCTTCGGTAACTGTACCAATACCCGTGCTTGTGAAGCTGAATGTCCTAAGAACGTTTCAATCAGCAACATCGCTCGTTTGAACCGCGACTTTATCAAGGCAAAACTGAAAGACTGATGATTTTTAGGTGCCAGGTACCAGTTGACTAGGTACTAGGCACTGGATAGTTGACGAGTTGACAAGTTGATAAGGATTTAAATCCAAGTCTTCTTGTCAACTCGCTTTTTTATGAAGAATTTTTATGAATGTCCCTACAGGGCAATTGGGAAAAATGCGGATATTCATCAAAACTTATGACGTGTGCGGTATGGAGGGGTTGCACCTATGCAAAAGAATTTTAAACTATTTGTAATATCCTTGTATAATATTGGAAGAATCAAACGGAATAACTATATTTGCAAAGTGATTTTTTTCATAGTATTAGATTTAAGGTTAACAAGGTTGGGAGAAAGCGTTCTCCCATTTTTTATGCCCATTGTATAGCCGCATTCAATGGCGAAAAAGGATAAGCTTATGCGGCGGAGAAGATAATTTACTCGATAAACTGAATCTTGCCTGCTTCGCGCGGTTTGGCTGCGGGAGCCTCATCGGGATAGCCGAAACCGATGCAGTAAAGCAATTCGTAGCCTTCGCTGAAGTTCAGCTTCTTCAGGTATTCTGCGGCTTCGGGACTTTTCATAAAGCGTGCCGGACTTCCTAAGCAACAACTGCCGATACCCATTGACCATGCCGAAAGCATCATGTTTTCTGCCATCAGCCCACAATCGAACGGAGAACTTTCCGATTCCTTATCGTGTCCGATAAAGACTACAGTCGGAGCATTGCGGAACATATTGCGGAAAGTAGAATCTGCCGCAGCTTTCGGATTGGCTTTTTTATACAATTCGGTCACACCGTTGATATAGTCGGGATTATCCACTACCCGGACTTCCCACGGCTGGCGGTTCATGGCATTGGGCGCATTGATGCCGCATTCCACAATCGTCTGCATCTTCTCACGCGCTACGGCTTCCGGCTTATACTGGCGGATGCTGCGGCGTGTCATGATGGTTTCCACTACTTGATTCTTTACACTGTCTTGGGTAACTTCGGCGGTTGCCTGTGTTTGTCCTCCTCCGCACGCCATCAGGGGCAGAAGCAGGGTTGCGATTAATACGTGTTTCATGAGTTTTTGAGTTTTTAAGTTTGTGAGTTTTGTTGGATTTTACCACAGAGGGCACAGAGTATCATACAGGAATGATTTTTTTAGAGAAAAACGCTGTGTCCTCTGTGGTAAAAATCCAATTGCGAATATACAAACAATATGATAAACTCAAAAACTCATAAACTTAAAAACTCACAAACTTATTCGTATCCCGGTGTTTGTGTCAATGCCGGATTATCTGTCATGGTGTCTGTATCGATGGGCCAAAGCAAATGGCCCGGGTTTTGCAAGGACGAATATTTCATGACGTATTCTTGTCCGAAACGGCGAAGGTCGTACCAGCGTTTTCCTTCGAACATAAACTCACGCAAACGTTCACGCAAAAGCACTTCGTTGATTCCTTCGTTGTCTCCTGCCAGATGCGGATAACCCATTGACATTTCCTCGTACGCTCCGGCATACGCCCGCTGACGAATCTGATTGATTTCTTCTGCAGGGTCACTGCCAAGCACCGCTTTCGCCTCTGCCTTCAGCAATAACACATCGGCATAACGGTAAATGGGGTAATCGTCGCAAAACTCCCGGTATGAAGCGCCGGCAGGTGTCATGCCCCGGAATTTATAAGCAAAACAACCGACGTATGCAACCGTTCCTGATTCGTCTTTGCTATAAACAGCCCGCAATGTTCCGCTCAAGCGTGTGTCTGCTTCATCAAACTGGCTGTACAGTTCTTCGCGGAGCGGATAATATACATTGCCGTTAAAGTTCAGGCTGATGGGCGAACCATCGCTTTCGTAATAACTGCTCAACGTGGTCTGTTGCGGCACCATGCGGTTGCGCCATTCTCCGTTAAACAAATCCGCCTCGTTGTAAGCCGCATGCAGCGAGAAGATAATTTCGTTATTGCCCTTATTTTCGTAATCGAACACAGAGGCAAAATCGGGCAGCAAATCCAATTCTGTACGCGAGATATGCGTCTGCACATCGTTCAATGCCTCTAAAGCTGTCTGTGCATCAGCCGTTCCGCCATTCATTTGCCTGCTGGACCAAAGGTAAGCTTCCGCTTTTAAAGTCAGTGTTGCCGCCTTCGACCACAACGAACGCCCGGCACGGAACGAATAATCGTCTCCAAAAGCTGTTTCAGATGACGCGATATCGTCTTTGATATACTGCATTACGGTTGACGCATCCGTAGCCGGACGCTCCAAGTTGCCTACTTCAAAACCTAAACTGGGGTCGGCATTCCATACTACATTGCCCCACGAGCGCAATAAATGGAAATAATAGAAGGCACGCAGCCCATACGCTTCGCCCAAGTAATAATTGCGGTCGGCTTCACTTAATAAGTCTGTGGTTTCAGCCCGTGAGAGAAACAGGTTGATTTGATTGATATTGTAATACAGTCCGCCGTAATTCTCAATGCCCGGACGTTCTTCGGTCAGTGTATTGGAAGTGATTTCTTCTACCTGATTGCTTTCGCCCGTCCAGCCGATGCCTGTATTGTAAATGTCCGAACGCAATTCGCCCAACATAAACAGATTTTGCGCATCGGCATCACGCAAGCGGCTGTGTATGCCATACATGAAGGAAGTGAAATGCCCTTCGTTTTTCCACATATTTTCATCGGTAATTTCGCTGATTGGGGTCATATCCAGGCAACTGCTAAATGAGCATGCCGCTATCACGCCCAAAACTGACATCTGTATTGTTTTCTTCATAATCATCATACGTTTTTTAAAGTTAGAATGAAATAGACGCACCGACCAATACGGTACGCGGAGTCGGATAACGTCCGGTATCGACTCCCGGATAAACCAACGGAGCTTCGGGAGACGTGCCGCTATATCCCGTAATGTAAAACAGATTCTGCCCTGTAATATACAATGAAACATCGGTGCTATGAATCTTGGAAACCCATTTCTCAGGCAGCTTCCAACTCAATGTCAATTCACGCAAAGCCAAATAGTCGCCCTTTTCATAGAAACGGGAGCTACGGTTGTCTACGCTCGTAATGTCACTTCCTGCCGTATCGCGGTAAAGGTTCTTCTTATTGGTGGAATCATCGTAGTATGACTTAGGCAGGTCTGTATCCGGATTTTCGCTTGTCCAGCAATCCAGCCCGTCGGCAATGATGTTCTTGAATCCGACCGACTGCCCGATAGAACGCATCGCCACCATGTTCAAGATGGTATGCCCGACTGCAAAGTCGAACCGCCCGTAAAGCGAGACATTTTTATACGAAAGGGTAGTGCTGAAGCCGCCGGTCCATTTCGGATAGATGTTTCCGACCTTTACGCGGTCCAGCTGGTCAATGACATTATCGCCGTTCAAGTCTGCCCAAAGCACATCGCCGGCTTCAATCGGCTTGGTCAGTCCGTAACGTTGGCGGTCTGCCTCGCTGACATTCGGCCCGTACAGTCCTGCAATCATATCCATACGGTTTCCTGCCAATTGCGCCACTTCGCTTTCGTCTCTCAAGATTTTTACCTGCTGATATGCATAAATATCGCCCAACGTATGACCTTCCTGGTATCCTCCTACCCAAATGACCTGTTGAGATGCCGGGTCCCAAACTTGAGATCCGCCCTGACGGTTGTTCTCATTGCCATTATCGGGCAATTTCACAATCTTATTGAACACATACGAAGCGTTAAAAGAGAAATTCCAGTTGAATCCCTTCGGGTTGGTTATCAGGTTCAAGTTGCCTTCCACCTCGAAACCACTGTTGCGCAAGGTTCCCAAATTGGTCTTGAACGAATCAAAGCCTGTATATCCCGGCAGGTTCACGTCGGTCAGCAGGTCGGATGTGGTGCGGTTGTAATAGTCCAGAATCAGGTTGAAGCGGTTGTTCAGGAAACCGAGGTCCAAACCCGCCTCGAAAGACTTACTCTTTTCCCATCGCAGCTGCGAATTGATGACTGCCGTATTCAGGATGCCGTTCACTCCGTTATAAGGATGCGTGCCGCTGGCTTGTCCGTAAAGTCCGTAGACATCGTAATTGTTGATGCCGTTCACGTTTCCGTTGATACCGTACGAGATACGAGGCTTTAACGTAGAAATCACGCTGGCAAGCGGACTGTCGTGGAAGAAAGCTTCTTCGTGGATATTCCAACCGGCAGACACGCCCGGGAAGAATCCCCAGCGGTTGTCGGACAAACGGGAAATGCCATCGTATCGGGCTACAGCCGTAAACAGATACCGGCGTTTGTAATCGTAAGTCACCCTGCCGAAAAACGAAGCGATACGGTATCCTTCACAGTATGAATAAGCGGTCATATTTTCGTTTCCCGATGCATTCAGTGTAGGAATATCATCAAAAGGCGCTCCCTGAGCGCTTCCTCTGTATTCGGTATATTGATTCTCAAAATATTCACCTCCTAACATGGCGGAGAAATTATGGTCTTTCCTGAAAGTATCGGTATATTCCAGTTGCACGCTATGCTGTTGCTGAATGGTACGCTGATAGTCAAACGAAGCCTTCCGTTCTGTATTCACGTTCCAATAGTCACGGTATTCCTTATCGAACAATTCCCTTGTATAGTCTTCATAATAAACCGAACTGTTCTCGCGCAAGAACAGCTTGTCTTTTATCAGTTCCAGGTCGGCACCGATATTCAGCGTCGTCTTGCGGGTATTATTCTTGTTCGTCAGCTTGTCCAGCCAATAAAGCGGATTGCCGTCACGCTTACCGTAGCCATAGTTTGGCGAGCCGTCGTCGAAGAAAGGTTTCCACGTAGGTTCCATGCTCCGCATACGCTCGAAAAGGTCTGCCATGTCGTCGTAATATAATTCCGGTGCCGTAGAAGTAGAGAAACTTACTCCTCCTTTGATGTTCAAGATGGGCAATACCTTATAATTCCCGTTCAATGTACCGCTGAACCGGCGGTATTCCGTACCTTTCACCGTTCCGTCTTCAGAATAATATCCTAACGAAGCGGCGAAAGTACCTTTCTCGCTTCCCCCGTTAAAACTCAGGTAATGGTCTTGTGTAAAAGCAGGGTCTTTGTACACCTCGTCACGCAGGGTAGTCCCGTAATCCTTGAATACGATTTGCCTGCCTGTTACCGGATCGGTCATTTGTTTCCAACCTTCTTGCAACAAGTTCTCGTTCCCGTCCAAATAGCGGATTGCATACTGGTCAGGGTTATTGGCGCCGTATACGGCACCGTATCCTCTTGTATTGTCGATATCCGTAATGCTTCCGCCCGAGTACATGCGCCCCAATCGTCCGAAACGGATGTAATTCTCGGCATCCATGTATTCGTAACCTTTACGGGCAAAGTTCATGCCTCCTTTAAATTTATAAGAGACTTGGGTATGTCCGGCTTTCCCTTTCTTCGTCTGCACCAGAATCACGCCATTATTGGCACGGGCTCCATAAATCGCTGTAGAAGCGGCGTCCTTCAATACCTGAATCGATTCGATGTCGGAAGGGTTGATGTCGTCCATGGAACGGACTACACCATCGACTACCACCAAGGGGGAACCTGCGCTTTCTATTCCTGCCCCGCCACGCAATACGATGGTAGGCGCGCTTCCCGGCGCTCCGGAAGTATTCGTTACACGCAAGCCGCTGACAGTACCCTGCAAGGCTTGTGCCGCATTAGAAAGAGCTGCGTTCTGCAAGACTTTCTGGTCCATTTTCGAAATAGCCGTAGTCATCGTGGAACGCTTCTGCTTGACACCATAACCTACTACGACTACTTCGTCCAACAGTTCGGAATCTTCTTCCAACACGATTTTCAATTGCCTTTCACTTGTGACACGCACATGTTGCGTAGCAAATCCTACATAACTGATAGACAATGTACTTCCTTTTTCCACAGTCAGCGTAAACTGCCCGTCCAAATTCGTGATTGTCCCGTTTTCAGTCCCTTCTTCCACCACAGTAGCACCTATGGCCGTCTGTCCGGTATTGTCTAAAACAACTCCTGTTACGGTCAGGCTTTGTGCGAAAGCATGTAATGTGCACCACAAGCACAAAATTAGAAAAATGCTTCTTCTCATAAATTATATATTAAACTCAATAATTATTCATGAATAGTTTTCACCCAACCCCTTGAATGCAAACGCAAGAAGCATGCCCTTGTTTTTTTACGCCACAAAATTACACTTTTTCAGCATTCGTTGTCATGATTCATTTATTTTTTCATATTATTTTAATTTTAAATGCCCGCAATTGCCAACCCGTCTGCATCAAAAAAAGCAGTAGTACTTACTTTGCCTCTGAAGTATATATTCATAGGCGGATGAAGTATATATTCAACCGCACATGAAGTATATATTCATTTTCAAAGGAGATGTATTGGCTGAATGCGGACTTTCATTTTAATTTTTCCACAACACAAAAAGCCACCTTTCAGGACTTGCTTTGCTTGCCTTTATACTCGCTGGGAACAACGCCAAATTGCTTTTTGAAGTTCTTAGTGAAACGTGAAGGAGTGCTAAACCCTGTCATATCGGCAACTTCAGCAATCGTATACCGCCCCTCAGCTATCAGCTCAGCAGCCCGGTTCAACTTATAAGTCTTGAAGAAAGTGCTGGGATTTTCACCTGTCAATCCTTTTACTTTATAATAGAACTTAGTACGTGACATTTTCAATACATCCGTCATGCGGGCAACATCCAGTTCGGGGTTCGACAATTCGTTCTCCATTAAATGATAAAGATCTGTCATAAAGGATGCATCCTGAGGCAACAACATGTCTTGTGTTTGGGCATCCGTCTGTGTGACTGTCCCCAGCAAACTGCGCACTTTAGCCCGATTGTCCAGCTGTGAACGGACAAGAGCCAACAAGTAATCAGGATCGAAAGGTTTAGTGACATAAGCATCTGCACCGATATTCAACCCTTTCACCTGCTCGTCCATCGAAGACTTGGCAGTTAGCAAAATAACAGGAATATGGCATAACTGCAGGTCAGATTTGATTTCACGGCAAAAAGCATACCCGTCTTTGCCAGGCATGACAACATCGCTCAAAACCAAATCCGGAGCTTCTTCCTGCATGGTCTGAAGCGCACTATCTGCACTGAAACGGCAAATGACCCGATAAAAGGGAGAAAGCAACGCACGCAAGTAGTGGGCTATTTCAGTATCGTCATCCACAACCAACAACGTCTGGAGGTTGTCTTGTTCCGCCGTGTCTTCTTTGGGTTGTGCTTGCGCTTTTACAGTTTCAGGCAAAGGGAAAGCCTTTTCCTGACGCTCATCGTGATTGGAAGTACGTTCTTCATCTGTATAAGACAAAGCATTGACCGGCAGAATAAAAATAAACTGTGTACCTTCACCTTCATCGGGATCTGCATTTTTGATGTATCCATGATGCAGACGGACAAGGTTTCGGGCATAATACAGACCGATACCTGTGCCATAGTTGTATTTGCCTGTACCATCAGGCGCATTCACCTGATAATATCGTTCGAAAATTTTATCACGCTGGGCAGGCGGAATACTTGGCCCAGTATTAGAGACACAAATCTCAACCCATTGTGTATCACAATCGGAAACAGTCAAAGGGAACAGGCTGGCAGCTTTCGCCCGCGTAATGACATCGAAAGACACACGTATCTTTCCACCTGCCGGAGTAAACTTCAAGGCGTTCCCCATTAAGTTTGTGAAGATTTTCTCCACTTTGTCTTCGTCCAGCCAAAGCGTATAACTGTCTTCCAGACCGGTAATAATCAGGTTAATGCCCTTATCGCCAGCATTAATGCGGAAAACATCCGTCATGTGACGCAAAAAACCCACAATGTCTGCCGGACGCACTTTCAGCTTCAACGCATCGTTTTCCAGCTTGTTAAAGTCCATCATTTGATTAACTAACCGCAACATACGTTCCACGCTACGCCATACAATGACCAACAGGTTTTTATTTTCGCCCGTAATATCGGGAGCCTCACACAACTGGCGGACAGGTCCGGCAATCATTGTAAGCGGCGTACGGAACTCGTGCGACACATTAGCAAAGAAACTCATATTCATTCGGTTGATGCGTTGCTCCTGTTCTTTCTCTTGCTCGGCACGGCAGATAGCCGCTTTCTCGGCACGGATACGGCGAAGACTTTGCACAAAGAAACCTATCAACAAAACGCCAGCCAGCAAATAAAGCGACCAAGCCCACCATGTATTCCATGGAGCAGGACGAATAATAATACGGACAGTACTCTCCGCCTGAAAAGAGTCAGGGGCATTGCCTGAAGCACGGACATGGAAAGTGTAAGTGCCATCAGGCAAATTCGCATAATAAGCTTCCCGATTATGACGGGCATCAATCCAATAATGGTCGAAACCTTCGAGGAAATAATGATAGTTTATACGCTCAAATTCGTTGTAGTCCAAAGCTGCAAAAGAAATGCTGAATCCATTTTGATTGTAATTCAAACGGATATCTGGCGTATAAGACAAATGCCGCTCGATACAAGCATTGCTGCCCGGACGTATCAGACGATTATGTACTTTCAGGTTTTCGAACAACAAAGGCACTTTACGCTTAGGTGTGGTAGCCAAAGGGTCGAAAAATGTCAATCCATGTGTACCCCCTAAAGCCAAAGTACCATCAGGCAAATGGCAGGAAGCGCGGTCGTAGAACTGGCTGCCTCCAATGCCATCATCCGTAAAGAAATTCGTAAAGTGCTGTGTACGGACATCCAACCGGCTGAGTCCATGCTGTGTGCCAATCCAAAGATTGCCTTCCCGGTCTTCCTCGATACTTGAAATATCCGTACAGGCTGTTCCTTCCAAAGCCTCTATACGCTGGGTAAAAGGAGTATAATGCAACAACCCGTTGCTGACAGTGCCTATCCAAATATCCCCTTTCGCACTACGGAAAAGGGCTGTAGGAACAAAAAGAGAACGACGGATACAATGTTCCATATCTCCTTTATGAACGGGCAATGGCTTTACTTCGCCTGTCACTGGATTCAACAACTCAAGCGGCTGGTCGAAAGCAGCTACCAGCACTGTTCCATCATCCAGCGGCAATAGTCCGGGAATAAAAGTAAAACCGCCGTTGAAGACTTGTATCGGCGTGAAATGTTTTTCATTCGGACGCAATACATAGACATAAGAAGTGGCAGTACCCACCAAGATATTGCCTTGCTTGTCACGTGCGATAGACATTGGCAAATACACATCGTAACGCATAACAACCTGCAAACGGTTTTGAGCCGGGATACATTTCAGTACCTCATTATTCCTTGTCGTCAGCCAAATATATCCTTCGCCGTCTGCTAATACTTGATTGGCGTATATCATATAGTTGCCTTTTCCGAGGTAGCCAGACAAAACAACCTTCTCTATTTTTTGCAAATTCAGGTTGTAACTGTATAATCCATCAGACAAAGTAGCTATCCATAAGGTTTTATTGCCATCAGCCGCAACGGAAACCACGGACTTATGTTGCAAGGAAGCACGCAGAAAGTTATCACGATTAAAACGTTCTTTATAACGATAAGCTACAGCATAGCCCTGGTCGGTTGAACCAATCCATAAGTTTTGATGAGAATCCGTAAAAAAAGCGCTGACATTGAAGTCAGGCACTTCGAAAGGAAATCCTTGTTCTCCTTGACGGCTGACGGTATTGGCTTGGCTATCGTAGTAAAACAACCCGTCATAATCTGTATTGAACAACAATCCATGTTTACCATAGGCATGCATCAGCGTGACATTGAAACGGGAAAGAACCGGATGGCTGGAAATAACTTCAGGAACAGGTTGAAAACTGCGTGAGTGGCAATCGAATATCTGCAGACTTTGATTGCCCGCTAACCAAAGTTTACCGTTCGAATCATAATAATAATGTGTAGGATATCCTTTTACCGGAATAGAATCTTGCAAAACGAAGTTTCGTGAATCATAGCAACGGACGCTTAACGGATCTGCTACCCACAGGCGGTTATCCGCATCAATATGACATTGGGCAGCATACGTCCCGGATGGAACCAACCGCCGGATAGCATACTCAAGCCGTCCGGTTACAGGATTGTAGACACCTAAACTGGTGACAGTATTCAACAATATGCGTCCGTCACGCGTCTCCAACAACTGTAGTCCATTCCGATTAATAAGGTCGGAGGGGATATGCCGGAACGTATCCTGATCCGTGTAGACAGATAAGCCATTGACACTGGAGACCCACAATTGCCCCTTCGAATCGCGCAACAGAGCTTTGATTTGGTTATCTTGCGGTCCTAACGAGTCGTCTGTACAATAATATTGCTGAAACTCATAAGCATCATATTTATTCAGTCCGCGGAAAGTCCCTATCCAAATATGTCCCTGCGCATCCTCAGCAAAAGCATTGACCTGTTGATTTGAAATTTCATTGGCAATAACGGGATACTGGGGAGCATCGGTTACCTGTATATTGTCGACCGAAGGCTTGCAGGCTGTGAAGATAGCAGCCAGTCTGACATATAATATAAGGAGAAGGATATGTGTAATTTTCATATTTGCTGTCTTTCGGTTACGAGTACAAAGTTAAGAAAAAAAAGAATCAGAAAACTATTATAAGACATATTTTGAACAGAATGGCTATTCTTTGAACAAAACGGCTATCTGATTTAAACAAAACGGCATATTTATCAGGTGAAAACGGCAAGGCAGTTCTTGCCACTTGTGATATTTTTGCGATTGTTCAACCAAATAAAAAACATTAGCTATGAGGACAGCAATTTCCGTATCTTTTCTGAGCTTGGCCTTTTTGACCTGCCTTTCCGCCGGAGCTGCAAACAAGCAGAACACCCCGGCTGTTCCTACTCCTATTACCGCTTCTGTCACACAGGGCGTAGTTCGTACCACATCCGGACAGGTAGCAGGCTATATTGAAAACAATGTTTATATTTACAAAGGTATTCCTTATGCCAAAGCCGAACGTTTTATGCCTCCTACGGCTCCCGATGCCTGGGAAGGCATCCGCAGCAGCCGTGCTTATGGACCCACTTGCCCACAAGCCAAACGCATGGGCTGGTATAGCGATGAATCTGCCTTTTCCTTTAATTGGGATGACGGTTTCCCTGATGAAGACTGCCTGCGCGTCAACATCTGGACACCGGGTGTCAACGACAATAAGAAACGTCCTGTCATGGTTTGGCTGCACGGTGGTGGCTATTCGGCAGGTAGCGGACAGGAACTCCCTTCGTATGATGGAACGAACTTGGCTAAGAACCACGATGTCGTAGTCGTAACGCTGAATCATCGTCTCAACGTTTTGGGCTTTCTCGACCTTTCGTCTTTCGGTCCGAAATATGCCAAGTCTGGCAATGTCGGTCTGATGGATCTCGTAGCAGCACTTCAATGGGTAAAAAACAATATAGGTGCTTTTGGCGGTGACCCTGCTAATGTAACCATTTTCGGACAATCTGGCGGAGGGGGTAAGGTTTCGACCTTACTGGCAACTCCGTCAGCAAAAGGATTATTTCACAAAGCTATCGTACAAAGCGGTTCTATGCTTCGCACAATGGAAGCCCGATACTCACGCATGATTGGTGAAGAAACTGTGAAAGAGTTAGGACTGGACGCTTCGCACATTGATTCTCTCGCGCGCGTACCTTATAATAAATTACTGTCAGCTGGTGAAAAGGCAGTGGCACGTGTCCGCAAGCAGGCAGAACAGGCTGGAGACGCTTCTTGCTTTATTTTCGGCTGGGCACCTACAGTAGACGGTGATATTCTTCCTGCACAACCCTTCGACCCTGCCGCCCCTGCGCAAAGCAAAGATATACCAGTAATGATAGGTACTACACTGCACGAATTTACCGCATCAACTTATGTTCCTGCCTTCCGCACGATTTCACAAGAAAAAGCCGTGGAACTGACACGTAAAAAATACGGCGAACGTACAGACGAGTTCGTAAACCTCTTTGGCAAAATTTATCCCAATTTTCAGCCTAAGGACCTGTTGGATGTAGACTTTACCTTCCGTCCCAGCGCCGTAGAACAAGCTATGCTGAAAGCTCGTCAAGGCGGTGCTCCTGTTTACATGTATCTTTTTGCTTGGGAATCACCCGTCATGGACGGAATCTTACGCAGCACGCACTGCATGGAGATTCCTTTCGTATTCGACAATGCCTTGTGTCATGCTTCGATGACAGGCGGTGGTACCGATGCACAAACCTTGGCTGAAAAGATGAGCCAGGCTTGGACTAATTTTGCCCGCACGGGCAATCCCAATGCCGAAGAATTACCGGAATGGCCTACCTATACGCCAGACAATGGTGCAACAATGATATTTGACAACACATGTGAAATAAAATATCATCACGACCAAGAGTTGCTAAATTTTGTTCGACAATTCCCTACACGAGGTTTCTAAAAAAGGGATTGTTCATTTTTAATTAATTTATCTATTCATCTTTATTAACCAACATCCAAATGAAAGAGAAAAAACACACAGGACTGAAAAGGCTGGTATTGCCAGTACTTTTCTTATTGATGTGCGTTCCTTTTGCCATGGCTCAAAACCCGGTGAAAGTGACAGGTAAGGTAATCGACGATCTGGGTGAACCCATGATTGGTGTAAGCGTGCAAGTGAAAGGCACTCCCGGCGGTACCATCACAGACATTGACGGTAACTATTCGGTAGAAGTCAGCCAAGGAGCTACATTGATTTTCTCTTACTTGGGCTACGTAACAGAAGAGCACCAAGTAACAGGAAGTACATTGAATGTTACAATGAAAGAAAATGTCGAAGCACTGGAAGAAGTCGTCGTTATCGGTTACGGTGTGCAGAAGAAAAGTTCAGTGACAGGTGCCATCTCTCAGGTAAAGGCCGAGGACATGGAAAACCGTACCATTACAACAGCTGCACAGGCACTGCAAGGTAAAACGGCAGGTGTTCAATTAATCACGACTTCCGGAGGTCCTGGCGAATCTCCGACTATCCGCGTACGTGGTTATTCGTCAAATGCTCCTTCCAATCCGTTGTATGTAGTGGATGGTGTGCGCTTGAGCGACATCTCCGGAATCGATCCTAACGACATCGCTTCTATGGAAGTATTGAAAGATGCGGCTTCAGCAGCTATCTATGGTGCGGAAGCGGGTAACGGTGTTATCCTTATCACGACAAAGAAAGGTGTTGTCGGTTCCAGCAAAATCACTTATGATTTCCAATTCGCTTCCCAGTCTATTGCCCGCATACCGGAACTGATGAATGCACAGGAATATGTTTCTTACATGACCGAGTCTGCAAACGGCAGCAGCGGTATTATTCCTATGGAAACCATCCAAACCAATTGGGACGGCATCACGGATACAGATTGGGTGGACGCTATTTTTGAAAATAGTAAAATGCAGAAGCATAACATAGCTTTCTCCGGAGGCAGCGAACGTGGAAACTATTACCTCTCGCTGACTTATCTGGACAACAACGGTATTATCGTAGGCAACAACGATACATACAACCGTATGACAGCTGCCATCAATGCCGATTATAATGTCAAGCCTTGGCTGAAGGTAGGTACTACGAACCAGATTGAAAAATATAACGTGCGCCGTGTCAGCGGACAAAATGCTTATGGAAGCGTTTTGTCTTCTGTATTAATGATGGACCCTCTGACCGCTCCGGTTTATGCTGCTGACCAATTACCGGCAAACATGGAGAATCTGTTGGCACAAGGTTATGACCTGATGCAGGATCCTAACGGTAATTATTATGGCGTTTCCGCTTTCTTCGAAGGTGAGAATTACAACCCGCTCATTATGATGAATAACAACATTACACGCAATAGCGGTTTTAATGTAACCGGATCTATCTATGGCGACTTGAAACCTTTCGACGGCTTCACGTTCACCTCTCGTTTCGGTTATCGTTTGAGCGGTGCCCGTTCATCGGCTGTCAGCCTGCCATTTTATGGTAACTCCGTACAGCAGAATCCTTTTATCAATAGCCTTACAGGGCAGTCATCCACTACGATTTATTACCAATGGGAAAACTTTGCCAACTACATGAAGACCTTCAACGATGCCCACACGATTACGGCTATGGTCGGTATGTCTTATCAAGAACAGAGTTATGATTATGTCAGTGGTCAGCTGCAGGCTAATGGTGAAGATGCCATCCAGCAAAACAATCCTTTGTTCTACTACCTGAACTATGGAGCTACCTCAGCAACCAAAACCGTAGGCGGTGACAAGACACGTACTGCAAAAATGTCTTACTATGGACGTATCGGTTACGACTATAAAGGACGTTATTTGTTGCAGGCTTCACTTCGTGCCGATGCAGCCGATCTTTCTCTGTTGCCTGCCAGCAACCGCTGGGGATATTTCCCCGCTGTATCCGCAGGTTGGACAGTATCTGAAGAAAAATTCTTCCAATCTATCCGCAACCATGTGACAAGCCTCAAAGTTCGTGCCAGTTGGGGTCAGAACGGTAGTTTGGCAGCACTGAGCAACTATCCATACAGCACAGACATGAGTGTAACAGGACTTTATCCCTTCACCAACAATACCCTCAACTTTGTCAATGCCTATGCACCTAACTCATTAGGTAACGAAGAATTGAAATGGGAGACTTCCGAACAGTTGAACTTCGGTTTCGATGCCCGCTTCCTGCGCGACCGTCTGACGTTCAGCATGGACTGGTATAAGAAGACAACGAAAGACCTGTTGATTACAGGCACAACACCTTCACTTATCGTAGGAGGTGTCGTATCACCCATCAATGCAGGTAATGTAGAAAACAAAGGTTTTGAATTTGAATTGGGCTGGCGTGACAACATCAAAGACTTCAGTTACAGCATCCGTGCCAATCTGGCTACGCTGAAAAATAAAGTGACCTATCTTGACCCATCCTTACAACGTGTTGTCGGTACGCAGTTCCATACCTACCCGCTCAGCTATTTTGAAGAAGGCTATCCTATTTATTATTTCCGTGGTTATCAGTTTGCCGGCATTGATCCTCAAACAGGTGATCCGACATTCAAGGATTTAGATGGCGACGGAGTTATTTCAGACGGTGATTTGGGCTATATCGGAGACGCTATCCCCGACATTACTTACGGTATTACATTGACTGCCGCCTATAAAGGTCTTGACCTGACGGTATTCGGCACAGGTTCGGCAGGTAATCAAATCTATAATGCTTCTTTCCGTCCTGACCAGACCCGCTCTAACCACCTGAAGGAAATCTATTACGATGACCGTTGGACAGTAGATAACCCGAACGGCACCAAACCTCGTGCCGGCGCCAATTACATGGAACGTTACATTATGTCTGATGCGGTTGTATTCGATGGTTCGTTCTTCAAGATTAAGCAAATTCAGTTGGGTTACTCTTTACCGAAGAGCTGGCTGAAGAAAGCTTTCATCAACAACTTACGCGTATATTGCTCATTGGATGATTTCTTTACCTTCACCAAGTATCCGGGCTTCGACCCTGAAGCTTCTGCCAGCTCAACCAATGGTATGGGTATCGATATGGGCGGCTACCCGACATCCAAGAAAGTTGTATTCGGTTTTAACGTAGAATTTTAATCACCCTTAAATAGAATAACAATGAAAACAAAAGTATATTTGTCGACCCTACTGCTCGCATTGATGGCCGTATTGATGACCGGATGTGAGGATCGTTTAAATATTTACAAGCACGGCAGTTTGGGAGGTCCGGAAAATTACTACAAGACTGATGAGGAAACTGAATCCGCATTGGCTGCTATGTATGGTTCGTGGCGTGATCTGCACCAAAATTGGTTTACCTTGCTGAATGGCATGTCTGACGATGCTTGGGCTGGCGGCGGACAGCGTAACGATAATGTGGACTTGGAGAAAATGAACGAGTTCAACTATAACATAGAAAGCTCTACGGTACAGAGCCTGTATACCCAATTATATACATTGATATATCGGGCCAACTTGATTCTTTCCAATGTGCCGGGTGATACTCAATTCATGCGTCAAGCCATAGCGGAAGCGCATGCAGCACGCGGTTGGGCACACTTCTATCTAGTTACGTTATGGGGAACAGCCCCTATCGTAGACCACTTGTTGTCACCGGATGAATATCGTCAAAGCAATGGTACACCGGAAACCACTTGGGCTTTCATCGAATCTGAATATAAAGCAGCCCTTGATGCAAATGCCTTGACTACAAAATCCGGTGTTGATGACACGGAAAGTGGCATCCATCTTACACAAGAAACCGTGAAAGCATTCTTGGGTAAAGCCTATCTCTTTCAGGGCAAGTATGCCGAAGCTGCCGACATCTTAGATGAAGTAATCAACTCAGGTAAGTACGATCTTTATCGTGGCGACTATGGTTTGTTAGGACATGCTGCTACTAATAACTGTTGCGAAGCTATTTTTGAAATCAATCGTGTAAATAACACCGAACAAGCATGGAACCAATTCTCGCAATTATTCATCAACATTGGTTGGCGCTCGTCTATACTGAGCTACATGCCGGGAACGGAATCTGCCGAACTCATTGCTACCGGTTCTTATGGAATGTTGAATCCACAAAAAGGCTTGTATGATGCATTTGTAGCAGAAGAAGGCGTAGACGGTTATCGCCTGAACCAAAGTATCCGAACCTACGAACAGTTGAACGCTATCGGTGTAGTAAACACAAGTGGCAGCCCACTGGTAGGAAATGAAGGATATTTCTACTGGAAAACCCGCCTGTTGAAGGATGACTGTATCACGGATAATCCCGGTCTGCAGATGTTGCAATGGAATAACCTGCGTATCATGCGCTATGCCGAAGTATTGCTGATGGCTGCCGAAGCTCATGTTCAAGGTGGTGTGGAAACAGACAAAGCTCTGACTTATATCAATCTGGTTCGTGAGCGGGCTCATCTGAATCCTTTAACCGCTGTCACAATGGATGACATCAAGAATGAAAAACGTTTGGAACTTTGCCTAGAAAGCTGCCGTTACCAAGACCTTGTCCGCTGGGGTGACGCTGAAACTGTACTGGGACAACAAGGCAAACAAATCCCGTCATTCTCTTGGAGCGTGACAACTAATCCTGATGGTACTACTTCCATCGCGAAACACGAATTGACCTATCCGTACACCAATACGGATTATGGTTTCAAGGAACGCAACAAACTTCTGCCGATTCCTTTGCGTGAAATGGATGTGAACCCTAACATGCAACAGAATCCGGGATGGTAACACCCGCATGGAGTTTGCCATTTAAACCAAAACATCTTTAACGAACAGCCCGCGTGCAGGCGTGCACCGAATAAATAAGGACACGAGGACCTCGCGGGCTGTTCATTCATTGTAATTTCTAAGGTAAAAGAATTAACAAGGCCACATGAAAAAAACAATCTTATTATTATACGCCCTATTGAGCAGTATTACTCTCTTTGCACAAAATCCTTGGGGAGGTCCACAAAGTAAAGTGATGACAGATAGCATTTATAGTGAGACATTGAAGGCTTGGCGTGCTTACACCGTCTACTTGCCTAAGAGTTACGAGGCAGATCCGACGAAAAAGTACCCCATTCTCTATTTACTGCATGGTGTGTTCGGCACCAATGAAGGTTGGTTCCGCGACCAACGTGCCAACGAAGTGGCAGACCAGCTAATGGCATCGGGTGAAGCATGCGAGATGATTATTGTCAGCCCCAATGCCGGAGGCAATCCGTATGCAGGAGACTGGAATGGCTATTTCAACATGCCGGGTTGGGCGTACGAAGACTTTTTCTATACTGAATTCCTCCCTCATATAGAAAAGACCTATCGGGTTATAGGCGATAAGCAACACCGTGCTATTGCCGGCTTGTCGATGGGCGGAGGCGGAACAACCAGTTACGCCCAACGTCACGCGGAACTTTATTGTGCTGCCTATGCCATGAGCGCCTTAATGGATATTCCCGAAACGGGTGCCGTACCCTCTAAAGAACCGGGTGACAAAATGACGCTGTTAAACGATGCCGTAAAGAAACATAGTTGCATCCAATACGTTACAGAAGCGGATGATGCCCGCAAGGCACAACTCCGTACCGTACAGTGGTATGTGGACTGTGGTGATGATGATTTCTTGTTGGAACGCAATATGGAATTTGTGCAAGCCATGCGTTTGGCGGGAGTCCCTCTTCAGTTCCGTGTTCGAGACGGGGGACACACTAACGAATATTGGCACACTGCACTTTTCACATGCTTGCCATTCGTTAGCCGATGCTTTGGTAAATAAATAATTCAAATTTCAGACAAATGAAAAAGATATTCTTCTTATCCTTTTTTCTGCTGACCGCTTTAACTACTTATGCTCAGCAGGCTTTATGGGGAGGAGCTCCGGTTGTCTCCCCCGAAATTCACGATGACAATACCGTCACTTTCCGACTGAAAGCTCCGAAAGCTGTAAAAGTACAAGTGACGGGAGATTTTCTGCCTCCTATTCCTATTCAGACTCCTCGTGGCGTATGGGATGCGGCGGGAATCGCCGACTTGAAGGAAGGCAAAGACGGCGTATGGGAATATACCACACCTGAACCTCTTGGACCGGAATTGTATAGCTATTCCTTCATTGTAGACGGACTGAAGATGCTGGATCCTGCCAATGTCTATATCAACCGCGACGTAGCTACGGTAACCAACATTTTTATCATTGATGGCGGACGGGCTGATTTGTACAAAGTGAACGATGTGCCTCACGGTACAGTACGCCGTATGTGGTATAACAGTCCCACATTGAAGAAAGAACGCCGTGTAACCGTATACACTCCCGCCGGTTACGAAACCAGCGGCAAGCGTTATCCGGTCTTTTATCTTTTGCATGGTTCGGGTGGCGATGAAGAAGCATGGATGGCTTTGGGCCGCACTTCGCAAATCCTCGACAACCTGATCGCACAGGGCAAGGCAGAACCGATGATTGTTGTCATGACCAACGGCAACGCCGCTCAAGAAGCCGCTCCGGGCGAATCGAAAGAAGGTTTCATTGTACCTACAATGACTCCTCAAGACTCGAAAGAAGTGAATCAAGGAGCTTTTGAAACAGCTTTCCCCGATGTAGTGAAGTTCATCGACAAAACCTTCCACACAAAGGCTGACAAACACCATCGCGCTATTGCCGGCCTGTCAATGGGCAGCTTCCATTCCGGCAACATCTCGCGCCTCTATCCGGATATGTTTGATTATGTAGGCCTCTTCTCCGGAACACCCAACACAAAGAGCAATCCTGATGTTCCGGCTTATGCCGATTTCGACGGCAGACTGAAAACACAATTTGCCAAGAAGCCGGCACTCTATTACATTGCTTGCGGCCGCACCGATTTTGTTTACAAAAGTGTAACAGACTATCGTAAGTTGCTGGACACAAACGGTTACAAGTATGAATACTATGAAAGTGATGGCGGACACATCTGGCGCAACTGGCGCGTATATCTGACTGAATTTGCGCCAAAACTGTTCAAATGAATTTACTAAAACAACAACCAATAAAAAGATTCAGACAATGAAAAAGATTCTTCTTTTATCCGTAATGCTGCTGGTAGGTGTAATGACTTACGCCCAGCAGGCTTTGTGGGGAGGTGCCCCTGTTGTATCTCCCGAAATACATGACGATAACACCGTGACTTTCCGCTTGAAAGCTCCCAAGGCTGTCAAAGTACAGGTAACAGGAGACTTCCTGCCTACACAGAAAATCACTACACCTTTCGGTGAATTTGACGGACCGGGTGTAGCAGACCTGAAGGAAGGCAAAGACGGTGTATGGGAATATACCACTCCCGAACCTCTGGCTCCTGAATTATACAGCTATTCCTTTATCGTTGATGATTTGAAGATGATGGATCCTGCCAATGTCTATATGATTCGTGACGTGGCTACCGTAACAAATGTCTTTCTGATTGGTGGCGGACGGGCCGACTTATATAAAGTGAACGACGTACCTCATGGTACCGTTTCACGCATTTGGTACAATAGTCCTACATTGAAAAAAGAACGCCGTTTAACGGTTTATACTCCTGCCGGTTACGAAACCAGCGGCAAGCGTTATCCGGTTTTCTATCTCTTGCACGGCATGGGTGGTGATGAGGAAGCATGGATTGCTTTGGGACGTACTTCACAAATCTTGGATAACCTTATCGCACAAGGCAAAGCAGAGCCGATGATTGTCGTAATGACCAATGGCAACGCTTCGCAAGAGGCTGCTCCCGGCGAATCACAAGACGGCTTCAAGGCTCCTTCCATGAATTTGCCGCAAACCATGGAAGGCTCTTTCGAAACCGCTTTTCCCGATGTCGTGAAGTTTATTGACAAGACTTACCGTACGAAAACCAACAAGCGTAATCGTGCCATTGCCGGCTTGTCAATGGGAGGATACCACTCGCTGCATATTTCCAAACAATATCCTGACATGTTCAATTACGTGGGCTTGTTCTCTGCCGCCATCATGCCAGACAAAAAAGTACAATCACCCATCTATGATGATTTCGACCAGAAACTGAAAACACAGTTTGCCAAGAAACCCGCTCTTTACTGGATTGGAATCGGAAAGACCGATTTCCTTTATCAGGCAAATACCGAATACCGCAAATTGCTGGATGAACGTGGATATAAGTATACGTACTATGAAAGCGAAGGCGGACATATCTGGCGCAACTGGCGCATTTACCTGACAGAATTTGCGCCGTTGTTATTCAAGTAAAAATGTGCTCAAGAACCGTCCCATAAAACCGAATGATTAATTATTAAAAACAACTTATTATGAAGAAACAATTCTTTTCGGCAGCCGTTGTAGCTGCTGCCTTATGCGCTTGTGGTCCCAGCGCGCCGCAACTTGGCCAGGCTCCTATCGAAGACGTGATTGGTGCCATGACATTGGAAGAAAAGGCACACTTGGTTGTCGGAACCGGCATGGCGGGTTCCTCAGGTGATAGTGCCGTCATTGGCGAAACACGTAACATCGTACCCGGTGCTGCCGGAACAACATATCCTATCGAACGCTTAGGTATTCCTGCCGTAGTGCTGGCAGACGGACCTGCCGGTTTGCGCATCAATCCTACCCGTGAAGGTGATACGGCTACTTACTATTGTACACACTTCCCTATCGGTACGCTGCTGGCTTCTACGTGGAATACAGATTTGGTAGAGAGCGTAGGCAAATCTATCGGCAATGAAGTGCTGGAATATGGTGCTGATGTCTTGTTGGCTCCTGCTCTCAACATTCATCGCAATCCGTTATGCGGACGTAACTTCGAATACTATTCTGAAGACCCGGTGGTAAGCGGGAAGATTGCCGCTGCTTATGTGCGCGGTGTACAAAGCAACGGAGTAGGCACCAGTATCAAGCACTTTGCCGTCAATAATCAGGAAACAAACCGCACCGGGGTAGATGCCCGTGTCTCTCAACGCGCTTTGCGTGAAATCTACCTGAAAGGTTTCGAAATTGCAGTAAAAGAAGGGAAACCTTGGACTGTAATGTCATCCTATAACTATTTGAACGGTATCTATACATCCGAAAATCCCGAATTGCTGAATACCATGTTGCGTGATGAATGGGGATTTACCGGCATGGTAATGACCGACTGGTTTGGCGGCAAGGACGCCGTGGCACAGATGAAAGCCGGAAACGATATGCTGCAGCCCGGAACCGACAAACAGTATGAAGCCATTATTGCAGGTGTCAATGAAGATAAACTTGATGTTGCTGTTTTGGATGCCAATGTAAAACGTATCCTTGAAATGATTTTGCAGACTCCGCACTTCAAAGGGTATAAGTATAGCAATAAACCCGACTTGAAAGCACATGCTGCCGTTACACGTCAGTCTGCAACAGAAGGTATGGTATTGCTGAAAAACCAGGCCAATGCTCTTCCTTTGGCAAAGGAAGTGAAAAACGTGGCCCTTTTCGGTTGTACTTCCTATGACTTTGTAGCAGGAGGAACAGGCTCGGGCAATGTCAATCATGCTTATGTCGTTTCATTGCTGGACGGTTTGAAAAATGCCGGATATACAGTGGACGAAGGCTTGAAGAATACCTATGAAACTTACATCAAAGCCGAACAAGAACGCATAGCCAAACAGAAAAAAGCTTGGTTCATGCCCGATGAACGTCCGGTCGAAATGGAGCTGACAACAGCGCAGATTCAAGAACAAGTAGCCAAAAACGACGTGGCCCTGATTACTATCGGACGCACTTCAGGAGAATTTCTGGACCGGAAGGTAGCTGATTTCAACCTGAGCAAAGCCGAAAAACAACTGTTGCAGAATGTGACACGCGCTTTCCATGCAGCCGGCAAGAAAGCGATTGTTGTATTGAACATCGGCGATGTCATTGAAACGGCGTCCTGGAAAGCAATGCCTGACGCTATCCTTTGCGCTTGGCAGGCAGGACAAGAAGGCGGCAACAGCGTAGCTGATGTATTGAGCGGAAAAGCTTCTCCGAGTGGTAAGTTGCCTATGACCTTCCCCGTTCAATTTGAAGATGCCGCATCATCCGATAACTTCCCGGTAGACGTTGAAGGCAATATTGACATTACCAACAAAGACCTGAAAAAAGGCAATACGCGCAACGTGGATTATACCGACTACGAAGAAGACATCTACGTAGGTTATCGTTACTTCGACAGTTTCAACAAACAAGTTTCTTATCCATTCGGATATGGATTGAGCTATACAACATTCAAATACGATAATCCTACTATTGAAGCTTCTAACGGTTTGTATACCGTGCGCGTTGATGTGACCAATACCGGCAAAGTGTCCGGAAAGGAAGTGGTACAGCTTTACGTTTCCGCTCCTGATGCGGCTAAGGCCAACAAGCCCGCAAAAGAATTGAAAGCCTTCGCCAAAACAGCCGAACTGAAACCCGGAGAGAAAGCAAGCATTGTCTTGACGGTAAATGCCAAAGACCTGGCTTCGTTTGATGCGGCTACATCATCGTGGACAGTTTCCGAAGGTGAATATAAATTCCTGGTAGGTGCTTCGTCACGTGATATCAAGGCTACGCTGAAGGCCAACGTAGCGGCTTCTACAGAAAAGGCAAATGACATACTTAAACCACAACAAGAACTGAAACTACTAAAACGTTAAGCCCTGAAAACCTATCAGGTGCCGGCATATAACTGCATCACCTGTAGGATTAATAACCGTACAGCTGTAAGATTAATAATCGTACAGGCGAACGATTACTAATCGTATCCGTGATGCAGTTATATCACTGGAATGATAATTACAGGTAGTAAATGAATACGATATATCAAATGAAGAAGTTTATATTAACTTGTATGGCGGCAGGCACAGTCCTGTCTGCGGCGGCGCAAACCGTTGCGCCTGCCATTCCGCGCGACGAGAAAATCGAACAGCGCGTAGAAGAGATTCTGAAAGGAATGACCTTGGATGAAAAAATCGGTCAAATGTGTGAACTGACTATTGATGTCATTCAAAAGCGCATCAATCCTTTCGAAGGTATTGACATGAAAAACCCGGATGTCAAGGCATTGGAAAAAGTGTTGAAGAAATACGGTATCGAAAAGGAATTCGACCTTTCCGGCGGTATCCCCTCGCAAGATGTCATGATACAGATATACATGCGCATTCAAGGCATTGAGAGTCAAAAGGGCTGGCAAATGGACGAAGCGAAACTGGATAGCGTCGTATCCAAGTATAAGGTAGGCTCTATCTTAAATGTACCCAACAGCATTGCGCAGACTCCCGAAAAGTGGCAGGAAATTATCAAGCGCATTCAGGAGAAATCAATGGAGGTAATCGGCATACCTGACATTTACGGTGTGGACCAAATCCATGGCACTACCTATACACTGGGCGGCACACTTTTCCCTCAAGGTGTCAATATGGGTGCTACGTTCAACCGAGAGCTAACCCGCACCGGTGCTGCTATTTCGGCTTATGAAACTCGTGCCGGGAGTATCCCTTGGACGTATGCTCCTGTTGTGGACTTGGGTCGCGATCCCCGTTGGCCTCGTATGTGGGAGAACTACGGTGAGGATGCTTACCTGAATGCTGAAATGGGACGAGAAGCTGTATTAGGTTTCCAAGGTGAAGACCCTAACCATGTAGGGTCATACAACGTAGCCGCTTGTATGAAACATTACATGGGTTACGGCGTACCAGTATCTGGAAAAGACCGTACTCCTTCATCCATAACCGAGCAAGACATGCGCGAGAAGCATTTCGCTCCTTATGTCGAGATGGTAAAGGCGGGCGCACTTTCGCTGATGGTCAATTCTGCCATGAACAACGGCCTGCCTTTCCATGCCAACCGTGAGTTGTTGACCGGATGGCTGAAAGAAGACCTGAATTGGGACGGTATGATTGTGACAGACTGGGCAGACATTGTGAATCTCTACAACCGCGACCATATCGCAGGTTCCAAGAAAGAAGCCATCAAGCTGGCAATCAATGCTGGTATTGACATGAGCATGGATCCCTACAACTGGGATTTCTGTCCGCTCTTGAAAGAACTGGTTGAAGAGGGCGAAGTGCCTATGAGCCGTATTGACGATGCCGTACGCCGCATTCTGCGTTTAAAGCTTCGCCTCGGCCTCTTTGAAAAGCCTTACAACGATTTCAAGGATTATCCCAAATTCGGCTCGAAAGAATTTGCCGACAAAGCACTTCAAGCGGCAATTGAATCCATCGTGTTATTGAAGAACACAGACAACATTCTGCCTTTGGCTTCCGGCAAGAAAATCCTGGTGACAGGACCGAATGCCAACTCCATGCGCTCATTGAATGGTGGTTGGTCTTATTCTTGGCAGGGCGACAAAGCTGATGAATGCGCCCAACAATATAACACGATTCTTGAATCGCTGACAGCTAAATACGGTGCCGGAAACATCGTCTACGAAGCAGGTGTCACTTACAAGAAAGGTGGTTTATGGTGGGAAGAAAACGCCCCCGAAATCGAAAAGGCCGTAGCTGCAGCACAGAATGTGGACGTTATCGTAGCCTGCATCGGTGAAAACTCTTATTGCGAAACTCCGGGTAACCTGACCAATCTTTTCCTTTCTGAAAATCAACAAAATCTGGTGAAGGAATTGGCCAAGACAGGCAAGCCTATTATTTTGGTATTGAACGAAGGGCGTCCGCGCATCTTAGCGGATATAGAACCTCTGGCAAAAGCGGTTATTCACACCATGTTGCCGGGAAACTATGGAGGCGATGCTCTGGCTCAGCTGATGAGTGGAGAAGCCAACTTCAGCGGCAAGATGCCTTATACATACCCCAAGGAAATCAATTCGCTCGTGACGTACGACTATAAACCGTGCGAACACATCGGCAAGCCTATGGAAGGGGCTTATAACTATGATGCTCAAGTAGCCGTACAGTGGGCTTTTGGTTATGGATTAAGTTATACTTCATACCAATATAGCAACCTGAAAGCAGATAAGACAAACTTCACGGCTGATGATGTGTTGACGTTTACGGTGGACGTAACCAATACCGGCAAGGTAGCCGGCAAAGAGAGCGTTCTGTTATTCAGCAGCGACTTGGTTGCTTCTCTTACACCGGACAATCGCCGTCTCCGTGCTTTCGAAAAAGTTGAGCTTCAGCCAGGTGAAACCAAAACCGTTACATTGAAGCTGAAAGGTTCTGATTTGGCTTTCGTGGATTATGACGGTAAGTGGATTTTGGAAAAAGGAGACTTCCGTATCCAGGTCGGTGACCAGACAATGAATGTTTCTTGCGCCACTACCAAGAAATGGAATACTCCAAATAAGTAAAATATAAAATTAAGGGGGCGCCTCAAACGGACATCAACAGCGTTCGTTTGACGCCCCCTTCAGAAATTAATGACTGAAGCATTCCTTCACCTGCTGCTTCGTGCCATTTTCTCGATGAAATAAGCATGTACCGTGGTGTCATCCGTCAGTTCGGGGTGGAACGAGCAGACCAACATGTTCTTTTCACGTGCTGCTACGATGTGCCCGTCTACCGTTGACAAGACTTCCACCTGCGCGCCTGCCTTATTTATATAAGGAGCACGGATGAAAGTCATGGGTATTTCTTGTCCGGCAAACAGGTCACGTGTGAAGAAACTGCCTAACTGGCGGCCGTATGCATTGCGTTTCACGCAGATGTCCATCACTTGCAAGTAGCGCTTCGGGTCGTTTTCTATTTCATTTGCCAATAGAATCATACCTGCACATGTACCGAATACGGGCAATCCTTCTTTCACCTTCTCCCTAAGCGGAGACATCATATCCAGGCTATTCAAAAGCTTGCCGATAGCCGTACTCTCTCCGCCTGGTATAATCAGCCCGTCCATGGGGCAGGACAAATCGGATAATTGGCGGATTTGAAAATGTGCTACACCCAAGCGGTCTAACATCTGTTCGTGCTCAAGGAAAGCTCCTTGCAGCGCCAAAACACCTATTTTCAGCATATCCTTTCCCGGTTATTTTCCTCTTTCTGCCATCAACAGGGTGATTTCATCTTCGTTAATGCCTACCATGGCTTCGCCCAAATCGGTAGAAACCTCTGCCAATAACTTAGCGTCGTTATAGTTGGTCACGGCATTGACAATGGCGCGCGCCCGCTTTTCGGGATTGCCAGACTTGAAGATACCGGAACCGACAAACACACCTTCAGCCCCCAGTTGCATCATCAAGGCGGCATCGGCAGGAGTGGCTACACCTCCGGCAGCGAAATTCACTACGGGAAGCTTTCCGTTTTCGTGTACATACCGCAACAAGTCCAACGGCACTTCCAGCTCTTTGGCCTCATTGTACAGTTCGTCTTCGGCAAGTGCCTGTACGCGGCGGATGTCGCGCATCATGCTGCGCATGTGAGTCACTGCCTGAATCACATCGCCGGTGCCCGGTTCTCCTTTGGTACGAATCATCGAAGCACCTTCTGCGATACGGCGCAATGCCTCGCCCAGGTTTTTAGCTCCACAAACGAACGGTACCTTAAATTGGGTCTTGTCTATATGGAACACACCGTCTGCCGGTGACAATACTTCACTCTCGTCGATGTAGTCGATTTCCAACGCTTCCAATATCTGTGCTTCCACAAAATGTCCGATACGCACTTTCGCCATCACAGGAATACTGACAGCTTCCTGTATGCCACGTATCATCTTCGGGTCGCTCATACGGGCAACTCCGCCCGCTGCACGGATATCAGCCGGAATGCGTTCCAATGCCATAACTGCTACTGCACCTGCCTGTTCGGCAATCTTTGCTTGCTCCGGAGTCGTTACATCCATGATAACGCCTCCTTTCAACATTTGAGCCAAATTCTTATTCAGCTCGTACCTTTCATTCTTCATCTTCTACTAAAGTTCTTAAGTTTGTAAAACAAGGCAATATAACAAATAAAGCAACATGGTAATTTTAAGAGCCTATTTAAATTCTCCAATAAAGCCATGTTATACTGTAAGCGGCATTAAATTGTGCATTTTATTATGCCACATCGTCTCTACGGAAACAGCGTGGGTACGGTTTCCCAAAGCTGGAAAGCTTCCCCACGTTGTGGGCACGGTTTCCCAAGGCTGGAAAGCTTCCCCACGTTGTGGGCACGGTTTCCCAAGGCTGGAAAGCTTCCCCACGGTGTGGGCACGGATTCCCAAGGCTGGAAAGCTTCCCCATGGCGTGGGCACGGATTCCCAAGGCTGGAAAGCTTCCCCACGGTGTGGGCACGGATTCCCAAGTAAAAAAACGTTTCTTATTCTAAGGTAACGGTGCGTACTTGCACTTCTTGATGCAGGAAGATGCTTGCCGACTCTTGGAACTTTTCGATGGATTCGGTGGTGAGGAACTGGCAGGTGCCGCCGGTTTCGCATCGGGTGCGCAGTTCCGGATGCCTTGCCAGGTAGTCTTTGAGGCTGGACGCTACGTATTTCCCTTGCTCTACCAGCCGGATATGGGATGGGGTGTAACGGCGGATTTTCTCTAACAGGAGCGGATAGTGTGTGCATCCTAAGATGATGGTGTCTATCTCCGGGTCTTGGCTGAGCAGTTGCCCGAGGTATTTCTGCACGAAATAATCGGCTCCGGGCGAATTGAATTCATTGTTCTCGATTAAGGGCACCCACATGGGGCAGGGCACGCCGGTGAGCCGGATATCGGCATACAGTTTATGGATTTCCAACGGATAGGATTGGGAACGGACGGTGCCTTCGGTCGCAAGCAGCCCTACGTGGCGGGTATGGGTCAGTGCTCCGATGCATTCTACCGTAGGGCGGATGACTCCCAATACCCTTCGCGAAGGGTCGAGATGAGGCAGGTCGTGCTGCTGGATGCTGCGCAGGGCTTTTGCCGAAGCGGTGTTGCAGGCAAGGATTACCAGGGGGCAGCCTAAACCGAACAGCTTGCGTACCGCTTGAAGCGTAAATTCGTAGACCACTTCAAACGAGCGCGTGCCATACGGTGTCCGGGCATTGTCGCCTAAATAGAGGTAATTGTACTGGGGGAGCAATTCGCGTATTTTGGCGAGAATGGTCAATCCTCCGTAGCCGGAATCGAAGATGCCGATGGGTCCTGTGGTTGTCATGATATTTAAAACCAGAAACGCAGATTAACGCAGATTGGCGCAGAATTTAAAGTTTTAATCTGCGGGAATCTGTGTTAATCTGCGGTGAATAAACAGAAGGGGGATTAGTTTGCCGGAGCAGTCGCTGCGGGTGCAGCCGGTGTTGCCGGTACTGCGGTCAGGCTGATGCCTAACTTGGTCTTAATGTCGTTTGTAACGTCTTTCGATACATTTTCATCGATGTAGGGGATGTCTGTACGGTTCAGGTCGAATACGTACGTATATCCTCCGGCTGCTCCAATGGCTTTCACGGCGTCTTCCAGCTTTTTGTAAATCGGGTCCATCATGTCCGTATACGCTTTCTGCAACTGTTGCTGTGCTTCTTGTTGGAATTGCATGCCCTTTTCCTGCATTTCCTGCAATTCTTTCTGACGGCGTTCCTGGATGTTTTGCGGAAGCGTCTGTTGCTCTTGCTGGTATTCAGCAAATTTCTTGTTGAACTCATCCGCCGAGCGTTTGATTTCATCCTCGTATTGTTTCTGCAATGCTTGGATATCGGTTTGAGCCTTTGCATATTCCGGCATAACCGGGATGATGTCCATTGATCTGAAATGCGCGAACTTTTGCGCGAACAAGCTCATCGGAGCGATGAGCAAGAGTACTAAAGCAATTTTTTTCAGCATAATCTTTAATTTCTATTTGTTTTTAGTTTCTAATTAGTTTCTTTCCGTAGTTTCTTAGGACTCGGCTGCAAATGTATAAAATTAATTTGAATATCCTAAGCGTGAGAGCACTTCATTGCTGATATCGATGCGGGGAGAGGCAAAAATCATGCTTTGCGCCGAGGCGCGGTCGATTACAGCGTCGTAGTTCTGCGCCATGGCGATTTCTTTTACCGCGTTGTAGATTTGGTCCTGGATGGGAGCGATAAGCTCTTGTTGTTTCTTCATCATTTCGCCTTGCGGGCCGAAATATTTCTGGCGCAGCTCTGCCGCCTCTTTTTCTTTCGCCACTACGGCTTCTTCTTTTTGGGTGCGTTGGGCGTCGGAGAGCGAAGCGGCTTCTTTCTGATAGGCTTCATACAGGGCTTTCGCTTCGTTGCTTTTGGCTTCTATTTCGCTTTGCCATTGTCGGGACAGCGATTCCATTTGCTGGTTTGCCTGTTCATAGGCAGGGATATGCTTCAAGATAAATTCCATGTCTATTAACGCGAATTTCTGTGCCTGTGCCGTACAGAGGCTTATCACAAGCAGTGCTGCAGAGAAAATCAATCTTTTCATATCTTTGGGTCTTTAGGTTAAAATTCTTGTCCGATAATAAAGTGGAACTGGCTTCCGCTATATTGTGTCGAGCCGTTTATCTTATCAAATCCGTATGCCCAGTCGATACCCATCATACCAATCATAGGCAAGAAGATACGTACACCGAATCCCGCAGAACGTTTCAGCTTAAACGGGTTGAAGTCGGATACTTGTGTCCAAGCGTTACCTGCTTCAACAAATCCTAATGCATAGATACTGGTTGAGTTTTCCAACATCAACGGATAGCGTAACTCTGCTCCTAAGCGGACGTAAGCATAACCTTCGCTTCCGTATGGAGTTAAGGCTCCGTTCTCGTATCCACGCAGGGCAATGGTTTCGGACGCATAGTTGTAGCTATATCCCGTCATACCGTCACCACCTACATAGAAGGTTTCGAACGGAGAACGTTTGTACTTGTTGAAGTGTCCCAAGATACCGAACTCGGCACGGGTCATGATAACCGGACATTTCTGGATATCCATCAACGCGGTATAAGTCTTCGATTTGAATTTCCACTTGTGGTATTCAATCCATTTATACATGCTTGCCGCTTCTTCGTAGCTGTCTTTTCCGTAGGTAGAGTAATCCCGCTTGCTGAAGAGCGAATAGGGCGGAGTAATCTGCAACGATGCGGTAAACTCGGAACCGTAACGCGGGAATATCGGGTTATCGGTAGAGTTACGCGACAAGGTCAGGTTCAAGCTCAAGCTATTGCAATTACCGGTATTCATGTATTGTCCGTTATTCAACATGATGTACAGGTAGCTCCAGTCTTTCAGCATAAACCGTTGGTAGGACAATTCAGCCATTACGGTGAAATAGTCATCGGGCCAGCGGAGGCGTTTACCCCAACCGAGAGAAACACCGAACATCTTAATAGACTTGTCCGGGTCATAAAAGGATTCATAGTTATCATAATAACCGCCATAATAATTTCCCCAACCCGACATCAGGCCGGCGAAGTTATTCATGACCGCTGAGTTATAATACTGGCTACTGATATCGGTCTGTACCGAATAGAAAGCCGATACCGAAAGTGAGTTCGGGCGTTTGCCTCCAAACCATGGGTCGAGGAATGAGACGCTATATGCCTGATAGTAACGTCCGTTGGTCTGACCGCTGATGGTCAAGGTTTGTCCGTCTCCTTGCGGCATGAAACCGCGGAAATTATCGTTCTTCCGGAACAGGTTGGCGAACGAGAAGTTGGTGAACTTCAGGCTCAGCTTACCGATGATACCTGTCTGTCCCCATCCGGCGGAGAACTCAACCTGGTCGTTTGCCTTCGATTCCAGTCCCCAGTTGATGTCCACCGTACCGTCCTCGTAATTCGGAACTACGTTGGGGTTGATGGTCTCCGGATTGAAGTGCCCCATTTGGGCGATTTCACGGTACGAACGTTCCAGTGCTTCCTTGCTGAACAAGTCTCCCGGACGGGTACGAAGCTCACGCCGGATGACGTTCTCGTACAAGCGGTCGTTTCCGTTGATGCGTACGTGGCTGATGCTGGCTTGCGGACCTTCCATGACACGCATTTCCAGGTCGATGGAGTCGCCGTCGATATTCACTTCCACGGGGTCGATGTTCGAGAATACGTATCCTTTGTTGTAGTAATTGTTCTTGATGGCGTCCTCGTCGTTCGTGATACGGTCGTTCAGCAATTTCTGGTTATATACATCGCCGTGCTTCATTTGTAATTGCTGGTTCAGCAGGTCGGACGGATATACGGTGTTTCCCACCCACGTGATGTTGCGCAGGTAATATTTGTTTCCTTCGTAAATCTTCATGTAGATGTCTACCGTCTTCTCGTCGTAGGGCGATACGCTGTCCACTTCAATCATGGCATCGCGGTATCCCAGCTCGTTGTATTTTTCGATAATCTTCTGTTTGTCTTCTTCATAGCGTTCGTCGATGAATTTCTTCGAGCGGAAGAGGTTGATGAGCTTTCCTTTCTCGTTGGTTTTCTTCATCGTGCGTTTCAGTTTCTTGTCGCTGAGGACGGTGTTTCCGTCAATGGTGATTAAGTGTACCTTGACTTTCTCTTTCTTGTCGATGTTCACGTCTACATACACTTGTTCCTTGTCTTTGGGGTCTTCGCGTTCGATGATATTGATTTCGGCGTTCTTGAAGCCTTTTTCGTCGAAGTATTTCTTGATGATGATTTTCGCACGGTCTACCATGTTCGGGGTAATCTGCATGCCCTTTACCATGTTGCCCAGCTTTTCCTGCAAGTTTTCGCGTTCGCCTTTCTTGATGCCGTTGAAACGGATGTCGGCGATGCGCGGGCGCTGGGTCAGTTCGATGCGGAGCCATATTTTGTTCCCTTCTATCTTGTCTGCGGAGATTTTCACGTCTGAGAACAGGCCGTGCCGCCAGTAGCGTTTCACCGCTCCGGTGATGTCGTCTCCCGGTACGGTAATGGTCTGCCCTACGGCAAGCCCTGATATGCCTATCAATACATAGTCTTCGTAGTTCTTTACTCCTTCTACTTTGATGTCGGCGATTTCATACTTCTTGGGTGTTCCGTTATAGAGGATAACGGGTTTCTCGCCTTCTGTCGCAGTGCTTTCTTGCGCATGGCTTGCCGCCGGTACACAGATGCAGGTCAGGGTCAATAGAATCAGAAAAAAACAGTATCGCATCTTTTTTATTTTCATTGTTTCAATAGTTGTTCACTTGTTTTGCCAAATCGGCGTTCTCTTTGTTGATAGTCATAAATTGCCTTGCAGAACTCTTCCTCCTTGAAGTCGGGCCAGAAGGTGTCGCAAAAATACAGTTCGGAATACGCGCATTGCCATAGCAGGTAATTGCTGAGCCGTATCTCGCCTCCCGTGCGTATCAGTAAGTCCGGGTCGGGCATGAAACGGGTCGACAGGAACCGGTCGATGGTCTGGTCGGTGATATCCGCTATTGCCAGCTGATGGTTTTCCACTTGCGAGGCTATCTGCTTGACCGCTTCGGTGATTTCCCATTTCGAGGAATAGCTGAGTGCCAGCACCAGGCACATGCCTGTATTCCCCGCGGTATGTGCAATGCATTGGTTCAGGCGTTCGAAGACATCGGCGGGCAATTTTTCCGTTTCTCCGATGATGCGGAAACGGATGTTGTTCTTCATCAGCGTGTCTTCTTCTATCGAGTCCATCAGCAGGCTCATCAGGGCAGACACCTCTTCGGCGGGGCGTTTCCAGTTCTCGGTGGAGAAGGTGTAAAGGGTCAGGTATTTGACGCCCAGCCTTGCCGCTTCCTCGGCTATGGCGTGTACCGTCTCTGCGCCAGCCTGATGCCCGTACGAACGAGCCATGCCGCGCTGCTTCGCCCACCGCCCGTTGCCGTCCATGATAATGGCGATGTGCGCCGGTATCCGTGATTTGTCTATCAGTTCTTTGTATCGCATGTCTGTCTTGTCTCTTGCTTACCACTTGGGAAGAAAGCCGAGCCGGTTGATTCTTCCTCTGCTCATCGTTCCGTCGTGCCAGATAATCCAGATAAAGTTGTTTTCGTCCACTACGCACGAATAGCTTCCTTCGCCCAGCGCGTAGCCTGCTTCGTATTTTCCGGCAAACGAAGACGACGGGAATGTCACGTCTTCCGTCACAGGCTTCCAGGTCAGTCCGTTATCCGTAGAAGCGAAGAAGGTGCTGAACGGGGCTTGATAGTCTTCGTGCTGGGCACTGTTGATTGCGCCTCCGAAGGCATATAGTTTCTTGTCGTAATAAATCATGGTCGCGTCGGCTATGTTCGGGCAGCGGAGCGTGTCCGATTGTGTGTAGTCGTACACATTCCATGTGCTTTCGTTCGTCAGGCGGTGTGCCATGAAGCCCGATTCGGTTCCCGCGTTGTCTGTATGTGTTCCGAAAAGGAAGGTGCGGGCGATATTGGCGTTGTACGAAAGGGGTAGAGCCGCATAGGAGAAGCGTTGGCCTGCCGAGGGTAAAGCCGTGTCCGGCGTGTCTTCGCTCCATGCTGTGCCGTCGTAGGTCACGCATCGGTTATCCTCTGTATAGGCATACAGATAGGTCGCTCCGTTTGTGGTGGTGGCGTTTGCCAGCAGTTGTTGCAGGCGGATATCGGCAGGCGAGTCAGCCGAGAGTTGCGGGACATCGTCCGCCAGTTCGTATAGCTCGCCTCCGGCAAGGAAATAGATTTTGTCCTGCCATACCATGGCAGAATAGGTGTTGGTATTTGCCGGAACGTTCTCAACCGGCGTCCAGCCGTTCGCTTTCCCGTTGGCAGATACCGTGGTATATTCGATGCAGGGCGTGTCTCCGTTTTGCCCGAACACATAGATGCGTCCGTTTGTGTAAACCGCTTTCTGGCGGATGAGGGTCTGAGCCGTGAAGGGAACTTCCGACTCGTTTTCGCTCCATGTCAGCAAGTCGGGGTCTTGCTTGTGCACATTTACTTTCACGTGGTATTCCCGTCCGTAGATGCCGTTCATCGACAATACTTTAAAGGAAAGCCCTTCTGCGGGAGCCACCGAGAAATCGATGGAGTCGGTGCTTGTCCAAAGGGTATCTGTAGCTTCTCCGCCCGCTTCCTTGATTTTGCCATATATAATATAAGGAGTGTCGGCGCTGATGTCGACAAGCACCCTCGAGATGTCTACATTCACCGGAAGCGAATCCCGGTTCTCGATGGTCCGGTTCAACTGGTCGATGGTGAATGGATAGTCTTCGAATGAAACCGTGTCCATGTAGAGCGAATCGCTCCCGTCCTGGGCTGTCCCCACCATTTCACACCACAAGGTGCCCAATGAAAATCCGGTGATGCTTGTTTCGTTGGTGTATGTCACCTGTTCTATATCGTCATTCAAGCAAGAAGTCATCGAAAAGGCGGTTATCATCACGCCTGCCAATACTATGGATAAGAATTTCAGTTTCATTATTCAGTCTATTCTTTGCATTACAAGTTGCAAAAGTAGAAAGTTTTTTTCGTCTAAAGTACTTTTATGTCAAGTTTTATATAAAATTATGGATAAACTTTACTTTTTTATCGGTGAATCAGGCATTTTGCTCTGCGTTTTTTTGCAATGCCCGATAACGGAATTGTCCCGGATGCTGTATCCGACGGGGATTCCAGACGGGATTGCGGGTGCCGGAACTCCTTTTCCCAGTACCGCGGAGGTATGTTCGGCATAGATTTCGTCCCACATCCCCCGGTCGATGAACGATTGGAGGAGTGTGCTCCCTCCTTCTACCAAGAGCGATTGCACCTTGTTTTCGCAGAGGGCTTGGGCGATTTGCGGAAGAATGTCCTGCCCGAAGTCCAGCCGGACGTACGTCAGGTTGGGACGGGAGGCTTTTTCTTTCGAAGTGAACACCCACGTAGGCGTGCTTCCGTCGAAAAGCCGGAGCGAGGCGGGAAGAGACAAGTCCCGGTCTATCACCAGGCGGAGGGGGTTCTTTCCGTACCATTCCCGCACGGTGAGCGAAGGATTGTCGAGCAGGGCGGTCTTCCTCCCTACCAGAATCGCCTGATGCTCTGCCCGGAGCTTGTGCACATACATGGAGGTAAGGGGGCTGGATAATTTCACCGGCGTGCCCTCCTGGCGGAGGACATCGATGAAGCCGTCTGCCGATTGTGCCCATTTCAGGGTGATGTAGGGGCGTTGCTTGAGATTAAAGGTAACAAAACGCCGGATGAGGTCCTTGCATTCCTGCTCCAGAACCCCGACCTTTACTTCTACGCCGGCATCCCTGAGCTTTTGGATGCCTCTTCCCGATACCAGCGGAAAGGGGTCGGTACATCCCACCACTACCCTCGGAATGCCTTTCCGGATGATGAGGTCGGCACATGGAGGGGTCTTCCCATAGTGCGAGCAAGGCTCCAGGCTTACGTAAAGGGTGGACTGGCGCAACAGGCTCTCGTCTTTCACCGAAGCGATGGCGTTGACCTCGGCATGCCCTTCCCCGCACCGGATGTGATAGCCTTCCCCGATAATCCGGTCCTGATATACGATGACGGCTCCCACCATGGGGTTGGGCGGGGTGTTGCATAGCCCGTTCTTCGCCAGCTGGATACACCGGCTGATGTATTTTTCGTCTTGTGTCATGGTCTTATGTCCTTTACTTTTTATATCTTTGCATCGTTATGCATCCTGTTTATATCGATATCGTCCGATCGCTTTCCGGCTTCTATCCCGAACCGGAGGCGAAAGCATTGGCAAAAAGCATCCTCACTGAAGTGTTCCGTTTTTCTGCCCTCGATTTGTACGATGGCAAAGATAGGGAATTTTCGGAAAAAGAGCACGCAGCGCTGGAAGATATTCTTTCCCGTCTCAAGCGTTTCGAGCCTTTCCAGTACATTACGGGCGAAGCGTCTTTTTGCGGCTTGCCCTTTCATGTCGCTCCCGGTGTCTTGATTCCCCGTCCCGAAACCGCCGAGCTGGTAGATTGGATTGTGTCCGATTTTCAGGGCAAGGCGGAGGTGAGCATAGTGGATATCGGTACGGGAAGCGGATGCATCGCCGTTGCGCTGGCCAGGTTCCTGCCCGGAGCGAGGGTGAGCGCATGGGACATTTCGGATGCCGCGCTCGGCATAGCCCGGAGAAATGCGGAGCGCAACCGGGTGCGTGTGGATTTCAGGCAGGTGGATGTGTTCTCGCATATACCTGCAGAGGCTCATGCACATATATTCGTGAGCAATCCTCCCTATATCCGCGAACGCGAGAAGGCGGATATGGAGCGGAACGTGCTCGACTGGGAACCGGAGCTGGCGCTTTTCGTGCCCGATGGCGACCCTTTGCGCTATTACCGGAGAATAGCCGGGTTGGGGCTTGTACATTTGGCTCCTTCCGGCGTTTTATATGTTGAGATTAATCAGGCATACGGGGCGGAAACGGTGGAATTGCTGGCAGGAATAGGCTATCGGGACATCGTCTTGCGCAAGGATATGTCGGGAAACGACCGTATGATTAAAGCCGTGCGACCATGAAAGAATATACAGAAAACGAGTTGAGAACCAAGGCGGAAGCCTATTGTGCCAAGACCGAGCGGTGCCCCATGGAGGTGGAGCAGAAGCTGGGCCAGTGGGGGGCGGACGAGGAAATGAAAGCTCGCATCCTCGCATCGCTGGAGAAAGACCGGTTCATCGATACGGCACGCTATTGCAAGGCATTCGTGCGCGACAAGTACCGCTTTGCCCGTTGGGGGCGCAACAAGATTGTGCAGGCTCTGAGGTTGAAGCGCCTTCCTCCGGAAGATATCCGTGCCGGGCTGGAAGAGATTGACGAGGACGAGTACAGCCGGATGCTGCGCGAGGTGCTTGCCCAAAAGGAGAAGCAGGTGACGGGGAGAAATGACTATGAATGCGCGATGAAGCTGATTCGCTTTGCCGTATCGCGCGGCTTTACACTGGACGAGGTGAAGCGTTACATCCATCAGGCTTCGGACGATGCGTATCTGGACTGACCTCCGCGAGTTCTTTTTCCCCCGGCTTTGTGTGTCGTGCGGGAAAAGGCTGATGCAGGGCGAGGAGGGATTGTGCCTGGCCTGCTCGGCGTCGTTGCCTTACACCTCTATATATAATAAGGAGGGGAACGAAATGGAGCGTTGCTTTTGGGGACGTTTCCCCATCGTGCGCGCTTCTTCGCTTTTCTATTATGCCAAGGGTGGGAAAGTGGCTCAGGTATTGTATGCGATGAAGTATCATAACCGGCGGAAGCTTTGCGTGCGGATGGGCGAGTGGATGGGGAGCGCGTTGCTCCCGTCCGGCTTCTTCGAGGGTATTGATTGCCTGGTGCCCGTACCCTTGTACCGCACCCGTTTGCGCCAGAGAGGATACAACCAGAGCGAGCTTCTGGCGCGGGGCATATCCCGGAAAACCGGGCTTCCCGTCTGTACGGACGCGGTTTGGCGGGTGCGGAACAATGCGACGCAGACCCAGAAGAGCGGGTATGCCCGCTGGATGAATGTGGAAGGCTTGTTCCGTACCGCTCCCCAGGCAGCGTTGCTGGAAGGGAAACACATCCTGCTGGTGGATGATGTGCTGACCACCGGAGCCACCCTGACGGCTTGCGCCGATGCCTTGTCTTCGGTAGGGGGAATCCGTATCAGTGTGGCGACATTGGCATGGGCAAAATGAAGTTTTTATTAAAAAAGTCGTTATATATTTCATATTCACGTAGGTTTTCCATATTTTTGCAAGTGTTATTTATCAGATAATAAGTTATGAAAGCTTTGGAAAGATTATTTGCAGAAAAATTGTTGAAGGTAAAAGCTGTAAAGATTCAGCCTGCGAACCCTTTCACATGGGCATCGGGTTGGAAATCCCCTATTTATTGTGACAACCGCAAGACATTGTCTTATCCTGCCTTGCGCAATTTTGTCAAGTTGGAGTTGTGCCGTATCATTATGGAACGGTTTGGAGAAGTGGATGCAATAGCGGGTGTAGCTACAGGAGCCATTCCCCAAGGCGCATTGGTGGCAGAGGAACTGAACCTCCCGTTCGTCTATGTACGTTCGAGCCCCAAAGACCACGGTCTGGAAAACCTGATTGAGGGCGAGCTTCGTCCGGGTATGAAGGTCGTAGTGGTAGAAGACTTGATATCTACAGGCGGAAGCAGCCTGAAAGCCGTAAACGCTATCCGCCAGAACGGATGCAACGTCATCGGCATGGTGGCTTCGTTCACATACGGATTCGATGTTTCTGTAGAAGCATTCAAAGAGGCAAAAGTGGAACTGGTTACCTTGACCAATTACAATGCGGTGCTGGATGCAGCCTTGAAGACCAATTACATCGACGAGCAGGATATTCCTATCCTTCAGGCATGGAGAAAAGACCCGGCACATTGGACGGGAAAATAAATAAAGCATGAAAATTATTTACGATTTTACGATTTACTATTTACTATAATAGTCAGTCAGAAACAGAATGCGAAAATATAATCTGTTCTTAGTAGAGACGTCACATTGTGGCGTCTCTGCTGCATGCGGTATTTTTCGCAAACCGATTTTGTTCTGCTATAATTCATCGAAATAGTAAATCGTAAATAGTAAAATCGTAAATAATATTCTGTGTTCAATTAGATACAATGTATGGTACAATTTGAAAGTAGTGTGAAACATGTTCCTTATTCGCAGGAACGGGTATATACCAAACTTGCCGACCTGAATAATCTGGCTTCGGTGCGTGAAAAGCTGGATGCGTTGAAAGAGCAGGCGGGAGGCAAGGTGGAAGATTTATCTTTCGATCAAGATTCGTTGACCTTGAAAGTGCAGGGCATCAGCCTTACCCTCCGCATCATCGAGCGCGAGCCGATGAAGTGCATCAAGTTTGAGGGCGACAAGACTCCTATCCCCTTGAACGTATGGATTCAGATTCTTCCGGTGAGCGAAGCGGAAGCCAAGATGAAGGTGACTATCCGTGCCGAGGTGAACGCCTTTATGAAAGCCATGGTATCGAAGCCTTTGCAAGAGGGGGTAGAGAAGCTGGCGGACATGCTCGCGATGATTCCTTATTAATTTAAACTCATAAACCTATGGGACAAAAACTTTGGGAAAAGAATGTGCAGGTAAATGCGGAAATCGACCGCTTTACCGTAGGACGCGACCGTGAACTGGACCTTTACCTGGCAAAGCACGATGTGTTGGGCTCGATGGCGCATATTACGATGCTCGAAAGCATCGGTCTGCTGAAGCCCGACGAACTGAAGGTCCTGTTGGAAGAGTTAAAGCAAATCTATGCAACCGCAGAGAAAGGTGAGTTTGTAATTGAAGACGGCATCGAGGACGTACATTCGCAAGTGGAACTCATGCTTACCCGTAAGCTGGGCGATGTAGGCAAGAGGATACATAGCGGGCGTTCGCGGAACGACCAGGTGCTGGTCGACCTGAAACTCTTCACCCGTGAGCAACTGAAGCAGGTAGCTGAGGCGGTCGAGACGCTCTTCCGCGTTCTGATTGCGCAAAGCAACCGCTACAAAGACATTCTGATGCCGGGCTATACCCATTTGCAAATTGCCATGCCTTCTTCTTTCGGACTTTGGTTTGGCGCGTATGCCGAAAGCCTGGTCGATGATATGCTGTTCCTGCAAGCCGCATATAAGATGTGCAACCGCAATCCGCTCGGCTCTGCCGCCGGATACGGCTCTTCGTTCCCCTTGGACCGTGAGATGACCACCCGCCTGCTGGGTTTCGACTCAATGAATTATAACGTAGTCTATGCGCAGATGGGACGTGGTAAGATGGAGCGCAACGTTGCCTTTGCCTTGGCAAGTATTGCCGGAACCGTATCGAAGATGGCATTCGATGCCTGTATGTTCAGTTGCCAGAACTTCGGTTTCGTCAAGCTTCCCGACGAATGTACCACGGGTTCCAGCATCATGCCGCACAAGAAGAACCCCGATGTGTTCGAACTGACCCGTGCCAAATGCAATAAAATCCAGTCTTTGCCCCAGCAGATTATGATGATTATGAACAACCTGCCTTCGGGCTATTTCCGCGACTTGCAGATTATCAAGGAAGTATTCCTCCCCGCATTCGAGGAACTCTTGGACTGCTTGCGGATGTCGGCATACATCATGGAGCGCATCAAGGTGAACGAACACATTCTGGATGACGATAAATACCTGTATATGTTCAGTGTAGAAGAGGTCAACCGTCTGGCAGCGGAGGGCATGCCTTTCCGTGATGCCTATAAAAAGGTAGGCTTGGACATCGAAGCCGGCAAGTTCACGCATGCCAAGGAGGTGCATCACACTCACGCCGGAAGCATCGGGAACTTATGCAACGATAAAATCGAAGCCCTGATGGCCCAGGTTATGGATGGTTTCGATTTCGAGCGTGTCGCCCAAGCCGAGAAGGCGTTATTGGGGCGTTGAGTCTGTTCTTTTCACCACAGATTACACAGATTAATAAATTATGATAGGAAGTTAACAGCCGTAGGGGCAGGGTTTGCCTGCCCCTACATGGTTGTCATGACGGATGTATAAATACTGTCACGCCAGATTTGTAATCTGGCGTAATAACACTGAATCGGATTTGTAATCCGAACCCATTGCTGATGCTGCGGATTGCAATTGACTTCGACAAATAAAAATAAAAATCCGTGCCTCTGTGTCTCTGCGTTTAATGAAATTAGTTATCATAAATACAAACATTTTGAAAGAAAATATGGGAAATGTTTGGAGGATAGGATAAAACTCCTTACATTTGCACCCGCAATGCGGCAATAGCTCAGTTGGTAGAGCACGACCTTGCCAAGGTCGGGGTCGCGAGTTCGAGTCTCGTTTGCCGCTCTTGTTCTTTGAATAGGATGCCCGGATGGTGGAATCGGTAGACACGAGGGACTTAAAATCCCTTGGCCAGTGATGGCTGTGCGGGTTCAAGTCCCGCTTCGGGTACGAAGGACGGCTGATAATCGGTGTATTATCAGCCGTCCTTCGTTTTTCGGCAGTTACAAAATAGGTTTGCGAAAATACAGTATGCAGTAGAGACGATGTGCACATCGTCTCTACAAACATTGTCGTTGCGGATATTCGATTTAACATATAACTTTGTCACAACGGATGTATGTAGAGACGATGTGCACATCGTCTCTACTTCTGCGTCGGGAATAATACTAATGTGTTAAGAGCTTCATTTATATGTATCTACGGATAAGATTAGGTTTCAAAGAAGTTTATATATGCTGAAACTATAGTTTTGGTATGCTGAAACTTTAGTTTCAAGGTGCTGAAACTGTAGTTTCAGTATATCTAAACTGTGGGTGAAACTGCTCTGTGCCGGCAAAGCGGATGTATGCGCAGTTGCGAACATAAGTGATACGCCTGACTCACTTATGTGGAACGTCCGAGTTACTTATGTTAAACGGCCTACTCACTTATGTTCGTCAAAACGCATGCTTGAATAATTTTAATGAATGTCCCATGTTGCCAAATTGCCTGTAGGGGCGTATCGCATACGCCCGAAAGCGTTCACGTGGATAAGTTGGTGCATCCGGGCGTATGCGATACGCCCCTACATTGGCTGTTTGCGGTATTCAATATAATTTTTCGCAAACCAATTTTGTTTTACTATATATAGAAGGGGATAAGCTTGTTTCCAGCTTTCTTTCCAATTCGAACGCTTATAATTTAGGAGGCAGGCTTGCACTTTCCTACAAGTTTTCGGATCATCTGCGTGCTAAATTTACAGGGCAATATTTAAATGTTCATGTAACGGAACCTTCCATGAACCAGAACGGTTTTCTTGGGGTCTTAGATGTAAACTATTTCTTAAAGGATTTCGCATTTAATCTTTATGGGCGTACTGCTTCTAAGCGATTGGATATGTATTCATTGGTAACGGTTAAGAAGCCGGCTTCTTACGGCGTATCCGTAAGCTGGAGCCACAAAGGCTGGTATTTGGAAGCCGGAACGGAAAACCCGTTTACGAAACATGCCCGATACAAGGAACATGCCGATTACGGCGTTTACAAGTACAACCAAGTGCAGACCAGCCGCATCAATCAGCAAACGGGATACGTGAAAGTGGCTTATACTTTCGACTTCGGTCGTAAGACCTCACGGGATAAGAACGATGTGGACCGGAACATCAATAGCGCGATTATGAAAGTGGATTAGTCTCCCCCGTCAATCGTAATCCCCATCTTCTTCATCAGGAAGCAGGCGTTCATGTTCTGTGCTACTCCTTCACGCAGGCGGTAGGAGAAGATCAGTTCGTTGTCCTTGATATCCGCTTCGAAGCAATAATTGCGGATGTGTTGGGGGAACTGGTCGGCAAGTGTGCCCAATAGCAGGTCGTGCGTGGCGATGATGCCGTCGGCATTCAGGCGCATGAACTGGCGGATAAGGTCGAGCGAGCCTTTCTGCTTGTCGGCTGAGTTGGTACCTTTCAGTATCTCGTCGAGGATGATGAAGAGTTCCTGTCCTTCGTTCAGCAAGTCGATGATGCGTTTCAGGCGTTTCAGCTCGGCAAAGAAATAAGATTCGTTGTCTGAGAGTGAGTCGGTGGTGCGCAGGCTGGTGATGAGTTGCGCCGGATAAAGCGTCAGGCTTTCGCAACACACGGGGCAGCCCATGCATGCCAGCAGGTAGTTGACGCCTATGGTGCGCAGGTAGGTGCTCTTTCCCGCCATATTGGCGCCGGTGATGATGAGGAAGAAGGGGCGCGAGGGGATGGCGGCATCATTCTTCACGCATTGGGCTTCGGGCATGAGCGGATGTCCCATGTTGCGGGCAAGGAAACAGAACGGCTGATTGGTAATTGTCGGATAGGTGTATGCCGGATGATTATAGGCAAAGGTGCCGAGCGAGCAGAGTGCGTCCAGTTCGCCTACGGCTTCCAGCCAGCCCATGAGGTATTTCCCATAGCGTGCCTTCCAGCGTTCGATGCGCACGATTTGCCGGAGCTGGAAGAACATGCTTCCCTCTAAGATGACATACAGGAGCTGATTGTTGCGCAGGTCGAGGCGGTCGAGCTCCTTCGAGAGTTGCGTCAGGGCTTCGGCGGGAGAATGTCCGTCGATGTCCAGCTTGTCGGTCAGTTCACGCAGGGCAGGGGCTTGCCACGTTTCCCCTTTGGCAAGGGTTATCAGTTTGGCATAACGGTTCAGGGTTTTCAGCTTCTTTCCGTAGCTTTCCTGTATCAGGGTTACCCGCTGGATAAGCGCGAAGCTGAGGATGACGAAGATGGTAAACATCATGCCGAACCAGCTGAGCGAAAGGATATGCAGCAATCCGAGCGCAAGCAGCAGGATATTGATGCCGGGTACAGCCCAAAGGCAGAGTTTTACCCACCACAGGTGTTGCAGGACAGAAGGAGTCCGGCTCCAGCGGCTTATCTCTTCTTCATCGGAATCCGCACTGCGGTTGATGGAACCGGTCACACGGAATGCTTCGCGGAACTCCATCCGCCGGCTCATGTCGCGGATGCTTTCCTGGCGGGTTTCAATAGCGGCTTTCTCCGTCAGGTGATGCCGCATCCATGCGGCAAGGGTTTGTTTCCCGATATGTGTGCAGGTACGTCCGAGGGCTTGGAAGAGCGATTTGCGTCCGAAGAGGTCGAGGTCGTACGAGTAGGGATGTCCGGGGTTGATGAACTCCCGTCCTTCATCGAAAGCCGAATAGTCGCCTTCCAATCCTTTCAGTTCATCTTGATTCAGCTTGAGTTGGGTTTCTAATTGTTCCTTGCGGAAATAAAGCCGGTTGTGTACTTTTACCAGAATGAAGAAAGGCAGGAACGTGCAGCACACGGTGAGCACTACCGCCCACGTGCCGGCGCGATAGAACAAAATCAGTCCGGCAAAGCCTGCCACAAAGAGCAGGACACGCAGCAGGCTGATGCGGTTAATCTGTGCTTTGGTCTGGGAAAGTTGTCGTGAAGTTTCGTCTATGCGTTGGGTGTACCAAGTGTTCGGAGCCATGGGGTGAATGAAGAATTTTTTGAATGAAGAATTAAGAATGAAGAATCTTTTCTCGCTTTGTTTGTCACGCCGGATTGCAAATCCGGTGATAAGAAGTAATGTCATCCTGAGCAAAGCGAAGGATCTCGTGTACATCCGCTTCTGTTTTCGAGATCCTTCGCTCACGCTCAGGATGACAAAATAAAAGTTCATTTAAATACTTTGCAATGCCTGTTCAAGGTCGGCAATGATATCGTCTACGTTCTCGATGCCTACCGAAAGGCGGATCAGGTCGGGAGCTACGCCGGCTTCGATAAGTTGCTCATCGCTCAGCTGGCGGTGGGTATGGCTTGCCGGATGGAGCACGCAGGTACGGGCATCGGCTACGTGGGTCACGATGCAAGCCAGCTTCAGGCTGTCCATGAACTTCACGGCATCCTCGCGTGTTCCTTTCAGACCGAAAGCAATAACGCCGCACGAACCGTTGGGAAGGTATTTCTGTGCCAGCTCATAATACTTGTTACTCTTCAAACCGCAATAATGCACCCATTTCACCTTCGGGTTGGCTTCCAACCATTCGGCTACCTTCTGGGCGTTGGCGCAATGGCGGGGTACACGCAAGTGCAAGGTTTCCAGTCCTAAGTTGAGCAGGAAAGCGTTCATAGGCGAAGGGATTGAGCCTAAGTCGCGCATGAGCTGGGCGGTTATCTTGGTGATGTATGCCATTTTGCCGAAAGCTGTGGCATAGGTCAGCCCGTGATATGATTCATCAGGTGTGGTCAAGCCGGGAAATTTGTCGGCGTGTGCCATCCAGTCGAAGTTGCCGCTATCTACCACTACGCCGCCCACGCTGGTGGCATGACCGTCCATGTATTTCGTTGTAGAATGGGTTACGATGTCGGCTCCCCATTCAAAGGGACGGCAATTGATGGGAGTAGCGAAGGTATTGTCTACGATAAGAGGTACCCCGTGCTTATGGGCAATGCGTGCGAACTTCTCGATATCGAGCACATTGATGCTGGGATTTGAGATGGTTTCACCGAACATACATTTGGTATTGGGCTGGAAAGCCTTGTCGATTTCTTCTTCGGGTGCATCGGCATCGATGAAGGTACATTCAATGCCCAGCTTCTTCAGGGTAACGCCGAAGAGGTTGAATGTGCCTCCATAAATGGTGGACGAGCAGACGATATGGTCGCCTGCCTCACAGATGTTGAACACGGCATAGAAATTAGCTGCCTGTCCTGATGAAGTAAGAATAGCGCCTACACCGCCTTCCAGTGCGGCAATCTTAGCGGCTACAGCATCGTTGGTGGGATTCTGCAGACGGGTATAGAAATATCCGGTATCTTTCAGGTCGAACAGGCGTGCCATTTGGTCGCTGTCATCGTATTTAAAGGTAGTGCTTTGATAGATGGGCACTACACGCGGCTCTCCGTTCTTGGGAGTCCACCCTGCCTGTACGCAGAGGGTTTCTTTGCTTAATTTCTGTTCCATTATTTATGTCTATTAGTTGATTTCATTGCATTGTGCGCAAAAATAAGAAATAAATGCTGCACTTGTTGCGTTTTACGGAAAAAAAGATATATATTTGAGGTGAACAAAGTTTAAATGATATGGCAACAGAACTTACATACAGGCATGTGATGCCGGTGCAGATTCGTTTTAGTGATGTCGACCAGTATGGTCACATGAACAATTCGTCGTATTTCTCCATTTACGATTTGGCGAAGACTTCGTACATGCGCGAGGTGTTTGGAGACCAGAACTGGAATGATGTAGGCATTGTGGTGGCAAATATCAATGCAGATTTTCTGGCTCCGGTGTTTTTCTCGGACGAGTTGTATATCGAGACTACGGTGGTTCACTTGGGACATAAGAGCTTTACCCTGCTCCAACGTGCCGTCAACAAGGCAAGCGGGGTATTGAAGTGCCAGTGCCGCACGGTGATGGTAGGCTATGATATGGCAACGAAAGAGCCGGTAGAGCTGCCCGATTCGTTCAAGCAGACCATTTGCGAGTATGAAGGAAAGTCGTTGGAGGAACTTTCGAAACCATTATAAATAGATTTGATAATGTGGGGAAACGCAGATTTCCGCAGATTAACACGGATTGAAATTGGGTTTCATTAGAAGCTGTTTTGAATTTCTCCAAAAAGTTTTTTTGGCTTGATGTATCCGTTTTCGTGTGTGCTTTGGGCGATTTTTTGGTCCTTTTCGCTCCTGTTCTTCGTCAGATAGCCCGCTATCTTCCTCATCACACAAGCGAAAATGCCTCAAAAACTCATCCCAAATCATCGCACGATAAATTCAAAACAGCTTCTAGCTATTGAATAAAAAATATCTGCGGAAATCTGTGTGAATCTGCGTTTCTAAAAAGAATAACAGACATGAAAGTAGCAATTATCGGAGCCGGCAATATGGGCGGAGCAATCGCCCGCGGATTGGCTCAAGGACATTATGTACAGGAACAAGACATTCTTGTGACCAATCCCAGCACACCGAAGCTGGAGCGCCTGAAGGCGGACTTTCCCGGCATCCGGGTGAGCACGAACAACCGCGAAGCCTCGGATGCCGATGTGGTAATCGTGGCGGTAAAGCCCTGGAAAGTAGAAGAGGTGCTGAAGCCTTTGCGCTTGCGCCAGCCTCAGATACTGGTCTCGGTTGCCGCCGGGTTGACTTTCGAGAACCTTGCCCACTTTGTCGAGCCGGAGATGCCGATGTTTCGGGTAATCCCGAATACCGCCATATCCGAGAGGGCAAGCATGACGCTGATAGCCGCGCGGAACGCTTCGGACCATCAGGTGCAGACGATGCTGGACCTGTTCAACGAGATGGGGCTTGCCATGCTGATAGAAGAAAAGCAGTTCGCGGCTGCCACCTCGCTCACCTCGTGCGGCATCGCTTACGTGCTGAAGTATGTGCAGGCCGCCATGCAGGCGGGGGTAGAGCTGGGCATCCGTCCGAAAGACGCGATGAAGATGGTGGCTCAGACCGTTGAGGGAGCCGCAAGGCTGTTGCTCGCCAACGAAGACACGCATCCTGCGCTGGAGATTGAGAAGGTCACCACACCGGGCGGCATTACGATTAAAGGTGTCAACTCGTTGGAGCACGACGGGTTTACCTCGGTGGTGATAAAGGCGATTAAGGCAAGTATGTGATTTTAGGCATTGAATAAACATGAGAAATAACATCCTGATAACCATGGCTCTGTTGATTCTTGTCGGGCTTGCCGTGCAGGGATTGCTGGGGATAGCCGCCGGGATATTGGTATCGGCGGTTATCGGCATTGTGTATGGGGCGGTGACGAAGAAGAAACTGTTCATCAAGTGGTCGGTGGTGGCATTGGTCATTGATTTGGTTTGTATCATCGCTTTCTATTTCCGGCTGGTGCAAGTCATGTAGGTGCAGGAGCTGATGCAAATAAGTGCGGAAAGGATTCCAACTAAATGGAAAAAGCCATGAACAAGCGGGTCGCGGAAATCGATTACCTGAAGTGCGTGTTCATCCTATTGATGATTGCGTTTCATCTGGTTTTCTTCAGCGATAAATATCCGTGGGTGAAGCAATGGGTCTATACGTTCCACATGCCCGCTTTCCTGATTCTTTCGGGGTATCTGATGCGCATCGAGAAGCGTCCGGACGAGTTCGGGCGGATGATGGTGTGGGTTCTGATACCTTATTTAATTATGGAGGCGGGGTATGTCGTCCTGTCGGCTGTCCTGCCGGTACGCGAGAAGGTGGACGGGCTGAGCGTCGGGCTGCTCTTGGATAAGTTGTGCCTGCACCCGATGGGACCTTACTGGTATCTGCATACCTTCATGCTTTGCGGAGTGGCCTATTATGGCGTGTTTCATCCGCGAGGCAAACCGGGCGTGGTGTCCCGTCTGATTGTATTGGGCGTATGTTATGCCATTTTGGCTGAGTGTTTCCGGGTGGTGTCGTTGCCCAATGCGCTTTATTTCCTGGCGGGAGTTGCCGTCCGGCGTGGGGGCGTGGAGTTTACTTCGTTCTTCCGTCCTTCTTTCTGGGCGATTGTGCCTTTGGTGTGGTTGAGTGCCGATGCGGCTAATCTCGACCGTTTTACGTTGGGAGGGGCGGCTATCGTTTATCTGATAATCAGCCTGCTTCTGAGCGTTTATCCGGCTTTGCCCCAAAAGGTGAAGGGGGGTGCCTCGTATGTAGGCTCGCACACCTTAATCTTATTGGTGTTTTCTCCGGTGTTCACCATGCTGTCCAAAGCGCTGGTCCCTCTCCTTGCTTTCGACCCTTCGGGGCTGGTGTTCCTGATGGTGGCGTTGGGGATAACGGTTTGCGGCTCGTTCGGATTGGCATGGTGTCTGGACCGCTTGCATCTTTCTCCTTATTTCTGGGGAAAGGAACGGATGCTTCAGCCTTTCCGGACGTGACAAATTGGCATAGTTGCCGTGTGGCACTCCTTTTGTAGGAAGATAACCAGATTTGAATCTAAAATATAACTCATTAAAATATTACGACTATGATTTCAGAAAAATTACAAAACGCGATGAACGAGCAGATCACGGCAGAGATGTGGTCTTCTAACTTGTATCTTTCAATGTCTTTCTATTTGCAGAAAGAAGGGTTCGACGGTTTCGCTCATTGGATGCGCAAACAGTCTCAGGAAGAATTGCAGCACGCATACGATCTGGCAGACTACATCGCAAAGCGTGGCGGTGCGGCAAAGGTAGACAAAATTGATGTGGTTCCGCAAGGTTGGGGAAGCGTACTGGAAGTGTTCGAACATGTGTACAATCATGAATGCCATGTCTCTGAACTGATTGACAACCTGGTAAATGTCGCTTCGGGCGAGAAAGACAAGGCTTCTCAAGATTTCTTGTGGGGATATGTCCGCGAACAAGTGGAAGAGGAAGCTACGGCTCAAGGCATCGTTGACAAGCTGAAGAAATGCAGTGACTATGCCGGCATCTTGTATTTGAACGATAAACTGGGTGCACGCGAATAAGTCCGTGTGAACGAAAACTGGCGGACATAGAGGCGCAAGGGCATAGGGATTGATGAACGTTTCCATGCCTTTGCGCCTTTGCCTTTTTACAAGCGTTTTGTATGATAAGAAGAGACCTGTTCTTGCGGATAGCCAACTGGTGCATGCGTTTCCGGCACCGGCGGGGGTATGGCGTGCATTCGCCGTCCGACTTTTTCCTGATAACGTTTGTCGTGTACGAAGATATGCCTTATTATCCTTTTCTGTCCTTGCATTATCTTCGGGAAGACTTGGAATACCTTCCGCATTACCGGGAGAAAACCGATAAATTTCTGTTCCGGCTCGCCAATTATTGGCAGCCCGCTTCGATGCTGGAAATAGGGACGGGAAGCGGTTTGCAGGCCCGCTATCTGGCAGAAGCCAAGCGGGCACCCTTGCTTACCTTGGATGACGGGCAGGCGAAGCCGGAGGTGGCAAAGTTTCTTTCGGGTTGCAAAAACGTGGCTTATGAAGGCGGAAACATCCTTCGCCTGCTGGATGAGGCTTTGGCTGGACGTGAGTACCCGGAACTGGTCCATATCGGACATACACCTTATTATAAAGAGGCGTTCGAGCGTCTGCTTCCTCAGGTGACGGAACGTACGTGCATGATTATAGGTTCGCCCTATGCCACACGTGAAAAGAAGCAATGGTGGAAGCGCGTGATTGCAGATCCGCGTACAGGAGTCACGTTTGATTTGTATGACGTTGGCCTGGTCTTTTTCGATAAGAAACGGGTGAAGGAACATCGTATTGTCAATTTCTTTTAAAGCAAGAGTATGAAAAAAAGCTTGATTTATACACGTACGGGAGACAAAGGAACGACTTCGCTCGTAGGCGGGGTCCGTGTGCCGAAAACCCACATCCGGCTGGAAGCCTATGGGACAGTTGATGAACTGAATGCGCAAATCGGGTGCTTGATTTCCCTGATGGAAGACGGAGAGCATAAGGAGACGCTGAAGTTCGTACAGCATAAGCTTTTCACGTTGGGCTCTTATCTGGCTACTGATGCCTCGAAGACGGATTTGCATGCCGTAAGCCATATTTTGCCGGAGCACGTAGCACGCTTGGAGCAAGCCATTGATGAGGCGGATGCCTCTTTGCCTGAGTTGCATGCGTTTATCTTGCCCGGAGGCTCGCTTTCCGCTTCGGTATGCCATGTATGCCGCACCGTATGCCGGCGGGCCGAGCGGCGTATTTTAGCTTTGGAAGAGGCAGGTGCGGAATGTGAAATAGATGAAAATGTGAAGCAATTTGTCAACCGTTTATCCGATTATTTGTTCATTCTATCCAGAAAATTAAATCAATTAACACAGCACGATGAAATTTATTGGGATAAGAGTTGCAAATGAGATAATTTGTTATACTTTTGTGGCTCAATAATACGAATGTAAAACTTTATAAACTTAGAATACTATGTATTGGACATTAGAATTGGCATCAAAGTTGGAAGATGCGCCATGGCCTGCTACAAAGGATGAGCTGATTGATTACGCAATGCGTTCGGGAGCTCCGATGGAAGTAATTGAAAATTTGCAAGAAATGGAGGACGAGGGTGAGATATACGAAAGCATCGAAGATATTTGGCCCGATTATCCCAGCAAGGAAGACTTCTTCTTCAACGAGGACGAGTATTAAGCCTCAAATCGGCGTAATGTATTGAACAACAAATTGAGAAACAACGGAAGTGGGGATAATGAAAATCCCCACTTTTTCGTTTTACCGCCTTTTGTCGCCTAATAACTGTCCCCAAAATCGTTGTCTTTGCATCGCATATTCCTAAAAAGTGGATAGTAAATTATGGGAAGAGTAAAGGCAAGCAAATTGACGGGCAAGTTTTATTTGTGCAAGGGCAGAAAGCCCGAATAAAATCGTGAGTAGGGGAATATTTCCAGCATCTTTTGATGATTGGAGGTATCCTTGATTAGTTAGTGAAAAAGCGTGCCGTGTGGCTAAATTATAGAATGCTTTCGGTTGCAGAAAATGCATTTTCAACTTCAACACTTGAGACTTGGTGAGAGGCTGGATTAAAACATGCGATCTATTGGATTTCTGTGGTAATACTTTATGAGCATCTTGTTTTATAGTCCCTTTTTGTTGGAGAAATGGACAGTTATCGCTATTTTTGCGTAACGATATACAGAACTTTGATGTTGGAGTTATATGAAAAGGTTATATACATACCCGGCAAAACCATTTGTTAAGTGGGTTGGAGGTAAAACTCAACTCCTTGATGATATAAAAAAAACTCTACCTTGTGATTTTTCACATAGGGCGGAAGTGACTTATGTCGAGCCATTTGTAGGAGGGGGAGCAGTGTTGTTTTGGATTTTACAAGAGTACCCTAATATAACGAGAGCTATAATCAATGATATAAATTCAGAGTTAATCTGCACATATCGTGTAATAAAATCAGATGTTGAAAAGTTAATTGTTGAACTGACGCAGATTCAATCTGAGTATTTTGCACTTGATGAAGTTGCCAGGAAAAATTACTATTTATTGCAACGAGAGCATTTCAACAAAAGAAATAATTCAGATATTGAAACAGCTGCATTATTTATTTTTCTGAATCGGACTTGCTTTAATGGACTATATCGTGTAAATTCTAAGGGACAGTTTAATGTCCCGCATGGGAGATATACAAATCCCAAAATTTGCGATGCAGATACATTGAGAGCGGATTCTGCTATTCTACAACGTGTTGAGATTCTTTGTGGTGATTTTGCACAAACGGGTAAATATGCAGATGAGAATGTCTTGTATTATTTTGACCCACCATATCGCCCTTTAACAGAGACTTCTGCATTTACTTCTTATGCAAAAGATGGTTTTGATGACGCTGAACAGATGCGCTTACGTGATTTTTGCGAGCAGATAGCAACACGCAAATCTTTATTTGTGGCAAGTAATTCAGACCCTCAAAATGTAGATAATGGAGATAATTTCTTTGATCATCTTTACAATAGATTTTCCATTAAACGAGTTTCTGCTGCAAGGATGATCAATTCAAAAGGAAATGGACGCGGAGCAATTTCCGAAATAATGATTTCCAATGTTGCCAATGCTTACTGATATGAGAAACTTTGATACTTGGCTAGCTGGTTTTAGACCTTCTATTGCCGATTATAAATATTACGTTGATTTCGATAAGGTTTTCAATAATGTGGAAGCTATTAAAATTCCACTCAATATCTTGAATTCGCTTATTGGATCTAAGAACATAGAGGATGAATTTAGAAAAATTTTGGTACAATATCCGGAAACTCTAAGATGTATTCCTATCCTTTTAGCCAAGCGTGAGCTTGATATTATGGCTATGGATGAAGAGGGACAGATTGATTTTCATTTTGACAAACCAAATTGCACGAATGAAGATTATGTCAAATTCATGCGAAAGACTGGTCTTTTTGATTTGATGGAGAATCATATTGTCAATAATCTTGTGGATTACGTGACCGGTATAGAAACGGGACTTGACTCTAACGGACGCAAGAATCGTGGTGGCCATCTTATGGAGAATCTTGTGGAGAGCTTTCTTTGTAAAACTGGGCTTGTGAAAGGCGTTGATTATTTCAAAGAAATGTATATCCACGAAATAGAGGCTAAATGGGGAATAGACTTGTCTTCGATTTCCAATAATGGTGGTGCAGAGAAAAGATTTGACTTTGTCGTAAAGGGTGAAAATATCATTTACGGAATAGAGACGAACTTTTATACTAGCAGTGGTTCCAAATTGAATGAAACGGCACGCAGCTACAAAACTATTACCATGGAAACCAAAGATTTGGAATATTTCAAGTTTGTTTGGTTTACTGATGGTTGTGGCTGGCGCAGTGCAAAGAATAATCTGAAAGAAACTTTTGATGTTCTGGAACATCTGTACAATATTGCGGATCTTGAAAATGGAATAATTTCAAAAGCACTTGTTTAAATGCCAACAGCCTACTATAAATCAGATAACAAGGATTTTACTCTTTTGAAAGGAGATTGTATTGAACTGTTGCATTCTTTCGATTTCAAGTTCGATATGATTTTCGCAGATCCTCCATATCATCTATCCAACGGAGGAATCAGTGTTCAAAGTGGCAAAATGGTATCTGTAAATAAAGGTGATTGGGACAGATCAAAAGGCTATGAAGAAGATTATCTGTTTGATAGATCTTGGATTGAAGCCTGTCGGAATAAACTGAAGAGTAATGGCACAATTTGGATAAGTGGAACATATCATAATATTTTTTCCGTAGCCCGGTGCTTGACAGAATTGGGATTCAAGATTCTGAATTGCATTACTTGGGAGAAAACAAATCCCCCGCCAAATCTGTCATGTAAATATTTCACCCACTCGGCAGAATATATCCTTTGGGCACGTAAAGAGCAAAAAGTACCCCATTATTTTAATTATGAACTGATGAAAAAAATTAATGGTGGTACTCAGATGCGTGATGTTTGGCGATTACCAGCAATTGTACGATGGGAAAAATCTTGTGGTAAACATCCTACTCAAAAACCATTGTGTGTTCTTTCTCGTATTATTCAGGCATCGACCCTTCCCAGTGCATGGATTTTAGACCCATTTACAGGTAGCAGTACGACTGGCATTGCTGCCAATCTTTTGGGCCGTCGGTTCCTTGGCATAGACCAAAATGAGGAGTTCCTGAAAATGAGTAAAGCGCGTCGTGAGGAAATTAATGATACCTCAAAACGCACTTTGTATTTGGAAAAACTTCAAAAGCAAGCACAACTATTTGAGGACAAAGAAATCTCTGTTCTCAATGAATCTATAGCACTGTATGGGCAAGATTTACCATTTTAATACTCACGATGCTTAATGGCAAGATTAAGTAAATTTCTGTAATTGATTTTACCATCCATGTAATCGCGTGTCATTTGTAATTGTAGTTTAAACTGATGTGCTCCAGCTGTTTGCTTTTCACAAATGCAGAATAATTCAAGAATTATAGCTATACCATCCATTGAGAATGTGCCAGGAACTTGAACATGAGAATATTTACCTCCTATTACTTTTATAGATTTTGGCGTATATGATGCCCTGTCGGCAACAGAGGAGAAAGGTTTACAGGTGTCATAAAATGTGATAAAATAATCTAGTAACTCTTTCACCTCGTTAGGGTATTTTTGCGCTTTTATGAGCAAATCAACAACCCAGTCAACATGAGGCAACTGAACAGGTCTGCATTGGGATCATTATTGAGATATTTAACACGGAAATCTAATTCAGGATTGTCTCCTCGGCTTCCTTGAAAGATGGCTATTATAGTTCCATCTCCTGTTTTGAATGTGTGTATAGCTTCTGCATATGGCTTCAGTTGAAACATTTTGCCATTTTTATAATAATTTTCGTTGTACATTTTCCAGTTGTTTTTACAGTAATTTTTTAATTTCAATTTTCAGAGCTTTAGCAATTTTCTCAATATTACAGAGAGTGATATTCTTCTCTGCACGTTCTATCATTCCTATGTAAGCATTCGAATAAATGCACCTTTTACCGCCTTTCATCTTAGTTCATTCGCTCGCTCTCTTCTATCATTTGGCGGATGTGCTGGTTGAACTCGGAAAGTCCCGTCAGCTTTTCAAGGGTGATGTGCATGCGCCAGCGCCAATAGTGGCGAGGATTGGCGGGAATGTTAATCCGTTCGGCATCAATATTCGGATTGCGAAGCGTTTCATCCATTGAAGTCCAGTCTTGCCACGTCAGGATGCAAAGCATAGACGGGCATTGCAGGTGATGCCGGAGTATTTCTTCGCACAACCATCCGGGAGCGTCTTCCGGTACTTTCCCCCAATGATGTAACTCGTTGTAATAGAAGCGGCCGGTTTGTTCCGGGTTTTCTTTCCACCACCCTCGGAGAGTGGTCATGTCGTGTGTGCCGATGGTGCAAACCGAAAGGTACGGATACTCATCCAGCTTTCCGAATTCGATACCTGTTTTCTTGGGCATCCGTTGGATTTCGAGTGAAAGTATCTGAAGCTGGTTCATCACCCAGGGTACGCAGCCCGGAACCATGCCTAAATCTTCTCCGCAAACCAACATGGGAGTTGCTTGTAACAGGACAGGCAGTTTTTTCATGGCTTCATGATACCAGAATTCATTATGCCGCTCGTAATAGTAATGATTGTACAAACGGTTGAACGCTTCTTGTTCTTTCATGCTAAGCTGTCGGAATACAGAATCGTTTTGCACTCCGATGCGCGGATGATACATTTCAGGATTGTCTCTGTCGGCAATGAAAAGCACATTGCTGATGAGCGAGTAAAGTTTTTCGCAAATTTCTTCACTTGCTTTTTCGTCTGTTTTTGCAAAATAGGCTTGTACTTTCCGTTGCGTATTGAATTCGGGACGTAAGGCATAAAGCCCGTTCTGCATACGGCGCAAGAAAGTGCGGCGGATTTCATGGGCATGCGTTCCGAACATCGAATCTAAAAGCGCATCGCTAATGTAAGGGCGTGTCATCATTTCTTTATCGAAATTAAGCCCGAAGCTTTGAATTTCATCTTTGCTCATGGGGAGTGCAGGAACGAATTGCCCCAACAGGCCGTGCACGGCATGATAGGGGATTTCCCAAATACGGAAGAAGCCGAGGATATGGTCGATGCGGTATGCGGTGAAGTATTCTGCCATTTTCTGGAAGCGGCGTTTCCACCATTGATAACCGTCTTTTTCCATGATTTGCCAGTTGTAAGTCGGCATCCCCCAGTTTTGTCCGTTGGCAGAGAATGCATCAGGGGGAGCGCCCGCTTGTCCGTTCATGTTGAAGTAATAAGGTTCTACCCATGCCTCTACACTATTGCGGCTGATGCCGATCGGGATGTCTCCTTTAATGATAATCCCCTTGCTCCGTGCATACGTGCAGGCATCCGATAGCTGGACATGAAGCTCGTATTGCAAGAAATAATAAAATGCCATCGCAGGATAGAAAGGGCTTCCGCTCGTTGCCATTTGCCTGGCTTGTCCTGCATGATAGACACTGTCTTTTCCCCATTGCCTGAAGTCAGCGGTTCCGTAATGGTCACGCAAACAAGAAAATGCCGCGTAAGGAATCAGCCACTCTTCGTTTTTGGCAAAAAAAGCCTTATATTCAGGCTCTGCCAAAATCTGTTCTCCGGCTTGTCGGAATATGGCTTGAAGATATTTTCTTTTCGTTTGGTTGACTTGTTCATAATTTACCGATGACATGCTGTTAAGCATTTTGCGCTGTTTTTCAAACGCTTTCATATCTGTTTCATCTGTTAGTTCCGGAAGCTGGCGCAGGTCAATATACATGGGGTGGAAGGCATAAATCGAAATGCTGTTATAAGGATAAGAATCCATCCATGTGCCTGTCATTGTCGTGTCATTGATGGGAAGAATCTGTACGGCACGCTGTCCGGTTGATGCCGCCCAAGCAATAAATTTTTTCAAGTCTCCGAAGTCTCCCACTCCACAGCTTCCTTCCGAACGAAGGGAAAATACTGGGATAGCGGTTCCGGCGATACGGTGCGGAAGACGGTTGAAGAATACTTCGGCTTCGGCAGGCAGATACGTCTCGCCCCGCTGGATAGGCTGTATCTGAAACAAACGGTTGGGGCGGGTTTCCCATTCTTCCACGGCTCCGGTTTTCTCGTTAATCGCTACGAACTTGTATTCGAAAGGCGATTTCAAAGTGGCCGCATCCAATGTGAGTTGCCATACATTAGGGGCTGCTTCGTTCATCCGGATCGGACGGCAATATTCCCAATTCCCCAAGGCGTTGCAACTCCCGATGATTCCCAACACCCTTCCTTCCGCATGCAGGTTGGGGCATAGGGCGCGGAAGGTGATGCAGCTTCCGATATTATTGCTCAACCGGTTGGGCCGTTCTGTCGGATGAGGTTCATCGAAGGCGGAACTATACCGGTAGTTTTCGGCAGGAAGGTCACGCCAGCAATCATCGATAATGTACCGGTGTTGCTGGGCATTGCCCAGATAAACCGTATGTGGAATGACGCCCAGTTCTTTCCGGATGCACACATCATCCCGAAATACTCCGTAACGGTATGGGATTGTGCGTTCGTTTTCCGAAGGAAGGTAGTCGCAGCTCCCTTGCCAGTTGCTTCCATCGCGGGTAGAAAGCGGAAATACGTGTGTCTCATCATTTTGGAAGATGACCCGCAGGTCCTCTCCCCAAACGGTATGGTATTGAATGCGGAACGTAAATTTCATATTCTCGTAAAGTTAAAGTTTGCTTGTTTCAAAAGTAAGGAAATTAAATGAGAACATGCGCTTTTTGCGAAGAAATATTTCTGACTGAGTGAGGATTTATTCTGCAACCAGGAAGGTTATGTCCAAATAAAAAGCTCCGCATCCCTTTCGGGTTGCGGAGCTTTCCTCGTTGTAAGACGCGAGATTAGGATTTTTAAATAATATTGAAGTTATGAATAAAAGCTGCTTATGCGTCAATGTTCGCATAAGTAGCGTGTTTCTCGATAAATTCGCGGCGCGGAGCCACATCATCGCCCATCAGCATGGAGAAGATGTAGTCGGCTTCGGCTGCATTTTCGATGCTGACCTGCTTCAGGATACGGGTTTCCGGATTCATGGTGGTTTCCCACAATTGTTCCGGATTCATCTCTCCCAAACCTTTGTAGCGTTGGGTATGGATGCCGGTTTCGGTACCGTCACCGTATTTTTGCATGAATGCCTGACGTTCTTCATCGGTGTAGCAATATTCGCTGACTTTCCCTTTTGAGCATTTGTAGAGGGGAGGGTTGGCGATATACAAGTGTCCGCCTTGAATCACTTCGGGCATATAGCGGTAAAACAAAGTCATGATGAGGGTGTCGATGTGTGAGCCGTCGACATCGGCATCGGTCATGATAATCACCTTGTTGTAGCGCAGCTTGTCGATGTTTGCCTTCTTGCTGTCTTCCGAGTCGTCTACGCCGAAGCGTACACCCAGTGCCTGGATGATGTTGTTCACCTCATCACTCTCGAACGCCTTGTGCCACATGGCTTTTTCTACGTTCAGGATTTTACCTCGCAAAGGCAGGATGGCCTGGAACTGGCGGCTTCTGCCCTGTTTTGCCGAACCGCCTGCAGAATCTCCCTCGACAAGGAACAGCTCACATTCTTCAGGTGTGCGACTGGAACAGTCGGCGAGTTTTCCCGGAAGGCCTCCTCCGCCCATCGGACTTTTGCGTTGCACCGATTCGCGTGCCTTGCGGGCTGCGATACGTGCTGTAGCTGCCAGCACCACCTTGTCTACGATGAGTTTGGCTTCTTTCGGATGTTCTTCCAGATAGTAGGTCAGGGCTTCGCCAACGGCTTGGTTGACGGCTCCGCTTACTTCGTTGTTTCCCAGCTTGGTTTTGGTCTGCCCTTCGAATTGGGGTTCTGCCACCTTTACCGAAATGACGGCTATCAAGCCTTCACGGAAGTCTTCGCCCGATATTTCTACCTTGGCTTTTTCCAACGCTTTGCTGTCTTCGGCGTATTTCTTCAATACGCGGGTCAATGCGGTGCGGAAGCCGGCCTCGTGTGTACCGCCTTCGATGGTATTGATGTTGTTTACATACGAATGCAGGTTCTCGCGGAAGCCCGTGTTGTACATGATGGCGCATTCGATGGGGACGCCTTGCTTTTCGGTGTTGAGGTAAATCACGTCATCGATAAGCGGGGTATTGGTCGAGTTGAGGAAGCGCACGAACTCTTTCACTCCTTCTTCCGAATGGAATACTTCCTGTTTGTACGAGCCGTCTTCTTCTTTTTCGCGCTTGTCGGTCAGGGTAATCGTAATGCCTTTGTTCAGGTATGCCAGTTCGCGCATACGTGCCTGAAGGATGTTGTATTTGTATTCGGTAACGGTGAATATCGACGCGTCAGGCCAGAAAGTCTGCCGTGTTCCGGTGATGTCGGTCGTTCCGACTTCTTTTACCGGATAAAGCGGCTTGCCGCATGCATATTCTTGCTGGTAGATTTTTCCGTTCCGGAAGACATTGGTTATCATGTGTGTGGACAATGCGTTCACGCACGACACGCCCACGCCATGCAAACCTCCGGAGACCTTATACGAACCTTTGTCGAACTTGCCTCCGGCATGCAGTACGGTCATTACGACTTCCAGCGCCGATTTCTTTTCTTTTTCGTGGAAATCTACCGGAATACCGCGTCCGTTATCTTGTACGGTGATGGAGTTGTCTTCGTTAATGGTTACTTCTATGTGGGTACAATAACCGGCGAGGGCTTCATCAATAGAGTTGTCCACCACTTCATATACCAAGTGATGCAATCCTTTTTCACTAATGTCGCCGATATACATTGCGGGACGTTTCCGTACGGCTTCCAGCCCTTCCAGCACTTGGATGCTGCTTGCCGAATACGTGTTCCCGCCCTTTGGGGTCAGTTCTTCGCTCATTTCTTTCTATGATAGTTTTTTAACGTCCAAAGTTACGGATTTTTCGTGAGATTCCGCTTGTTTTGCTCCCTAAAAATGCTGAAATGTTGATGTTTTCATGGCATCTGTGTACTGTGCCATAAACGACAAAAGGCTGAATCGGGAAGATTCAACCTTGCTATCTTTTTTGTGCTTGATTACTTAAGCCAACTTAGCGATGTGGGCAGCCAATTTCGACTTCAAGTTCGCAGCTTTGTTCTTGTGGATAATGTTGCGTTTTGCCAATTTATCCAAAATCTTCTGTACATTAGGATACATTGCTACTGCTTCTGTCTTGTCAGTAGTCATACGAAGTTTCTTCACGGCGTTACGCATGGTTTTTGCATAATATCTGTTGTGAAGTCTTCTTTTTTCAGCTTGTCTGATTCTTTTGATAGATGATTTGTGATTTGCCATCTCGACTAATCTTTAAAATATTGTTCGTGATTCTGTTTATTATGTAGCCCGTGGGAGAATCGAACTCCCCTTTCAAGAATGAAAATCTTGCGTCCTAACCGATAGACGAACGGGCCATCCTTGACACTCGCGAGGATAGGTATCTCTCGTTTGCGGATGCAAAGGTAGGAAGTTTTTTTTATTCCTGCAAAACTTTCAGCAAAAAAATGCATATCTTTGCCGAGAAGAGTGAAGATTATGCTACAGAAACATAGAGGAATCGTATTGCATACGTTGAAATACAATGACCGTTCGAACATTGCGCACGTTTATACGGAACAGGGCGGAAGGATGTCGTTCCTGATTCCGGCGCAACGTTCGCGCAAGTCTATGGTGCGGCAGGTGCTTTTCCAGCCTTTATCGTTGGTGGAGTTTGATGCCGAAGTGCGTCCTCATGCGGGATTGCATCCGGTTCGGGAAGCAAAGGCGTGGCATGTGTTCCAGTCTTTGCCATACGACCCTTATAAATCCGCTATCGCCTTGTTCTTGGCTGAATTCCTGTATCGGGCATTGAAAGAGGAGGCGGCAAATCTTCCTCTTTTCGCTTATCTTGTCCACTCGGTGCAATGGCTGGACGCTTGCGGGAAAAGTTTCGCTAATTTCCATTTGGTGTTCTTGATGCGCTTGTCCCGTTTCTTGGGCTTGTATCCCAATACAGAGGATTATGCGTCGGGAGATTATTTTGACCTGCTGAACGCTTGTTTCGTTCCGTCTCCTCCTTCGCATGGCATGTTCGTGTTCCCTGAAGAAGCTTCTCATATCCGCAACCTGATGCGCATGAATTATGAAACGATGCATCTTTTCGGCATGAATCATACGGAGCGCAACCGTTGCTTGGATATTATTAATGAATATTACCGGCTTCATTTGCCCGATTTCCCTGAAATGAAATCCTTGCGGGTCTTGCAGGAACTGTTTTAGAAAATATAGTCCTTAAACGAACATAAGTGATAAGGCTGACTTACTTATGTGAAGTGCCCAAGTTACTTATGTGAAACGGGCAACTCACTTATGTTCATCAAAACGGTTTTACCGGAAATCCTTTAATTCCGTCTGCAGCTTTTTCCGGGTAAAATGGATGCGGCTCTTGACGGTTCCCAATGGCAATCCTAATTTTTCGGCTATCTCGCGGTATTTGAATCCCGATACATACATCGAGAAAGGCTGGCGGTATTCTGCCGGCAGGGCATTGACGATGCGTCTCATCTCTTTCAAGTCGTATCCGGCTTCAACCGAATCTCCTTCTATGTCCTGTTGCTTGTTCAGGTAATATTGGTTATCGGTCGGATCTGTATAGGTCTGGTCACGCAAGGTCTTGCGGTAATTGTTGATAAAGATGTTGCGCATGATGGTGTACATCCATCCTTTAAAATTGGTTTCGTCTGCATACTTCTCCATATTATATAATGCCTTCAATGAAGTTTCTTGCAGAAGGTCGTTTGCGTCTTCACGGTCTGCCGTAAGCTTATATGCGAAAGTATGTAATTCGGTTTGGACATTCAGTAAGTTCTGGGTAAAATTTGTTGCTACCATTTGTTTGCTATTTATTGGTTAATATTTGTTTGTGTCTCATCGACACTGCAATATTACCCTTTAAATAGCTCGCTCATGTCCTGAAATCTGGTATTCTACCGGGTGAAATCTGTTATCTGATAGTTTTTATCCCCTTTTCGGATAGTTTACAGGAGGATTTTTTTAATGTGCTAATAAAATAATGTGCCAATGTGTCAATGAGCCAATGTGCTAATGTGGGAATGTGCAAATGCATAAAAGACATTAGCGCATTGTTTATTCTCACATTGGCACATTAGCACATTGGCACATTGTGCTTATTCCCACATCGTGTACGGTTGCTTCATCAAGAACGAATTGTAGTACTTGGTTTGTCCGGTCACTTCTTCACCGATAAAGGCGGGCAGCTCTACCGCTTCCGCTTCCGAGCCTAACTCAACTTCCGCTACGGTCAGGCCTTCGTTTTCCCCATGGAATTCATCCACTTCGAACGTGTGTCCGCTAAAGTCCACCAAATAGCGGACCTTCTCAATGCGTCCCGGTTCGCACAGAGCCATTAGCTCTTCCGCATCGTTCAAGGGAATTTCTTGTTCCCATTCGTAGCGGCTGGTGCCCGACGCATTGGAAGGTCCTTTGATTGTGATATAGCCTTTGTCGTCCCGTATGCGGATTCTCACCGTTTTCCCTCGGGCGCTGCAAATATAGCCCTGCTCAATCCGGCTTTTCTTGTGTGCCATCCGGCGGTAAGATTCGTCCGTCACTAAAAACTTGCGTTCTATTTCCTGAGGCATGTCCGAAAAAGCGTTAAATAACCAAAGCGATGGCGATGAATAAAATGGCAAGGACGACTAATACGATGCAGATATTCTTGAATACGCGATTGGCCTTTTCCTCTTCTCTACGGCTGTTGTTTGGTTTCCGGTGTTTTGTTCCCATAGTGATTCTATTTTTAGATTAAACTCAAACCCAAAAATACAAACTATTTTGAAAAGAGCCAACTATTTCTTCATTTTTACATCTCGCTATCCGAAAATTCCATCAGGTAAGCTTTGATAAACCCGTCTATCTTTCCGTCCATAACCCCGTTTACATCCGATGTCTGGAAATTGGTGCGGTGGTCTTTCACGCGGCGGTCATCGAACACGTAGCTCCGTATCTGCGAACCCCATTCGATTTTCTTCTTTCCTGCTTCCACCTTGGCTTGCTCTTCCATTCGGTGCTGTAGCTCTTTATCGTACAGGATAGAGCGCAGCTGGCGCATGGCGTTTTCCTTGTTCTTCGGCTGGTCGCGCGTCTCGGTATTTTCAATCAGGATTTCCTCTTCCTCGCCGGTATAGGGGTCCTTGTATTGATAGCGCAGGCGTACGCCCGATTCGACCTTGTTGACGTTCTGCCCTCCGGCGCCTCCGCTTCGGAACGTATCCCACGACAGGCGTGCCGGTTCTACCGTCACTTCGATAGAGTCGTCGACCAGCGGAGTGACAAAGACCGAGGCGAACGAAGTCATGCGCTTTCCTTGTGCGTTATAGGGAGAGACACGCACCAGGCGGTGCACGCCGTTTTCCCCTTTCAGGTATCCGTAGGCATACGCACCTTCGATGTTCATCGTTACGGTCTTGATGCCTGCTTCATCGCCTTCCTGGAGGTTTGCTACCGACAATTTGTATCCGTGGCTTTCCGCCCAGCGCATATACATGCGCATCAGCATCGATGCCCAGTCTTGGCTTTCCGTACCTCCCGCACCCGAATTGATTTTCAATACGCAATCCATTTGGTCGGCTTCGGAACGCAACATGTTTTTCAGTTCCAGTTCTTCTACGGCCTTCTGCGCCTGGACGTATGCTTCGTCCACTTCCGCTTCCGACACCAGTTCGTCTTTATAGAAATCGAATGCCAGTTCCAGCTCGTCCGCCAAAGTTTTCACTTCGTTGTATCCGTCAATCCAACCTTGCAAGGTCTTGACCTTCTTCATCTGAGCTTCCGCTTTCTTGGCGTCATCCCAGAATCCCGGAGCTTGAGTGCGGAGCTGCTCTTCTTCTACTTGCACCTTTTTATTCTCAATGTCCAAGTAACGGTAGAGCGCTTCGGTGCGTTCTTTTATGTCTTTAAGTTGGTCTGTTGTTATCATACTTATCTATTCCTCTTTTTGTCCGGGTGCAAAGTTACCACTTTTTGCGCAAGCATAAAAATAAGGCAGAAAGAAAATCATTCTTCATACATCTTCTCGATTTCTTCCGCATAGTTTTGCATCAATACCTGCCGTTTGATTTTCAAGGTATTGGTCAGTTCCCCTTTTTCCATGCTGAAAGGCTCGGGGAGGAGGGTGAACTTCTTGATTTGCTCGTAATGCGCAAACTCTTGCTGCAAGGTGTCTATGCGCATTTGGAACAGAGCGATGATTTCGGGCTTTTGCAGCAGGTCTTTCCGGTCGGTATAAGCGATGTGGCGGTCTTTGGCATATTTCTCCACTTGCCTGTACTCGGGCACAATCAATGCCGATACGAACTTGCGCTGGTCGGCGATGATAGACACTTGGTCGATATACCGGTCTACCACCAGCTTGGTCTCGATGGCTTGCGGAGCGATGTACTTTCCGTTCGAAGTCTTGAACAAATCCTTGATACGGTCGGTCAGGTATAAGAAACCGTCTTTCATATAACCGGCATCTCCCGTATGGAACCATCCGTCTTCGCTTATCAGGCTCCGCGTCAGGTTCTCCTTTTTATAATATCCTTTGGTCACGGTTTCGCCCCGGAGCAAGATTTCATTGTTCTCTCCGAATTTCAGCTCCAGCCCCGGTATCGTCTTGCCTACCGAACCGGTACGGAAGTCGTCCAGCCAGCCGAGCGAAACGGTGGCAGTAGTTTCGGTCAGTCCATATCCTACCACCATATTGATGCCTACCGAATGGACAAACTCTTCTATTTCTTTCGATACGGCGGCACCGGCGGTGGGGAAGAAATTGCCGTTCTCGATGCCGATGGTTTTCTTCAATACATTATATATGGTGCGTTCGTAAAACTTGTATTTCATGTGCAGCAGGGGAGGAGGGGTTTGCCCGTTCATCAGGTAACGGATGTTGTGCTCGTAGCCGGTTTTCAGGGCATCCAGCATCAGGCTCTTCTTCAGCCCTGAGGCTTCGTTTATTTTTTCGTGCACGCCGGCATATACCTTCTCCCAAAAACGAGGCACGCTGCACATGGCGGTGGGACGGACTTCCTTGATGGTCATTTGGATATCCTGCGGATACAGGTTGATGCACATCAGGCATCCTTTCGTAAGGCAATAATACGACCAGGCGCGTTCGAATACATGGGTAAAGGGCAGGAAATTCATGATTACATCCCGGTCGCTGAGTGTTTTCAGCACGATGTCGTGGGCGCGGAAAGCGGCTTCGTAGCACGAATGATGCAGCATCACGCCTTTCGATTCGCCGGTAGTCCCCGATGTGTAAAGGATATTGGCAAGGTCGGCGGGCCCCGATTCGCTTCTGCGTCTCTCTGCTTCCGCCTGATGCTCTACGCTTTCTCCCTGCTTCAGGAAGTCCGTATAATAGATGGAGTTCATGTCTTCCGGCGAACGGGCTACGTCTGGGCTGAAGATAATGATTTGCTTCAGCGTCTTGCATAATTGTTGCACCCGGTAGGCCACGTCGTACTGGTATTGTTCGCCCACAAAAAGGAAACGGATGGAAGCGTCCTCTACGATGTAGTGCACTTGCGCTTCGGAGCTTGTGGCATAAAGCGGAACCGTAACCGCACGGATGGCAAACGCGCCGAAATCGGTGTACAGGCATTCCGGCATATTTTGGGAAAAGACACCGATGTTTTCCTGCACTCCCACTCCCGAGGCTATCAACGCGCGGGAAATGCGTTTCACTTTCCCGGCGAACTGGTTCCATGAGACCGGAATCCATACACCTTTTTTATAATCACGATACTTCAATGCGGCGCGGTCGCCATACGCTTCCGCTTGCCGCTCAATCAGACCGGACAGATAAGACTCGCTCATTTAAATTTCTTTTTATTTGATAATCGCTACTTGCAAAGATAAGGTTTTATTTGAATAAATGCAGTATCTTATGGGAAGAAATGTGCAGGTATGGAGTTGTATCTTATCTTGTGCCGGGCAGGCATGTACTTCCCTTGTGCATGTAATATATCTTCTCAGCGGATTTAGATTATGTGAAACTTGAGTTTCAGTATATATGAAACTGCGGATGAAGTATATCTTCGTCTGGAAGCAAGTATATCTCTTTCTGTTTTTTTATATCTTTACGGCTTCCGAAATATTGGAATAAAGTTTTCTCTTTTGTAATAAATGAAGTATATTTGCGCCAAAACAAACAGATTCTTATGTTATCGGATATCAGTTATTACACTTCGGAGGCGCTTACTCTGCTGAATTCGCTTATCGGCATACCTTCTGTCAGCAGGGAAGAGGAAGCCGCCGCCGACTTTTTGCAGACTTACATTGAAGAATCCGGCATCATGACCGGCCGTTCGGGAAACAATATCTGGTGCATCAGCCCGATGTTTGATACCAGCCGCCCGACCATATTGCTCAACTCGCACATCGATACGGTGAAACCCGTGAACGGATGGAGGAAGCAGCCGTTTACCCCGAAAATGGAAAACGGGAAGCTTTACGGGCTGGGGAGCAATGACGCGGGGGCGAGCGTGGTGTCTTTGTTTCAGGCATACCGTTACCTTACTTCCGTTTCGCAAAGCTATAACCTGATTTTCCTCGCTTCGTGCGAAGAAGAGGTGTCGGGAAAAGGCGGCATCGAGAGTGTATTGCCCCAGCTGCCCCCGATTGCATTGGGAGTAGTAGGAGAGCCGACCGGAATGCAGCCGGCTATTGCCGAGAAGGGATTGATGGTGCTCGATGTCACGGCGCACGGAAAAGCCGGGCATGCGGCGCGCGAGGAGGGAGACAATGCGATATACAAGGTGTTGGACGACATCGAATGGTTCCGCAGCTTCCAGTTCCCGAAGGTCTCTCCGCTTTTGGGACCCGTCAAGATGAGCGTGACCCAAATCAATGCGGGCACGCAACACAATGTCATTCCCGACTTATGCACATTTGTGGTGGATATCCGGAGCAATGAATGCTATTCGAATGAAGAGCTGTTCGCCGATATCTGCGCCCATATCCGGTGCGAGGCGAAAGCACGCTCGTTCCGCCTCAATTCGTCTCATATCGACCAGGAGCATCCTTTCGTAAAGCGGGCCATTGAACTGGGGAAAGTTCCCTTCGGCTCGCCTACGCTTTCCGACCAGGCGTTGATGCACTTCCCTTCGGTCAAGATGGGGCCGGGCAAATCGTCCCGTTCGCATACGGCAGACGAATATGTGATGGTGAGTGAGATAGAAGAGGCTATCCAAACCTACATCGCGATATTGGACGGCTTGAAGATTTGAGTTTTAACTAAAATGGAATCTCGCCACAGAGGGCACGGCGTATCACAGGGTTTTTAATTATTTCCTCTGCGTATCTCTGTGTCCTCTGTGGTGAATAATATAGGAATGAATCACATGAATAAATCAATCATCATTATGCTTTGCTTAGGGGCGGTAATCGTCTCGCTTTTCACTTCGTGCGGAAGCAGCAAGAACAAGAATGCTTCTGAAAACGGGCAGGAAACGCCAGATTCCCTCGTTCAGGCACCGGCATTTCATGCCGATAGTGCTTACCGTTACATCGAACGGCAAGTGGCTTTCGGCCCGCGTGTCCCGAATACAGAAGCCCATTGGGCGTGCGGCGAGTATCTGGCAGGGCAACTCAAGGCATTTGGAGCGAAAGTGTACGACCAATATGCGGATGTAATCAGTTATGATGGAAAGATATTGAAAGCGCGTAACATTGTCGGCTCGTATAATCCCGACACCAAAAAACGGGTATTGTTGTGCGCGCACTGGGATAGCCGTCCGTATGCCGATGCCGATAAGGAAGAACATCACCATACGCCGATAGACGGGGCGAATGACGGGGCAAGCGGTGTGGGAGTCTTATTGGAAATAGCCCGCCACCTGCAACAACAGGCTCCGGCAATAGGCATCGACATCGTATTCTTTGATGCGGAAGACTATGGCATCCCTGAATTCTATGAGGGAGATTATAAGCAAGACACGTGGTGTCTGGGCTCACAATATTGGGGACGTTTCCCGCATGTGCCCGACTATAAGGCGCGTTTCGGCATCCTGCTGGATATGGTGGGAGGAAAAGATGCCGTTTTCTATTACGAAGGGTATTCTGCCCGTACCGCCAACCAGCCTATGAAGAAGATATGGGACATGGCACACCGTTTGGGACACGAACAGTGTTTCGTGAAGGAAGTAGGTGGAGAAGTGGTAGACGATCATATATATGTAAACCGCTTCCGTCAAATCCCGTGCGTAGACATCATCGGGTATGACCCGCATAGCGAAAAGGGCTTCCACCCTACCTGGCACACGGTAGGCGATACGATGGATTGCATCGATAAAACAGTACTGCAAGCCGTAGGCGAGACCGTTATGGCTGTGATTTATAATGAAAAGTAACTTTTTATTCACCACAGAGGACACAGAGGTTCACAGAGCTTTTATATTTTTCCCTCTGTGTAACTCTGTTTCCTCTGTGGTGAAACTGACATCAATAAAAACGAAATATGAAGACAATCAACGAACTGCAAGACGAGGTCATTGAAGAGTTCAGCGACTTCGAGGATTGGATGGACAAATACCAGTTGCTCATCGACTTGGGTAATGAGCAGGAGCCGCTTGACGAGAAGTATAAGACAGAAGAGAACCTGATAGACGGATGCCAAAGCCGTGTATGGCTTCAGGCTGATATGGAGGACGGAAGAATCGTCTTTCAGGCAGAAAGCGATGCGCTTATTGTAAAGGGGATTATCGCCCTGCTTATCAAAGTCCTCTCAGGGCATACCCCCGATGAAATCCTGAATGCCGACCTTTATTTCATCGATAAGCTCGGACTGAAAGAACACCTTTCGTCCACCCGCAGCAACGGGCTTCTGGCTATGGTGAAACAGATACGCATGTATGCGCTGGCATTCAAAGCGAAAGAGGCAGAGCAGGCGTGACGCTTGCCTTGGTGCATTTTATCAATACTTTTTCCTCACCCTTTAGGGTCGTGGCAAAGAGGTACGTATTCCCCCCTTCCTTCAGTTTCAGTTTCTTTCTTAGTTCGGCAACGGAAGAGGGGAAATTGCGTACCGTAAGATTCGCTTTCTCCATTCCTTGCAGGAACGTTTTCAGTTCCTTTTTCCCAAAACCTGATACCGATTCTACCTGAAAAGAACGTCCCGGAAAGTCAACAAGTGTGTCGGATGTGTATAAATGGCTGTTCGGATGCAGTTTCTTTACGTTGTAGCGCGAACCAAGCAGGCGGTAAGCTCCTGCCTTGAGCAAGGATGCGCCGGGTTCGTACAGGTATTTCCCTACGTGGCATGCGTATTCGCATACCGCGTTCTTTTCTTCTGACAGGGTAAATATGAACGGAGTTGTTAACAGGTTGTTCACAGCTTGCTCGCAATGGATAACAATCTCTTTCCCAGCGATGTTATCCGTATCTTTGTCTTCCTTTTTCAACAGGATTATCAACTCTTTGCACTCGTTATTAACAGCTACGATATGAACTTGTGAAACGAATCTCAAGGTCTGTATCGCCAACGCTACGTCCAACATCGGGGACAACTTGACCATCACCATTTTTCCTTTTTCCGCCAGCAGGGATTCCAGCCGGCTTACGTCCGGTTCACAATCGGATATGGCTACGGTTTTCCCTCCTTGATTGTTCCGGCGGGCAGGGTCAAGGTACAGGCAGTCCACCGGATTCATGTGTTGCAGGTAGGTTATGCCATCGGCATGATGCACCTTTATCTGGTCTAATCCCAATAAAGCGAAGTTGTGTGCCGCCAGTTCGCATAGTGTTTCTTGGCGTTCCACGTAGTCTGCCCGCCGGAACCGGGAAGCGATGAAAGCGCAGTCCACTCCGAATCCTCCCGTAAGGTCGGCAAATGATTCTCCTTCTGCCAGCGATGCTTTATAGCGTGCCGTCACTTCGGAAGAGCATTGTTCCATGGACAAATGCTGCGGATAGCGAATGTCTTCCCGCTCTGCCCACGAAGGGATTTTCTTTTCCGCGATTTGCCTTCCCGCAATCTGGATGAGGGCTTCGGGCATGTCTACTTTGGGATATTTGGGGGCTTGAAGTGCCAAGGTGCGCATGTTGTCGGAACGGTGCGCACGGATAAATGCAAGGGTTTCTGGAGATAATGGTTTCATAGACGCTAATTTGATGCAAACATATACAAAATCTGCCGGATATGGTAGCGCAAGCATCGAAAATATCCTTCTCTTCCCTTGTTTTTTGAGATGTCATCCGGTCTGTAATTCCTTCGTCATCAGAGGAGCCGGCAATGGAGGCTTCCTTGCCGGATGCATATAACAGGTCGTTTCGTTGGTTTTATCATGTGAAAACTTTAGTTTCAGCTATACGAAACTAAAGTTTCGGCTTGATAAAACAAGTTGAAACTGTGGCTTTGTAGAATAGGCCGACTGCCTTTGCTCCTATTCATCCTTAAGGGAAGCGGTTGTGTCTTAGGCTTCCTTTTCTTTTGACAGGTATACTCATGTGCGGATTATGCTTTTGATATATCGTCTGATTTACAGCGTGATATGCAAATAGAATAGTTAAAATAATACAAAACGCAAGGTCTGTAAGGTTACATTCTATTCCTTTTTTCCCTAATTTTGTCCCCGCAAACAAGAAGACAGGAAAGGCAATATGGAAATATGTACCGTATATTACAGAAATAAAATTCATGATTTCCACTCATGGGGTGCGGCGGCTTTGATTTAGCCGTAGGCATCTTCTCTCCTTATTATATTCATTTAATCACGATAAAATAACCGATTCTTATGAGCAAAAAGAAAAGGCTCATAGGGCTGTTGTGTATTGCAGTCCTGTGCAGCCAGTGTTTATGTGCCCAAACCCGACAGATGGGCATAGAAGAATTGTTCCGTCTTGCCGACGGACAGAGCCAAAGTATTCAAGCGTATAAAACGGGGACGGAGGCTGCCCGTGAAGCATTGAAAGCAGCCAAGGCGCAGAGGCTTCCGGATGTGAACGCGTCTCTTTCCGCCAGCTATTGGGGCAACGGAAAGCTATGGGACAGGGATTTCGGCAACGCCATGACGGTAGACATGCCGCACTTCGGCAATAACTTCGCGTTAGAGGCGCAACAGGTCATCTATGCGGGAGGCGCTATCAGCAGCGGCATCAGGCAGGCGGAGCTGGGGACGTTGTTGGCAGAGCTTGATTTGCAGAAGAATGTGCAGGAGATACGCTTCCTGCTCGTGGGGCATTACCTGAACCTTTACAAGCTGGACAATCAAATCCGTGTATTGGAAAAGAACATGGAACTGACCGAAGAGGTCATCGCCAACATGAAGGCACGCAGGGAACAGGGTACGGTCTTGAAAAACGACATTACACGCTATGAACTGCAAAAAGAACAGCTCAACTTGCAGCTCTCGCGGGTAAAAGACGCCCGTAAAATTGCCAACCATCAGTTGGTGACTACCTTGCATTTGCCGGAAAATACGGAAATAAGCCCCGACACTTCTTTACTGGAGCGGCAGATTCTGACACTCACGGAAGAAGAATGGCAGGACCTGGCAGAGGGCAATAACATCCTGTTGAGGCAATCGCAGGCGGCTGTCCGGATGAATGAGCAGAAGGTGAAGCAGGAACGCTCCGAACGCCTTCCGCACATTTCCCTTGTCGCCGCCGAGCATTTAGACGGCCCTATCACCATCGAAGTGCCTGTATTGGACAACAATTTCAATTACTGGTACATAGGCGTGGGCATAAAATACAACTTTTCTTCCTTGTTCAAGAATAACAGGAAACTGAAACAGGCGCGGCTGAACGTGCGCCAGGCACAAGAACGCCACCTGCTGGTGCAAGAGCAAGTGGAAAATGCCGTACAAGAGGGATATGTAAATTTCCTGACCGCTTTTACCGATTTGCGTACCCAAGAGAACAGCGTCAGGCTGGCGGACGAGAATTACAGCGTTACCGATAACCGCTATCAGAACGGGATGGCATTGCTGACCGACATGCTGGATGCCAGCAACATGAAGCTCAGCGCCGACCTGGGATTGGTAAACGCCCGCATCAACATCCTGTACAATTATTATACAATGAAATACATCACACATACGTTATAAACTCATAAAACTGCATATCATCATGGTTACACGAAAGACAAAAAAGCTGATTTACAATACGGTTGTCATTGCATTGCTGGCAATAGGCGTGGCATACGTCTGTTCGCGCTTCATCCATTTGGGAAACGTGGAATATACGGACAATGCCCAGATAAGGCAGCATATCACTCCCGTCAACACACGGGTGCAGGGCTTTATCAAGAAGATTTATTTCGAAGAATACAAGCCGGTGCGTAAAGGAGACACGCTGCTTGTGATTGAAGACGCGGAGTTTAAATTGCGGTTGGCACAGGCTGAGGCGGACCTGGCGAACGCACTGGCGGGGCAGCAGGTTACAAACGCAGGGATAGCCACCGTACGGAACAACCTGAGCGTCAACGATGCCAGCATCGAAGAAGCCCGTGTGCAGCGTGCCAATGCCGGGCGTGAACTGCAACGGTATAAGAAACTGCTGGAAGAAGATGCCGTTACCCGCCAGCAATACGATAACATCCAGACCGCTTACGAGGCTGCCGATGCCCGATACGAGCAAATGCTCCGCTTGAAGCATTCGACTTCGCTGGCAAAGGACGAGCAGACGCACCGGTTGGGACAAAACGAGGCGGCTATCCGTCTGGCGCAAGCCGCCGTGGACTTGGCGCGCTTGAATTTGTCTTATACGGTTATCATCGCCACTTGTGACGGTGTGACGGGACATAAAGGCATTCATGAAGGTCAATTGGTGCAGCCGGGCCAGACGATGGTGGATATTGTAGACAATAGCGACCTGTGGGTGATAGCCAATTATCGCGAAACGCAGCTCCCCCGCATCAAAGAGGGGGCGGAAGTCACTTTTACGGCCGATGCCGTTCCGGGCATTGTATATAGAGGTATAGTGGAATCCATATCTGATGCCACGGGAGCGGCTTTTTCCCTCATACCGCAGGATAATGCCACGGGTAATTTCGTAAAAGTGGAGCAACGGGTTCCCGTCCGCATCCGCCTGCAAGGCAATGAAGCGGAAAAGGTGAACCGCTTGAGAGCCGGATTCAATGTAGAATGTAAAGTGAAGTATTGAGAATGAACGCAACCGCACAAACTATCCCTCCTTTTTCCATGCCGATGTTCAGGAGTTTCGTGCCCGAACGGATACGGCCCTGGATATATGTTTTCATCGCCTTTACCTTCCAGTTCTCCGGCGGGCTTTATCTGGGCACGCTGAACCAGATGATGGGAGAAACGGCCCTGATGCGGGAAGACCTCCAGATGTGTCTTTATGCGAACCTGGCGGGAATGGCTATCTATTTCCCTTTGCTGTTCCGCATGAAGTTCCGTTTCACGAACAAGACATTGCTGTGCGGGGCGGCTACGGGTGTCCTGCTGTGCAACCTGCTCGCGCCGCACATCACCTTTCTGCCCGCATTGTGGCTGGTGTGCTTCATCGAAGGCATGTGCAAGATACAAGGCACGTTTGAATGCATGTCGAATATCCAGCTTTGGATGACGCCTACACGCGACTTCACGGTATTCTTCCCCCTGCTGCATATTGTTATCTTAGGAAGCATGCAGCTATCCGACTTGCTCGCGACCAGCCTGATGTATCATTACCATTGGGATTACATGCAGCTGTTCATCAGCGGTGCCATGATGGTCGATTTATTGGTACTGACGATATGCACCCGGCATTTCCGTATGTTCAAGAAGTTTCCTCTCTTCGGCATCGACTGGTTAGGAGCCATACTATGGGCGACGCTTTTGCTGGAGATAGCGTACTTGTTTAATTACGGCGATTGGTACGATTGGTGGAACAGCCCGGTTCTCCGTCAGTTAAGCATGGCCATACTGGTTACGTTTCTTTTTTGCGTCGGGCGCATGTTTACCGTCCGTCACCCGTTTTTCGAGCCGAAAATGTGGACATACCGCCACTTGGTGCCCATACTGGTCTTGATTACCTTGGTAGAGATGTTCCTCGCCACCGAGCACGTCTTGGAGGAAGTTTATTTGGGGGAAGTGATGCGTTACGGCACGATGACCACCGTCCGGCTGGACTGGCCCGCGCTTGCCGGAGTATTGGCGGGCTGCCTGTTCGCCTATTGGTGGATGCACGTAAAGCGTTTCAATTACCTGCGCCTGATTATCGTCGGGCTGGGCGGGATTATCTGTTATTTATCCGGATGTTATTTCCTGGTCTCAATGGATATTCATATCTCCCAACTCTACCTGCCGGTATTTTGCCGCGGCTTCGCGTACGCCGTGCTGAGTGCCACGTTTATGACCTGCCTGGAAGAAATCATGAGTTTCCAGCATTTCTTTCAGGCGTTATCCGTATTCAATATGCTGCACATGGTTATGGGCGGTGTAATCGGGGCAGCTATTTATACACGGGGGCTGGCTTATTATCTTCCCGACAACATCGCACGTTATGGGGCAGCTATCGAGCGTGTAGCTTCAGGCGGAATGCCTCTCTCTATACCTCATTATATAGAAACCTTCTTGCCGCAGATGATGGAAATAAGTGTCAAGCAAATCTATGGCTGGACGGCATACGCCTGCATCTTCCTCTTTTTGCTGTTTTTATTATACGACGCGCCGATACGCAAAGAATTGAAGCAAATGCCGAGCTGGCATAAAATCAGGAAAGCGATTGCCGGATCCTTTGCGGTTCAAAAAGGCAAGGCATGACATTTACTTTATCCGAATCAATAAATTCGCCAATATTGCCGTAATGCCTCCGGTGGTGATGCCGGATGAGAAGATGTTGCGCAACGTATCGGGAAGCTGGCAAAGGATATCGGGCACCAGCTCTACGCTCAAGCCGAATGCAAAGCTTAGGGCAATGACCAGGGTCGCTTTGCGGTCGATGCTTTGGGAAGCGATGATGCGGATGCCGGCTGCGGCTACCGTTCCGAACATCAGGAGGGTAGCTCCTCCCAATACCGGTTCGGGCATGAGCGAGAAAACCAGGCCTACCGAAGGGAATAAGCCCAGCAGAACCAGCATTCCTGCGATATAATAGCCTACATAGCGGCTTGCCACGCCCGTCAACTGAATCATTCCGTTATTTTGGGCGAAGATGGAGTTGGGGAACGAGTTGAGGCAACCTGCTATCATGGAGTTGAAGCCATCGGCAAAGATGCCTCCCGAAGCGCGCTTCACGAACTTCTCGCCTTCAACCGGTTCGCCCGATATGAGCGAATTTGCCGTGATGTCTCCGTATGCCTCGATGGCGGTAATAAGGTAGATGAGTGCCAGGGCGATGATAGAGGAAATGTCAAATGAAAGTCCGTACCGGAAGGGAATCGGTATGTTCAGCCCGCCATAGTTTTGGATGGAAGAGAAATCCACCATTCCTAAGCACCAGGCGGCGATGTAGCCGATAGCCAGCCCGATGACGATGGAACTCATCCGCAGGTACCGGTTTGAACTGCGGTTGAAGAAAATGATGAGTATAAGTACCAGTGCTGCCAGCCCTACGTGGCGTACACTTCCGAAGGTGCCATCGGCCTGTGCCGCGGCACCGCCTCCGCAAGCCGTAATGCCTACCTTAATCAGGCTCATGCCGATGAGCGTCACTACGATGCCTGATACCAATGGGGTAATGATTTTGCGGGTATATTTTAATAAGCGGCTGATGAACATCTCTACCGAAGCCGCTGCAATGCAAGCTCCGAATATGGTTGACAAGCCTCCTGTCAGCCCTGCCGAGATGATGGGGCCGATAAACGAGAAGCTGGTGCCTTGTATGCAAAGCAGGCCGCACCCGATAAATCCGACACGGAGGCATTGGATGAAGGTGGAAATGCCAGATGCAAACAATGCCATTGATACTAAATACCCTGTTGTATTCAGGTCGAGTGTCAAGGCACCGGCAATAATCAAGGGCGGTGTGATAATCGCTACAAAGATAGCCAGCAAATGTTGCAAGGCGGCAAAGAGGGTTTCGCGCAAAGGCGGACGGTCGTTCAGTCCATATATCAGTCCGGCAGATGGGGTGGGGGATTGAGGTTCTTCCATCACTCTTTCATTTTGATTTCGCAATTATCCAAACTTTCAATGATAGCCAGCGATTCGACATGTATTCCTTGCTCGCGTAAATAATCACCTCCGTGCTGGAACGCTTTTTCTATTAGAAAGCCCATTCCGACCAGTTCGGCTCCTGCTTGTTTCACCAAGTCGATAACGCCTTTTGCCGCGTTTCCGTTTGCCAGGAAATCGTCAATAAACAAGACTTTGTCTCCTTTGCAGAGATAGTCGCTGCTCACGCATACTTCGTATGAACGGTCTTTCGTGAACGAATATACAGAAGTGACCAGCATGTTTTCCATGGTGCTGGGTTTCTTTTTCTTGGCGAAGACCACAGGGAGTTCCAATAGATAGCCAACCATAATGGCAGGAGCGATTCCGCTGGCTTCGATGGTCATTACCTTATTAATATCGGTGCTGGCGAACCGGCGTACAAATTCAACCGCCATCGACTTCATTAGAATCGGGTCCATCTGGTGGTTGATAAAGTTGTCTACTTTGAGTATTCCTCCCTCAAAACATTTTCCGTCTTGCAAAATACGCTCTTTCAGTGCTTTCATATATTCCAGTTTATGAGTTGTAAGTCTTCGGGGGCAAAGGTACAGCTTTTGTTCTATTTATGCTACAATTGTGTTGCTAATCTGTTTCTCAAAAAGGAAAAACTGTGCTGAGGCATTTCTTTTGCATGGGTATTTTTTCTCATTTTGCCTTTTTCCTTATCTTTGCATGGTAAAAGGCTTATTCAAACTAAAACGATTTATATGAAAAAGATTTCATTCTTCTTGTTTTGTCTTTTGCTTGCTTCGTTTGTTCATGCCCAGCAGGCAAAATATGTATTCTTCTTTATCGGTGACGGTATGGGAGTCAATCAGGTACAGGGAACCGAACTTTATTTGGGTGAGTTGGATGGTAAAATAGCGATTGCTCCGCTTGATTTTACAGAGTTTCCGTATGCAACTACAAGTTCTACTTATTCGGCGACGAATGGAGTGACCGACTCTGCCGCCGGAGGTACGGCTCTCGCTACGGGCAAGAAAACCATGAATGGGGTTATCGGTATGGAGAAAGACCAGCAGACACCTGTTGCAAGCATTGCGATGCGGGCAAAAGAAAAGGGATTCCGTGTGGGGGTCGCTACAAGTGTAAGCGTAGACCATGCCACTCCTGCCGCTTTTTATGCCCATAACCCCAGCCGGAAAAACTATTATCAGATAGGAAAAGATTTGTTCCTCGCCGGTTTTGATTTTTATGCCGGTTCTGATTTCCTTGACCCGGATAACCAGGGGAAATCGGAAAGCCTTTATTCGTTGGCTCAAAAGAATGGTTATACCCTTGCGCGTGGATACGATGATTTCGTGTCGAAGAGCGATAAGGCAGACAAGCTGATTCTCTTCCAGACCGAAGAGGCGTCGAAGGTACATCGTGATGCCATTCCGTATGCCATCGACCGTAAGGAAGGGGATCTTGCTTTGAGCGATATTACCGGTGCGGCTATCCGTTTCCTTTCAAAGGATTTGAGCAAGGGATTTTTCTTGATGGTAGAAGGAGGGAAAATCGACTGGGCATGCCATAGCAACGATGCCGCTACTGCTTTCCGTGAGGTAATGGATTTGAACGAGTCTGTCCGTCAGGCACTTCAGTTCTATGAAGAGCACCCCGATGAAACCCTTATCGTCATCAGTGCCGACCATGAGACAGGAGGTCTGGTATTGGGTACGGGCGAATATGCGCTTAACCTGCAGGCTCTGCAATACCAGCGGGTAAGCGAAACCGGATTCACTTCTATTCTGAACGGTTTGCGTCGGCAGACCGGGAATCGTGTGGCTTGGGAACAGGTAGAGGAGGCTTTGAAGGCTAATTTCGGATTTTGGAATGAGGTGAAATTGACCGAGGCGCAAGAAAAAAGATTGCGTGACGTATTCGACCGTACGTTTACGGGAGAAAGCGTGGAAATGGAGAAGAGTGAATATGCGCAGGACGAGCCTTTGGCGGCAGAAGCCGTGCGCGTGCTTAATGAGATTGCCCTGATAGGTTGGGTGAGCGGAGGCCATTCGGCTGGTTATGTTCCGGTTTTCGCCATCGGGGCCGGAGCCGACCTTTTCCAAGGGCGCATGGATAATATCGAGATTCCTGCACGCATCGCCGAAGCGGCAGGGTATGTAGCAGAATAAAAAAAGAAATTGGACACAGAGGTACGGGGCATAGAGTCTTATTTTGGGGAGAAGGCAAAGTTCGCGGAGAAAAGAACTGGCTCTGTGAGCTTTTCCCACTCTCTGTTTATTTTCTCTGTGCCTCTGTGTCTCTGTGTTTAAGCATTGGATTACTCAAACGAAAGATAAGGAGACAGACGTTTTATATCTTCTTCCGAAAAAGCCTCGAACAGGGATATCTGGGAGAGGCTTTTTAGTTTTCCTCTCTTCCGGCGGTATTCTATGATTGCCTTGGCTTTATAGAAATCCATGTACGGGTGTGAGCGCAGGCGGTCCAGGCTTGCACGGTTTACTTTCAGCTTGCGGAGTTCTGCATCCCCTACTTTGAACCACGTGTTGATTCCCGCGTCGAGATGCGGGATTTCTTGCAGTTGGGAAACCGAATAAAAGCCGCCCAAGCGGTTCCGGTATGCGACAATCATACGTGCCAATCCGCTTCCGATGCCGGGAATACGCTTTAGTGAAGCCGTATCGGCTTGGTTCAGGTCGATTACGGTACCTTCCGGGTATTTGGGGACATAAGGCAAGGTGTCACGGGCAAAAGCAATGTGCCGCACCGTGTCCCGTTCCGGAATGAGAAAACGTTTCCCGATAGTGATGTATGGCTTCAGGGTTTCATATTGTGACGGGCTGAGTCCGTACATGCGGGAAAAGTCTTCGGGGGTATGGAACACGCCTCCTTTTTCGCGGTATTTTTCCACATTCCGTGCGATGAAAGCCGAAAGCCCTAAGGTGCGCAAGGTGCTTGAATCGGCGGTATTAGGGTCGAACGGGCGGAGCCGGACCTGTACAGGAGGCTCTTTATAGGCAGGGAAGGGCCTGGATGAACTTCGTTTCCGTTCTTCTAACCCGGCAATAAACGAATCTATCCGTCCGCTTTCAGAAAGCGGAAGCGGGAGCATGTCTTGCCTTTTCAAGCGGAACCAAATGCTTCCGCCTGATAGGAATGCCAACAAGAGCAGCAGGACGATGATAGCCCGGCGTTCCGATTTCGTGAAGTAAAAAAAGTCTTTCCACATCCCGTTCAGCCTAACCAGCCCAGTTCGTTAATGAAGATGAACAAAATGCCGATAGGAGTGATGTAGCGCAGGATGAAGATGAGTGCCGGATAGTAAGAGGCTTTAAGCGTCCCCCGGTTGGTCACTTCATCACGGACCATTTTCTTGTCTAACTTCCACGAAACGAAGAGGGCTGTAAACATGCCCGTTATGGGTAACATGATTTTGGCGGTCAGAAAGTCGAGCGCATCGAACAGGTTCATGCCTCCTATCTTTACATCGCTCCAATCGCCCAAAGCCAGCGAAGAGACCACACCTATCAGGAAGCTTCCTATCGTTACAATCCATGCCGCACGGCTTCGCGTAAAGCCGAATTTTTCGTGCAGGAAGGCGGTAGGGACTTCGTGCAGGGAAATGGTGGATGTGAGCGCCGCCATCGCCAGCAGGATGTAGAAAAGCACCGCACTGATGCAGGCGAATACCGGCACCGAGCCGAATGCTTGCTGGAATACGTTCGGAATCGTAATGAAAATAAGTGAGGGGCCTGCATCGGGCTGGATGCCTACCGAGAATGCCGCGGGGAAGATAATGAAGCCCGATAATACGGATATGCAAGTGCCGATAACGCATACGCTTACGGCAGTATGCCCCAGCCGGGTCTCGCGGCTGAAGTAAGAAGCGTAGGTGGAAAGGCATCCCATTCCGAGGCTGAGCGAGAAGAAGGCTTGCCCCATGGCGCCTAAGACGGCGTCCGAAGTCACTTTGCTAAAGTCGGGTTTAAGCAAGAATTCCAGCCCTTTCATGGCTCCGGGAAGCATCACGGCGCATACCGCAAGCAGGACAATGATGATGAAAAGCATCGGCATCATGATTTTCGAGGCTTGTTCAATGCCTTTCTGCACGCCTTTTACGATGATGATGTGAGTCATCCCTACGAATATCAAGAGCCAGATGAGCGGTCTCCACGGGCTTTTCGAGAAATCCTGGAACATCGATACAAAGTCATTGGCGGATTTTCCGAGCAGGTTGCCCGTAGCCGACTGGAAGATGTATTCCAACGTCCATCCCGATACCACCGAATAATAGCCCAGGATGAGGAATCCCGTAAGTACGCCCGTATAGCCCACATATTTCCATCCGCTTCGGGGAGCCAACACTTTGAACGCTTCGCCGGTGCTTGCTTTGGCACGCCGTCCGATAACGAACTCGGCTATCATAATCGGCAATCCGAAAAGAAATACACACCCTAAATAAATAAGGATGAAAGCCGCTCCTCCATGGTTCCCCGTTTCGTATGGGAAACGCCATACATTGCCCAGGCCTACCGCAGAACCGGCCGCGGCAAGAATGGCGCCTATCTTGCTCGCGAAGTTTACGCGTTCGCTATTTTGCATAAAAAATATCCTTTCTGTTTACATTTTAAAACTTAGATTCGGCAAATGTACAAAAAAGTTTGTATTTTCGCTTCGAAATTGAACAAATTAAATATGAAACATTATCCGTTATCAATTCTGGTTGTAGCCGTTATTTGCTATTTGTCTTTTTTCACCCCGCCTGAAACCGGTATGGACGAGATTCCGAACATGGATAAGCTGGTTCATCTTTGCATGTATGGAGGGTTGACGCTGGTGCTTTGGTTCGAATACCTGCGCCGGCATCCGGACATCCGTTGGAGGGATATCTCGCTTCTTGGCATCGTGTTCCCGGTGTTGATGAGCGGTATTGTCGAGATACTTCAGGCTACATGTACCTCGGACCGGAGCGGGGATTGGCTTGATTTTGCCGCTAATTGCACCGGTGTTCTGCTGGGAAGCGCGTTCGCTTATTATGTCATCCGTCCTTTCTTGAAAAGGCATATATAATCGTGGGCATTTCCATGTAGGTGCATCCGTGCATGCATATACTTGCATTGCCGCTCCTGAATATGAAAGAACCACCGCTTGCGGGCGATGGTTCGGTATGTTTTTCTTGCTTTCGGCCTACGTCAGGCTTTTTCTGTATCTTTGGATACAACCGGGTTGGCTCCTGAGGTCAGTTGCAGGGCTTCGGGGTGTTCGCGCAGGTACGATTCGATGTGGCGCACACGTTTCTCTTCCAGTATTTCATTGACCGCAATCAGGATGCCGGTTTCTTCCACCATGCCAAAGCCGTCATTAATGGCGGTGCCGAACATGCGCATCGTAGGCGAAAGGCTCATGTAGGCGTTTACCAATGGAGGGATGTTGTAGCCCAGTTTGCGCACTTCGCGGTTCAGCACCCGGTAATCCTCCTTAAACGTATCGTAGCAGAAGATTTCCTTCAATACCGCCTCGTCTGTATCTATCTTCAACGGTTCCATCGGCGTAATCAGGTTCTCCTTGTCCGAGAAATGTTTTTTCAGGAAATACAGAATCATGTCGCGTCCGAAACGGTTGTAGCTGGGATACATTGTCATTTTCCCGAAGAGGTATTTTACGTTTGGCTTGATGACGGTCAGCGCACCCAGCCCGTCCCATAAGTTGTCGAGGGCGAACAGTCCTTTCGACCCGGCACGGGTCGACTGGTATTCGAGGGTTACGAACGAGCGTCCCAATTCAATCGTTGTGGGAAGGTATTCCTTCAGGAACTTCTCGGAAAAATTGAACATGTGGGCGGTTGCCAGCACCGGATTCCCTTCCTTGTCAAACTCCACTTCATTGCCCAGCAGATAGCGGTATCCTCCCAAAATCTCTTCGGCTTCGGGGTTCCACACAATCAGTTGCTGGTAAGGGTTTTCCATCAAGTCATACTCGTCCAAATCAACGGGCTCTCCCGTACCTCCTCCTGCCGCACGGAACGCAATTTCACGCAAACGCCCGATTTCCTGCAGCGTATTCGGCGCGTTCTTCCAATTTACGATGTAAATCTCGTTGTTACTCTTGTTCGTTGACCTCAACCGCTTTTCAGGTGTCAGTTCCGACTTCAGCAATTCCCGGTCAACCGGTGCAATAATCTCTTTCATATATGTTTTTCGTGAAATAATTACAATTTATATACCAAATCCCTTACGTATGCCGCCCATTCGGTTGGTGTTTTCGACTTGTTGAAGGTCTGCCAGGGAATCGGTTTTCCTATCGCCACACGGAATGTCTTGTGGCGGTTCTTAAACATTTCATCCGCCAGGTAAAGCATGGCGATATTGAAGCGTATGCCGAAAAACTTGCAGATGTTTGCCAGGTTATAGAAGAAGTCCGAGTTTCTTCCTTCGAAGTGGACCGGCACCACATCGCGCCGGGTTTCTACGCTTTTAGTTACAAATGTTTTCTTCCAGTCCAAGTCCTGAATCACTCCGTTCCTCCGGCGGGAACAGATGCCGGCGGGGAACATGATGATATGGCTGTCCGAGCGGAACCCTGCTTCTACCATGCGCGGGAAATCGCGTGATTGCGACCCGGTCTTGTTTATCGGGATGCATAACGGCGCCAGCCCGTGAAGGTTCATCAAGAGGTCGTTTACCAGGTACTTGATGCGTCCGTCGTAATGTTTCCCCAGTACATAGCCCAATGCCACTCCGTCTTGTCCTCCCAGGGGGTGATTGGAGACAAACGTGCACAAGCCTTCTTCCGGCAGGTTTTCCAATCCCTCCACTTCCAGCTTTACATCCAGAAAGTCCATGCAAGCGGCCAGAAAGTCAACTCCTGTCTTGTCCTTCACTTCCGTCAGGAACGCGTTTATTTCATCCTGATGGACGATACGCTTCAGGTATGACACTAAAAAACGCGGGACATACTTCGCTTTCTTTCCGGCTTTTTCCTTCAAGATTTTATCAATGTCTATTAAAAAAATTGAATTATCTGCCATTGCCTTTAATAGATTTCTGTGCAAATGTAATTTTTCTTTTGGAAAGTTGCTCACTCAAAGGCAGGAAAATGAGCAAGAAGTATGAAAAAAACGGAGAACGTGAATAAAACTGCACTGAAATTGCACATAATTACCTAACGGTGTGCACACTTTCGCCCGTTAAGGCCCTTTTTACAAATCTGTTCTGCCCCTGTTGATAACTTCTTCAAATATTTTCTTCAAACCTTGCATCCTTTTTGCCATGAAATGTGTAATTTTACACCCTCATAGAAATAATAAGGTGAAAACGATTGAAAAAACGAGCAATACAATCATGGACGAGGTTACGAAAACTTATCATATCCCTGTGCTGCTGCATGAAAGCGTGGACGGCATGAATCTGCATGAAAACGGCATTTATGTAGATGTCACTTTGGGAGGCGGTGGGCACTCGCGCGAAATCTTGCGCCGCATGGATAAAGGAAGCCGCCTGTTCGGCTTCGACCAGGATGAAGACGCCGAGCGGAACGCTCCTGCTGATACACGTTTCACTTTCGTCCGGAGCAATTTCCGCTATCTCCGTAATTTCCTGCGCTACTATGGCGTAGAGCAAGCAGATGCCATCTTGGCTGACTTGGGCGTGTCTTCGCATCATCTGGATGATGCAAGCCGCGGGTTTTCGTTCCGTTTTGACGCTCCCTTGGATATGCGGATGAACAAGCGTGCCAAGCTGACCGCCGCGGATGTGGTGAATACATACGATGAAAGCCGGCTGGCGGATATCTTTTATTTATATGGCGAGATGAAGAACAGCCGGCGCCTTGCTTCCGATTTGGTAAAGGCAAGGGCGCAAAAGCCGGTTGCCCTTACGGGCGATTTGATAGGCATCGTCAAGCCTTATTGCCCGAAAGAACGCGAAAAGAAAGAGCTTGCCAAGATATTCCAGGCACTCCGAATTGAGGTGAACCACGAGATGGATGCTTTGAAAGAAATGCTGGAGGCAGCCGTGGATGTGCTGAAGCCCGGAGGAAGGCTGGCGGTGATTACGTATCATTCGCTGGAAGACCGGATGGTGAAGAATATGATGAAAGCCGGTAATGTCGAAGGGAAAGCCGAGCAAGACTTTTACGGTAATTTCCGTTCTCCCTTGCGTACGGTCGGGAAGCCCATTGTGCCCGGTGAAGAGGAAATCGGCAGGAACCCCCGTTCGCGGAGCGCGAAACTGAGGATAGCCGAGAAAGTAAAAGATTAAATCATGGCGCGCGGATGTCCGTGTGCTTATAACCTGTAGGATATATGAACGAGAAAGAACAGAACGGACAAGCCAGGCAATCCCATATTACTTTCAAAAGCATCATGGGAGGTGATATCCTGGCGCACAATTTCCTGAGAAGGCAAGCCGCCCTATTGGTGCTGATTGTCTTCCTCACGATCCTGTACATAGATAACCGTTATTCCAGCCAGCAGGAGCTGATTGAAATAGACCGGTTGAAGAAAGAACTGATTGACATCAAGTACGATGCGCTCACAATTTCTTCGGAACTGACGGAGAAGAGCCGCCAGTCGCGTATCGAAGAATACCTGGCGACCGAAAATACGGGATTGCAGACCGCTACGACCCCTCCGTATGTAATCGAAACAGATAAATGAAAAGGCTATGATACCGGGTATAAAGAATATTTCATTGCGCTATACGTTCATTGTCGTGATTATGCTTATCTTGGCGGTGCTCATCATCGTCAAGGCGGGCTTTATCATGTTTGCCGAGCGGCAATATTGGAAAGACGTAGCTGACCGTTTTGTGAAGGAAAACGTTACCGTTCCGCCTACGCGGGGAAACATCATATCTTCCGACGGGAAACTGATGGCAAGCAGTCTGCCCGAATATAAGATTTACATGGATTTCCGTGCCGGAGGATACCAGAAAAGCGATACGCTCCTCATGAACCACTTAACGGAAATCGCCGAAGGCTTGCACGAAATATTCCCCGACAAAAGCGCGCAAGAGTTCCGCAAGCATATCTTGCGCGGAAGGCGCCAGAAGAGCCGCCATTATTTGCTTTATCCCAAACGGATTTCGTATATCGAGTACAAGCAGGTCAAGCAGCTTCCCGTGCTTTGCCTGAGCCCGAACCAAGGCGGATTGCATGAAGAGAAGTTCAACCAGCGGAAGAAACCGTTCGGCTCGTTGGCGATGCGTACCTTGGGAGATATGTTCCCCGATATGGCGCAAGGAGCTAAAAACGGTCTGGAGCTGACCTACGACTCTATCCTGAGAGGGAAGGACGGCATTACGCACCGCCAGAAGGTGATGAATAAATACCTGAACATCGTGGACCAGCCGCCCGTAGACGGATGTGACATCATTACCACCATTGATGTGGATATGCAGGACATCGCCGAAAAAGCCTTGGTAGACCAGCTCACCAACCTGGAAGCTTTATCGGGGGTAGCTATCGTGATGGATGTAAAGACGGGCGAGGTAAAAGCCAATGTCAACATGACGCGAGGCAATGACGGGCATTATTACGAAATGCGGAACAATGCCGTAAGCAATTTGATGGAGCCCGGCTCGACGTTCAAGACCGCTTCGATTATGGTGGCTTTGGAAGACAAGTACATCACCCCCGATTATGTGGTAGATACCGGAAACGGGATGGTGAAGATGTACGGAAGCTGGATGAAGGACTGGAACTGGCACCGGGGCGGATATGGGGCGATTGACGTGACCCGTATCTTGGAGGTGTCGTCCAATGTCGGCGTATCTACCATTATTGACAAATTCTATAAGAACAACCCGCAAAAGTTTGTAGACGGATTGAAGCGGATGAGCATTGATACTCCGTTGCATTTAGGTTTTGTGGGCGAAGCAAGCCCGCGGGTATGGGGACCGAAGGAGCGTGATAGCATCAAAGGAGCCATGCCCTGGAGCCGGACCAGCCTGCCTTGGATGAGCATCGGGTACGAAACCATGTTTCCGCCTATCTACATCTTGAACTTCTACAATGCCATAGCGAACGACGGGGTTATGGTAAAACCCAAGTTTGTGAAAGCCATTGCGAAAGACGGGGAAATCCTGCAAGAATTCCCGACAGAAGTCATCAACCCGAAAATCTGTTCGGATACGACATTGACCATGATACGCACCATCTTGCGGAAGGTCGTGTCGCAAGGTTTGGCAAAACCTGCGGGAAGCACCCAGTTCCAAGTATCCGGCAAGACGGGTACAGCCCAAATCTCGCAAGGAACGGCAGGGTACAGGGCAGGAGGCGTAAGCTATCAGGTCAGTTTCTGCGGATATTTCCCGTCTGAGGCGCCTAAATACAGCTGCATCATCTCTATCCTGATTCCTCACGGCCCGGCATCGGGAGGCTTGCAGGCAGGAAGTGTGTTCAGCCGTATCGCGGAACGGATTTATGCCAAACACCTTTACCGCAATTTGGCACAAGCCAAAGATTCTACCGCTGTATTTGTCCCGAAAGTAAAGGACGGAGACATCGGAGAGGCGGCATACGTCTTGCGGGCTTTGAATATTCCGGGAAATAGCGGAACGGTTCCCGCATCCAACGAACCGGTTTGGGGGGAAGCGACAAGCACGCCCCAATATGCCAATTTGAAAACAACTAAACAGAACAATAAATTAGTACCCAATGTAGTGGGAATGGGAGCCAAAGACGCTTTGTTCCTATTGGAAAGCAATGGGCTGAAAGTGCATTTGTCGGGAATGGGCAAAGTGAGCAAGCAGAGCATCCCGGCGGGCACAATCCTTCGGAAAGGACAGACCATTACCCTTGCATTAAAAAATTAGAAAGGTAACGCAACATGAAGTTAGAAGAAATTATCAAAGCCGTTACGGTGAACGAACTTATCGGGAGTGCAGACCGGGACATTACAGGTATTCAAATCGATTCCCGGCTGGTCGGCCCCGGACATTTATTCGTGGCGATTAAAGGCACGCAGACCGACGGACACGCCTATATACAGAAAGCAATCGAGAACGGAGCATGTGGCATTGTGTGCGAACAGCTCCCTGAAGAAATCCGTCCGGAGGTGACATATATCCGCCTTGCAGATACAGAAGGGGCGGTGGGGAAACTGGCAACAGCATTCTATGGCGACCCGACTTCGAAACTGGATTTAATCGGGGTTACGGGAACCAATGGGAAAACAACTATCGCCACCTTATTATATAAGATGTTCCGCCAGTTCGGCTATAAAGTAGGTCTGTTGTCTACTGTATGCAATTATATTGATGACGAGGCGATTCCTGCCGACCATACCACGCCCGACCCGATTACGCTTAACCGCTTGTTGGGGCGCATGGCGGACGAAGGATGCAAATATGCTTTCATGGAGGTCAGCTCGCATGCCATTGCGCAACGCCGCATCGCGGGGCTGCGGTTTGCCGGAGGCATTTTCACCAACATCACACGTGACCATTTGGACTATCATAAGACGTTCGAGAACTACCTGAAAGCCAAAAAGGCGTTTTTCGATAACCTGCCCAAAAGTGCTTTTGCCCTGACCAATCTGGATGACAAGAACGGGAAAGTCATGGTGCAGAATACCAAAGCCCGCATTGCGGCTTACTCCTTGCGGACGCTTTGCGACTTTAAGGGGAAGGTGTTGGAAGACGGGTTCGACGGGATGCTGCTTGATATTAACAACCGGGAAGTGAATGTACGGTTCATCGGACGCTTCAATGCATCCAACTTGCTTGCTGTCTATGGCGCGGCTTGCTTGCTGGGAAAACCGTCGGAAGAGGTGTTAATCGCACTCAGTACGTTGTGCCCTGTTGCCGGACGGTTTGATGCGCTCCGCTCGCGCAGAGGGTATACCGCTATCGTTGACTATGCCCATACGCCGGATGCGTTGGTGAATGTCCTGAATGCCATTCACGAAGTGTTGCGCGGGCAGGGCAGAGTCATTACCGTAGTGGGGGCAGGCGGAAACCGCGACAAGGGAAAACGCCCGCTCATGGCGCAAGAAGCTGTCAAGCAGAGTGATAAGGTAATCATCACTTCCGATAATCCCCGTTTTGAAGACCCGCAAGACATCATCAACGACATGCTTGCCGGACTGGATAAGGACGATATGAAAAAGGTATTGTCTATCGTAGACCGGAAAGAAGCCATACGTACCGCTTGTATGCTTGCCCAACCGCAAGATGTTGTCCTGATAGCCGGAAAGGGGCACGAGAATTATCAGGAAATCAAAGGAGTGAAACACCACTTCGATGATAAAGAGATTGTAAACGGGATTTTTGCGGACGAATAATTCGAAGAAGCTATGCTATATTATTTATTTCATTATTTAGAACAATTCGACTTCCCCGGAGCGCGCATGTTCGGCTATGTATCGTTCCGGGCGTTGATGGCGGTGATTCTGTCGTTGCTCATATCGGCTATCTTCGGAGAATATTTCATCAATCTGCTGAAGCGGAAGCAAATCACCGAGACCCAGCGGGACGCTTCCATCGACCCTTTTAACGTAAGCAAGACGGGAGTCCCTACCATGGGGGGCATCATCATCATTGTAGCGGTATTGGTCCCTTGCCTTTTGTTGGGCAAGCTGCACAACATCTACATGATACTGATGCTGATTACCACGGTCTGGCTGGGTACGTTGGGATTTTTGGACGATTATATCAAGGTGTTCCGCAAGGACAAGGAAGGGCTTCACGGCAAGTTCAAGATTATCGGACAAGTCGGGCTGGGGCTGATAGTCGGCTTGACGCTTTACCTGAGCCCGCAGGTAGTTATCCGCGAGAACGTAGAGATTCAAAAAGACGGGCATGTCGTAGATGTGGTGCATAAGAGCCAGGACGAGAAATCCACCAAGACCACCATCCCGTTTTTCAAGAACAATAACCTCGATTATGCCGACCTCGTAGGTTTCATGGGCGAACATGCGCAAAGCGCGGGTTGGATTGTGTTTGTCATCATCACCATATTTGTGGTGACCGCCGTATCCAACGGAGCCAATCTGAACGACGGCATGGACGGGATGGCGGCAGGAAATTCCGCCATCATCGGGGTCACGTTGGGCATACTGGCATACGTGTCCAGCCACATTGAGTATGCCGGTTATCTGAACATTATGTACATCCCCGGAAGTGAAGAGCTGGTAATCTTCATTTGCGCCCTTATCGGTGCGTTGATAGGTTTCCTTTGGTACAATGCATTCCCGGCGCAGGTCTTCATGGGCGATACCGGAAGCCTGACTATCGGGGGAATCATTGCCGTATTCGCTATCATTATCCATAAGGAACTGCTCATCCCGATTTTGTGCGGTGTGTTCCTTGTAGAGAATTTGTCGGTTATCTTGCAGGTCCGTTACTTCCGGAAGGGAAAGAAGAAAGGGGTGAAGCAACGCATCTTCAAGCGTACGCCCATCCATGACCATTTCCGGACTACGATGGCGCAATTAGACCCTTCCTGCAAGTACTTGATAACAAGCCCTCAAAGCGTATTCCATGAATCGAAAATCACGGTGCGGTTTTGGATTGTGACCATTGTGCTGGCGGCTATTACGATTATAACATTGAAAATACGATAATAAATAATGTGCTAATAAATAATGTGCCAATAAATAATGTGGAAATGTGCCAATGAATAATTAGCACATTAGCACATTAGCACATTGATACATTCTAATAATAATGGCAAAGAGAATTGTTATTTTAGGAGCCGGCGAGAGCGGCACGGGTGCCGCCGTACTGGCAAAGAAACAAGGTTTCGATACCTTTGTTTCTGACATGTCGTCTATCAAAGACAAATACAAGGCTATGCTTGACGAAAGAGGCATACCCTGGGAAGAAGGGCAACACACCGAATCGCTCATCCTGAATGCCGACGAAGTGATTAAAAGCCCGGGCATCCCCAATAACGCGCCGATGATTCTGAAGCTCAGGGAACAAGGGACGCCCATTATTTCTGAGATTGAATTCGCGGGCAGATATACCAATGCGAAGATGATTTGCATCACCGGAAGCAACGGAAAGACCACGACCACCTCGCTTATCTACCACATCTTCAAGAAAGCGGGGCTGAACGTGGGACTTGCGGGAAACATCGGGCAAAGCCTCGCTTATCAGGTGGCGGAGTGCAATTATGATTATTATGTCATCGAGCTGAGCAGTTTCCAACTGGACAACATGTATAAGTTCCACGCCAACATCGCGGTGTTGATGAATATCACGCCCGACCACCTGGACCGCTATGATTACAAGATGCAGAATTACATTGATGCCAAGTTCCGCATCATCCAGAACCAGACCGACAACGATGCTTTTGTCTTCTGGAACGACGACCCCATTATCCGGGAAGAACTGCATAAATACGGCATCCACGGGCAATATTATCCGTTCGCCGAGAAGCGCGAGGACGGGCTTGCCGCTTTCTCCGAGCAGGATAAGGTGTATTTCACCAAACCGATTGAGTTTAATATGGAACAGGAGGAGCTGGCGCTCACCGGCACACACAACCTGTTCAACTCCATGGCGGCGGGCATTTCCGCAAACATTGCGGGTATACGCAAAAGTTGCATCCGCGAGGCGCTGAGCGATTTCAAGGGGGTAGAGCACCGGCTGGAAAAGGTGGCAAGAGTGCGTGGGGTGGATTACATCAACGACTCGAAAGCTACCAATGTCAACTCGTGCTGGTATGCCCTGAAGAGCATGAAGACCAAGACCGTCCTCATTTTGGGCGGCAAAGACAAAGGGAACGACTATAACGAGATAGCCGGTCTGGTGAGGGAAAAATGTTCCGGGCTTATCTTCTTGGGCTTGCATAACGAGAAGCTCCATGCCTTTTTCGACGGCTTCGGCCTGCCCATAGCCGATGTGCAGAGCATGAAGGATGCCGTAGATGCCGCCTACCGTATGGCAAAGAACGGCGAGACGGTATTGTTAAGCCCCTGCTGTGCCAGCTTCGACCTCTTCAAGAGTTACGAAGACCGGGGCGACCAGTTTAAAGAATGTGTGAGAAACTTATAAGACTATGGATTTATTGCGCAATTTGTTCAAAGGCGACAAAGTCATCTGGATTATCTTCCTTTTGCTTTGCTTCGTGTCCATCATCGAAGTGTTCAGCGCGTCCAGCACGCTGACTTATAAGAGCGGAGACCATTGGCGCCCCATCATGATGCACATGGTGCTCATGGCGGTAGGAGCTGTGGTGGTGATTATCGTGCATAACATCCCGTGCCGGTGGTTCAAGACTTTCATCTTGTTGCTCCCCATCTCGTGGGTGTTGCTGGGCAGCGTGTTCATCGTCGGTGCGCTTACCAATGGGGCGCGGCGCTGGATTGATTTGGGGTTCTTCCAGTTCCAGCCCTCCGAACTGGCTAAGATGGCCACCATTATTTCGGTGGCTTTTATCCTCTCGCTTGTGCAGGAAGAGAAGGGCGCCAGTTCCAAAGCTTTCCGTTACATCTTGATTGTCACGGGGTTTAGCTGTGCGCTTATTTTCACCGAAAACCTTTCTACGGCGGTGCTTTTGGCGCTTAGCGTGTTCCTGTTGATGTATGTGGGGCGCGTGCCTCTCAAGCAGCTGGGAAAGTTGTTGCTGGTGGGGGTAGGCTTGCTTATCATCGGCGTAGCGACGATAAAATATGTGCCCGCCGAGGTGTGGGATAAAGTGGGGATTCACCGTATGGTCACGTGGCAAAGCCGTCTCGACAATCATTTCGATACGTCAATCGTTCCTCCCGAGAAGTTCGATATCGACGGTGACGCCCAAGTTGCTCATGCCAACATAGCCATTGCTTCCAGCGGCATACTGGGAAAGGGACCCGGAAACAGCGTGCAACGGGATTTCCTTTCGCAGGCTTTCTCCGATTTTATCTATGCCATCATCATCGAAGAACTGGGGCTGGTAGGAGGCGCCATTGTCGCTTTCCTTTACATTTGGCTCTTGATGCGCATCGGGCGCATCGCCCGCAATTGTGACAAGCCCTATTATGCCTTCCTCGTCATGGGCATCGGCTTCCTCTTGGTGACGCAAGCCATGTTCAACATGCTGGTGGCTGTAGGCATCATGCCGGTCACGGGCCAGCCCCTTCCGCTTATCAGCAAGGGCGGTACTTCTACCCTTATCAACTGTGCGTACATCGGCATCGTGCTCAGCATCAGCCGGCATGTAGACGAGCTGAAAAAGCGCGAGGCGCAAGCCGGGCAGGAAATGCAGCAAGAGGCAGTTCCCGTAGAGGCGGTGGAAGAGAAAAGTCCGGAGACGGTATAAAACTCGGATACTTGCGGCGGCGCACGCAAGTATCTGCATCGGGCTGTGCATATATATCCGGAAGGAAGTGCATATAATATATTTACATTGGATTCCGCAAAAATCCCATGTAGGGGCGTATGGCAAGATGCAGGCATTCAAATCTATGTTAGGACACAAAGGCGTTACAGCGTTACAATTACAATTACAATTCTTACAAATCTAACAGATCTAACATCTAACAGTTAGTGAAAAATGGGAAAAGAAAGGAATGCTTTAGTGACTATAATTATATTATATAAATATATATATATTTATATAATATAATTATAAATTTCACTCTCCTTTGGGGGTGTTTGGGAGTAAAATCCAATTTTGTCAATTGTTAGGTGTTAGATCTGTTAGATTTGTAAGAGCTGGTGCCTCAAAAACAGTTTTCATTTAATTGTAATTGTAACGCTGTAACGGAAATCCTTACTTTTTTTGCGCTTGGCGTATTTAAATCACATATTCTGTGAATCGGGTAAAATATTTTCGGAAAACAGCTAACGATTTTGCGAGTTTATTCCTATTTTTGCAAGAAATTACGAAGTAAGAATGGAAGAGAGTATAAAAGTGATAATCAGCGGAGGAGGGACCGGCGGACATATCTTTCCGGCGGTATCCATAGCGAACGCCATCAAGGCGCAGCATCCGGATGCCAGAATCCTGTTTGTGGGGGCTGAAGGAAGGATGGAAATGCAACGGGTTCCTGCTGCCGGATACGATATAATCGGGTTGCCCGTAGCGGGATTCGACCGGAAAAACCTGTGGAAGAATGTCGGTGTCATCCTCAAACTGATACGGAGCCAAATCAAGGCACGCAAGGTCATCAAGGAGTTCCGCCCCGATGTGGCGGTAGGCGTGGGCGGATATGCCAGCGGGCCGACGCTGAAAGTGGCGGGCGCGATGGGCATCCCGACCTTGATTCAGGAGCAGAACTCGTATGCGGGCGTGACCAACAAGCTTTTGGCAAAGCAGGCGCGTAAGATTTGCGTGGCATACGAAGGCATGGAGCGTTTCTTTGACAAAGATAAAATCATCCTGACGGGAAATCCGGTGCGCCAAGGATTGTTGAATCCGGCTATCAGCCGTGAAGATGCCATCCGCTCGTTCGGGCTCGACCCGCAGAAGAAAACGGTCTTGCTGGTGGGAGGAAGCTTGGGCGCCCGCACGCTCAACAATTGTGTGATGCAGGGGCTGGACAAGATAAAGCAATCGGGTGTGCAGTTCATCTGGCAGACCGGAAAGATATACATCGACGAAGCCCGTGCGGCGGTTGCCCGTGCCGGAGAAATGCCGATGCTGTATGTGTCCGACTTCATTTCGGATATGGCGACGGCTTATCGTGCAGCCGACTTGGTCATCAGCCGTGCCGGAGCCGGTTCCATTTCGGAACTTTGCCTCTTGGCGAAACCGGTAATACTGGTGCCTTCGCCCAATGTGGCAGAAGACCATCAGACGAAAAATGCGCTGGCGCTGGTAAACAAAAACGCAGCTTTGTATGTAAAAGATGCGGAGGCAGGCGGAAGATTGCTGGATACAGCCATTGAAACGGTGCAACAAGCCGGCACGTTGAACGAATTGAGTACAAACATTGCCAGACTGGCTTTTAAAGACTCGGCAAACATCATTGCGGACGAGGTTTATAAGCTGGCGGTCAACTATAAGAAAGAACATGGACGTTAATACACTGAAAGCGGTTTACTTTATCGGGGCGGGAGGCATCGGCATGAGTGCCCTGGTGCGCTATTTCCTGTCGAAGGGGAAAACGGTAGGCGGGTACGACCGTACGCCGAGCGAACTGACCGGAAAGCTGGAAGAAGAGGGAGCGTTGCTTCATTACGAGGATAATGTGTCGCTTATTCCTCCGGCATGTCTGGACGCGCAAACCACGCTTGTCGTATATACGCCTGCCATTCCGCAAGACCATACGGAGCTGGCGTATTTCCGCGGGCACGGATTTGAAATCCAAAAGCGTGCGCAGGTTCTGGGTATGCTGACTCAGACCGAACGGGGCTTGTGTGTGGCAGGGACGCACGGGAAGACCACGACCTCGACCATGGCGGCTTATCTGCTGGACCATTCGCATGTTGGGTGCAACGCATTTCTGGGCGGCATCTCGAAGAACTACGAGAGTAACCTCCTGTTGTCGGAGAAAAGCGACTTCGTGGTTATCGAAGCCGACGAGTTCGACCGTTCTTTCCATTGGCTGACACCGTATGCTTCGGTGATAACCGCTACGGATTCCGACCATTTGGACATCTATGGCGACCATGCTTCTTACGTGGAAAGTTTCCGCAAGTACACGTCCCTCATCAAGCCGGGCGGATATCTTATTGTGAAGAAAGGCATCGACCTGCGCCCGGAGGTGCAGGAAGGGGTGACCGTTTATACCTATGCTACGGAAGAAGGCGATTTCCATGCCGCGAATATCCGTATCGGGAACGGGGAGATATGCTTCGATTTCATTTCTCCGCTGGGGAATATTGAGGACATCCGGCTGGGTGTTCCTGTGTATGTGAACATCGAAAACGGCATTGCCGCCATGGCTTTGGCGCAGCTGGGCGGAGCGTTTCCGGAGGAAATCAGAGCCGCTATGCCCGGTTTCAAAGGGGTAGACCGCCGGTTCGACTTTAAGTTGAAAAACGACCGGATTGTGTTCTTGAGCGATTACGCCCACCATCCCGCCGAGATACGCCAAAGCGTAAGCTCCATCCGGATGCTGTATCCGGACAAGAAGATAACCGCCGTGTTCCAACCCCATCTGTATACCCGCACCCGCGACTTCTATCAGGATTTTGCGGACAGCTTGTCGCTCTTGGACGAGGTGATTCTTCTGGATATCTATCCGGCGCGTGAAAAGCCGATAGAAGGTGTTTCCAGCCGCTTGATTTTCGACCGGCTGAGACCCGGAATCGAAAAGAGCCTGTGCCGGAAAGAGGATTTGCTGGATGTGTTGCGGAACAAGAAACTGGAAGTGCTGGTTACATTAGGCGCCGGAGACATAGACAATTACGTATCCCCAATTTGTGAAATATTGAAAACAAGATGATGAAACGCATTCTTATACTCTGCATATTACTGGTGGTTTCGGCATACCTGGTCGTATCTGCCACGTTGTTTAACTACAAGCCCGAAGACCGGTTTTGCAGCGGTATAGAGCTGACCATAAAAGACAGCGTCAACTATGAGTTCATCACGCAGCAGGGCGTTAATGAAATATTGAAACGGAAAGGGCTTTCTCCGAAGGACAAACGCCTGAAAGACATCAACGTGCGCCAAATCGAAGAAGCTCTTGCGCAGCATCCGTTCATCGCTGAAGCCGAATGCTATCTGACATCGGGAGGGGGAGTTGCCGTAGATATCTACCAACGCATCCCCTTATTGCGCATTATGGGAAACAATGGGGATGAATATTATCTGGACAATACGGGAAAGATTATTGCCTCGTTGGGGAAACCGGTCCATGTAGCGGTAGCTACCGGCTTCATCGACCGGAAGTTCGCGCAAGACCAGCTGTACCAATTGGGAAAATATTTGCAGACGGACGCTTTTTGGAATGCACAGATTGAGCAAATCAATGTAACGCCTAAACAAGAGCTGGAATTGGTGCCCAGAGTGGGCAGTCACATACTCTTTTTGGGAAAAGCCGAGGATTATAATGAAAAATTCCGTAAATTGCAGACGTTCTACGAAGAAGTGCTGAGCCAAGTAGGCTGGAACAAGTATGAACGGATCAGCGTAGAATTTAATAACCAGATTATTTGTACAAAAAAAGAGAAGTAAGATATGGCAGTAACAGATTTTATAGCAGCAATCGAACTGGGCTCGAGTAAAATCACGGGCATTGCGGGTAAGAAAAATGCCGATGGAAGCATCCAGATACTTGCATACGCCAGTGAGCATTCTTCAGACTGTATAAAAAAAGGCATTATTTACAATCTGGATAAAACTACCCAATGCCTGACTTCGGTTATCCAACGCCTGGAAGATCAATTGCAAGCGTCTATCAAGAAAGTATATGTAGGCATCGGCGGCCAGTCCTTGAGAAGCATACGCAACATCGAAACCAAACAATTGGGCGAGGAGGTGAAGATTTCGCAAGCCCTGATTGACGAACTGATGAAGAGTAATTGCAGTATGAACCTGATAGACCAGGAAATCCTTGCTGTCGAACCTCAAGAATATAAGGTGGGGAACCAGCTCACGACCGAACCGGTAGGTATCCCTACGGAACATATCGAAGGGCATTATGTCAACATCATCGCGCGTAACGCGTTGAAAAGCAACATCCGCCAATGTTTCCGTCAAGCCGGATGTGAAGTTGCAGACTATTTGCTCTCTCCGCTGGTAACGGCTAATGTCGTATTGACCGAAAGCGAAAAACGTGCGGGATGTGCTTTGGTGGACTTTGGAGCTGATACGACCACTGTATCCGTTTACAAGAACAACCTTCTCCGCCATGTAGCGGTTATCCCGTTGGGAAGCAGCAATATCACGAAAGACATTGCCAGCCTCCAAATCGAAGAAGAAGATGCGGAGCAATTGAAATTGAACTATGCAAGCGCTTATACCGAATCGGCGGAAGAAGAGGATATGAATCAGGAATATGTCCTTGACGGAAGGTGCTCTATTCGCGCCCGGAAGTTGGAGGATATCGTCGAGGCGCGGACTGCCGAGATTCTGGAGAATGCCTGGAACCAAATCAAGCTTTCGGGACATGGAAACGAACTGAACGCAGGTATCGTCATTACGGGCGGAGCTTCCCGCCTGCCCAACCTGTGTAAGGCATTTACGGCTATTACGAAAATAGATAAGATTCGCATCGCCCAAAGCGGGAATGTCGAACTGAAGGACGAGGAACAGTATGTCACTCCCAACGGTTCGCAAAATACATTAATCGGGCTGCTTGCCGCAGGGAAAGAGAATTGTTGCAAAATAGACCCTCACAAGAGCCAGTTGAGCTGGCTTCAGCAGCAAGAGGAAGAGGAGGAAGCCAAGAAAAAGGCGGAAGAAGAGCGTAAGCGGAAAGAGGAAGAAGCCAAAAGGCTGAAGGCGGAGGCTGAACGCAAGAAACAATTGGAAGAAGAACGCATCCGGCAAGAGCAGGAACGTGCCCAAAAGCGTCTGCGTGATTGCGAAGCGCTGATAGCAGAAGCCAAGCGATTGGCGGAGCGCAAGAAATACAAGGATGCCCTTGCCAAGATAGAAGAGGCGCAAGACTTGAAGATATCCGAAAAAATGCAGGAACTGAATGACTTGCGTGCTGTCATCAGCCAGCAAAAGTCGGACAATAATCCGCTTAAGAAGCTGATTAATATCTTGAAGAACGAGGCGGACGAGATGATGAAGGGAGAAAATTAAGCTGAATATTCACCGAACTAAATAAATAAGAATTATGTCGGACGAAACAACAATGCCTTTCGACTTTTCGAATGGCGGAACACCGAGTATTATTAAGGTAATCGGTGTAGGAGGTGGCGGCGGAAATGCGGTCAACCACATGTATAGAGAAGGAATCCACGATGTAACATTCGTGGTATGCAATACAGATAACCAGGCACTCCGGAAATCACCTGTTCCCGTAAAGCTTCAGCTGGGACGGGAAGGGCTGGGAGCCGGAAACCGTCCGTCGCGTGCGAAAGCCGCGGCTGAAGAAAGCATGGAAGACATCGAAAACATGCTCAATGACGGATGTAAAATGGTGTTTATCACGGCAGGAATGGGTGGAGGTACCGGAACGGGAGCCGCTCCGATTATCGCCAAAACGGCTAAGGATATGGGTATTCTGACCGTAGGCATCGTGACCATCCCCTTCCTTTTCGAGGGAAACAAGAAGATAGATCAGGCGCTCGACGGGGTGGAGGAGATGAGCAAGCATGTAGATGCCTTATTGGTTATCAATAACGAACGCTTGCGTGATGTGTATTCCGACCTTAGCGTGATGAACGCGTTTGCGAAGGCTGATGACACGCTTTCGGTGGCAGCTAAGAGCATAGCCGAAATCATTACCATTGAGGGCATTATCAACCTTGACTTCAACGATGTGAAAACCGTATTGAAGGATGGTGGAGTCGCCCTGATGAGTACCGGATACGGAGATGGGGAAGGACGTGTTACCCAGGCGATTAATGATGCCATGCATTCTCCGCTATTGAACAATAATGATATCTTTAATTCAAAGAAAATCCTGTTCAATATCTCGTATAGCACGAACAATGACCTGATGATGGAAGAAATGAACGAGGTGCACGAGTTCATGAGCCGTTTCGGAGAGGATGTGGAGACCAAATGGGGACTTTACATTGACGATACGTTGGAAGGGAAAGTGAAGTTTACGATTCTTGCCACGGGTTTTGGCATTAAGGATATTCCGGAAATGGACGATGCCTTGACCAAAAAACATACGGCTGAGGAGATTAAGAAACGGGAAGAGGAAGAACGGATCAGGCAAGAAAAGATTAAGCGCCGGAATGAAATCTATACGCCGGGACAACAGGGCGGAAAGAAAAAAGGCAACTACAAGATTTACGTCTTCAAGCAAGATGATTTGGATAACGATGATGTAATCAGTATTGTAGATAATACCCCGACCTATAAGCGTTCGAAGAAGGTGCTTGAAAGCATCCAGTTGCGTGCGTCTGCCAATGAGGCACGGGTGCCTAAAACACCGGTAAACGAAAGCGGTTCGACGACAATTACATTCAGTTGATAAGTTTAATTTTATAAATATTATACGGCTATGGATTTATTTGACCAGATCAGCAATGATATTAAAGAAGCCATGAAGGCAAAAGACAAAGTAAGGCTGGAAGCCTTGCGCAATGTAAAGAAGGTGTTTCTTGAAGCGAAAACGGCTCCGGGAGCAAACGATACACTGGCAGATGATGCAGCCCTGAAACTGATGCAGAAGTTGGTGAAGCAAGGCAAAGACTCTGCTGAAAGCTATATTCAGGCAGGGCGTCCCGAATTGGCGGAAGAGGAAATGGCGCAAGTGCGTGTTATCGAAGCTTATCTTCCGAAGCAACTTTCACCCGAAGAACTGGAAGCTAAATTGAAAGACATCATTGCTCGTGTAGGTGCCGTCGGTGGCAAGGATATGGGTAAGGTGATGGGCGTAGCCACCAAAGAATTGGCCGGACTTGCCGAAGGGCGCGCTATTTCGGCTAAGGTAAAAGAATTGTTGGGTTAAGGTTACTCCTTTATATATTTATAGTATAAGAGCCTGTTTAAATTTTGCTCAGTTTAATTTTGCGAATTGTTTTCGAGGATGTTTTTCTGATTTTATGAGGAGGATAGCGGGCTATCTGACGAATAAAATCGGGAAAACAGACCGGAAACAAACGCAAAAGAACCTGATAGAATATTACTTTATTGGAAAATTTAAACAGGCTCTAAGCAAACGTTGGGTAGGTGAATCCTCTATTCATATCAGAAAGAGGATTATCATATTGAAAAGAGGATTATCTTCTCTGTTGAAGAGGATAATCCTCTTTTTTGTGTCCTTTCCTTGCAGGTCGCGGGCAGAAAATTTCATCATTCTCAGAATTTTATGCAAAAACAGTTTGTGCATTAAAAAGTTATTTGTAATTTTGCAGCCCGAAATGTATAGTTTCGGCTGAGAATGAAGAAAACAATAAATACAATAATATAAATAATTAAAAATCAAACAAAATGCCTACTATTCAACAGTTAGTAAGAAAAGGAAGAAAGGTTTTGGTTGATAAGAGTAAATCGCCGGCATTGGATTCATGTCCGCAAAGACGTGGCGTTTGCGTGCGTGTTTACACTACAACTCCGAAAAAACCGAATTCTGCAATGCGTAAAGTTGCTCGTGTGCGTCTGACAAACTCTAAGGAAGTGAACTCGTACATTCCGGGAGAAGGACACAACTTGCAAGAACACTCTATCGTATTGGTACGCGGCGGCCGTGTGAAAGACCTTCCGGGTGTGCGCTACCATATCGTTCGTGGAACATTGGATACAGCCGGTGTAGCCGGACGTACTCAAAGACGTTCTAAATACGGCGCTAAACGCCCGAAACCGGGACAGGCGGCTCCGGCAGGAAAAGGTAAGAAATAATCTGTCTGCCGAGCGTAACTAAATTTATTCATTCATTCGTTTTGGTTTGCAGGAAAAGCTTTAAGGTTGAGTAAATGTCTTGGAGGAGACGTTGAAGAAAACGAAAAGGTACAGCCCCAAACTGAACATTATTATCAAACAAAATGAGAAAAGCAAAACCTAAGAAACGTGTTATCCTTCCGGATCCGGTGTATAACGACCAGAAGGTGTCTAAATTCGTAAACCATTTGATGTACGACGGTAAGAAGAACACTTCTTACGAGATCTTCTACAAGGCATTGAACCTGGTAGGCACAAAGCTTCCGGGCGAAGAGAAATCAGCTTTGGAAGTATGGAGAAAAGCATTGGATAATGTCACTCCTCAGCTGGAGGTGAAATCTCGCCGTATTGGTGGAGCGACTTTCCAGGTTCCGACTGAAATCCGTCCGGAACGTAAAGAGTCAATTTCAATGAAAAACCTGATTGCTTACGCTCGTAAGCGTGGCGGAAAGTCAATGGCTGACAAATTGGCTGCTGAAATTCTGGATGCATACAATGAACAAGGCGGTGCTTTCAAACGTAAGGAAGACATGCATCGTATGGCTGAAGCTAACCGTGCATTCGCTCACTTCAGATTCTAATCAAGTATATAACTAATTAAGAAGGATTTAAAATGGCTAAACATGATTTGCATTTGACCCGTAACATCGGTATCATGGCTCACATCGATGCAGGTAAAACCACGACTTCAGAACGTATTTTGTTCTATACGGGTTTGACTCACAAAATCGGTGAAGTTCATGACGGCGCTGCTACGATGGACTGGATGGAACAAGAGCAGGAACGTGGTATTACCATTACCTCTGCTGCTACCACCACTTATTGGAACTATGACGGCAACAAGTACAAAATCAACTTGATTGATACTCCGGGACACGTAGACTTTACTGCTGAAGTAGAACGTTCGTTGCGTGTGTTGGACGGTGCTGTAGCTACATATTGTGCCGTAGGTGGCGTTGAACCTCAGTCGGAAACCGTATGGCGTCAGGCTGACAAGTACAGTGTGCCTCGTATCGGTTATGTGAATAAGATGGACCGTTCCGGTGCTGACTTCTTTGAAGTTGTCCGCCAGATGAAAGATGTATTGGGTGCTAATCCGTGTCCGGTAGTTGTTCCTATCGGTGCCGAAGAAAACTTCAAGGGATTGGTTGACTTGATTAAGATGAAAGCTATTTATTGGCATGATGAAACCATGGGTGCCGATTATTCGGTAGAGGATATTCCTGCAAACTTGGTTGATGAAGCGAATGAATGGCGTGATAAGATGCTGGAAAAAGTAGCTGAGTTCGACGAAGCTTTGATGGAAAAATACTTCGATGATCCTTCTACGATTACAGAAGAAGAAATCCTTCGTGCTTTGCGTGCCGGAACTTTGAAGATGGAAATCGTGCCGATGTTGTGCGGTTCTTCATTTAAGAATAAGGGCGTGCAGACGTTGTTGGATTATGTTTGCGCATTCTTGCCTTCTCCGCTGGATACTCCGAATATTGTGGGTACAAACCCCTCTACCGGAGCTGAAGAAGACCGTAAGCCGAGCGAAGATGAAAAAACAGCTGCTTTGGCATTTAAGATTGCTACCGACCCGTATGTAGGTCGTCTGACTTTCTTCCGTGTTTATTCTGGTAAGGTTGAGGCAGGTTCTTATATCTATAACTCTCGTTCGGGTAAGAAAGAGCGTGTTTCACGTCTGTTCCAGATGCACTCTAACAAGCAAAATCCGGTAGAAGTAATTAGCGCAGGAGATATCGGCGCAGGTGTCGGATTCAAGGATATCCGTACTGGTGATACTTTGTGTGATGAAACTGCTCCTATTGTATTGGAGTCAATGGACTTCCCCGAACCGGTTATCGGTATTGCAGTAGAGCCGAAGACTCAGAAAGACTTGGATAAGCTGTCTAACGGCTTGGCTAAGTTGGCAGAAGAAGACCCGACCTTTACTGTACGTACGGATGAACAAACCGGCCAGACAATTATTTCCGGTATGGGTGAGCTTCACTTGGATATTATCATCGACCGTCTGAAACGTGAATTCAAGGTTGAGTGTAATCAAGGCCGTCCGCAGGTTAACTATAAGGAAGCTATTACGAAGACCGTTGAATTGCGTGAAGTATATAAGAAACAATCAGGTGGTCGTGGTAAGTTTGCTGATATAATTGTTACTGTAGGTCCGGTTGACGAAGATTGGAAGCAAGGCGGATTGCAGTTCATTGATGAAGTGAAAGGCGGTAATGTGCCTAAGGAATTTATTCCTTCTGTACAGAAAGGTTTCCAGACCGCTATGAAGAATGGTGTGCTGGCTGGCTTCCCGCTTGATTCGTTGAAGGTTGTGCTGAAGGATGGTTCATTCCACCCGGTAGACTCTGACCAGTTGTCATTTGAAATTTGTGCTATCCAAGCTTACAAGAATGCTTGTGTGAAGGCAGGTCCGGTTCTGATGGAGCCGATTATGAAACTGGAAGTAGTTACTCCGGAAGAAAACATGGGTGATGTAATCGGTGACTTGAACAAGCGTCGTGGGCAGGTAGAAGGTATGGAAACAAGCCGTTCAGGTGCCCGTATCGTAAAAGCAATGGTTCCGTTGGCAGAAATGTTCGGTTATGTAACTGCTTTGCGTACGATTACCTCAGGACGTGCTACCTCATCAATGACCTATGATCACCATGCACAGGTTTCTTCTTCTATCGCTAAAGCGGTATTGGAAGAAGTAAAAGGTCGTACAGACTTGGTATAATAAATGAATAGTTTGAAGCTGATGAGGGTTAGCGAATGACTCTTAACCCTCATGCTTCATCCTTGTTGAATAAATTAATAATGTAATAAAATGAGTCAGAAAATTAGAATTAAATTGAAATCTTACGACCACAACTTGGTAGATAAGTCAGCTGAGAAGATCGTAAAGACAGTAAAGGCAACCGGTGCGATTGTGAGCGGTCCGATTCCATTGCCTACTCACAAGCGTATTTTTACTGTGAACCGTTCGACTTTCGTTAACAAGAAGTCACGTGAACAGTTTGAATTGTCTTCTTACAAGAGACTGATTGACATCTATAGCTCGACTGCAAAGACAGTAGACGCTTTGATGAAGCTGGAATTACCGAGTGGGGTAGAAGTAGAAATTAAAGTTTAATGAATTAAAAATTAACTGAAATGCCAGGATTATTAGGAAAGAAAATCGGAATGACATCCGTTTTCAGTGCTGATGGTAAGAATGTACCATGCACTGTTATCGAAGCTGGTCCTTGTGTAGTTACTCAGATTAAGAGTGTAGAAAAAGATGGCTATGCAGCTGTTCAGTTGGGTTTCCAAGACATGAAGGAAAAGCACACAACCAAACCGCTGATGGGTCATTTCAAAAAAGCTGGAGTAACTCCCAAGAGACACTTGGCCGAGTTCAAAGATTTCTCAGAAGAATTGAATTTAGGTGACACCATTACCGTAGAATTGTTTAATGACGCTCCTTATGTAGACGTTATTGGAACATCAAAGGGTAAAGGCTATCAGGGTGTTGTAAAACGCCATGGATTTGGTGGTGTAGGTCAGACTACTCACGGTCAGCATAACCGTGCGCGTAAGCCCGGTTCTATCGGTGCATGTTCATATCCCGCTAAAGTGTTCAAGGGAATGCGTATGGCTGGACACATGGGTTGCGACAGAGTGACTACTCATAACTTGCAAGTATTAAAAGTTATCCCCGAACATAATTTACTTTTGATTAAAGGTTCCGTTCCGGGTTACAAAGGTTCAATCGTAATAATTGAGAAATAATGGAAGTTAATGTATTAAATATTAAAGGTGAGAATACCGGAAGAACAGTTGTCTTGAACGATGCGATTTTCGGGATTACTCCAAATGACCACGCTATTTACATGGCTGTAAAGCAGTACATGGCTAACCAGCGCCAAGGTACTCATAAGTCAAAGGAAAGAAGCGAAATCAGTGGTTCTACTCGTAAATTAGGCCGTCAGAAAGGTGGTGGCGGTGCACGTCGTGGTGATATCAACTCTCCGTTGTTGGTTGGTGGAGCTCGTGTATTTGGTCCGAAGCCTCGTGATTATAGCTTTAAGTTGAATAAGAAAGTGAAACTTTTGGCTCGTAAATCTGCTTTGTCTTATAAGGCTCAGGCAAACAATATCGTTGTAGTTGAAGACTTCACGTTTGAGACTCCGAAAACAAAAGATTTCGTAAATGTTGTGAATAATCTTAAAGTAGCAGGCAAGAAATTGCTTGTTGTTTTGCCGGAAGCTAATAAAAACGTATATTTGTCAGCTCGTAATTTGGAGCGTACAAATTTGGCGATTGCTTCTGCGCTGAATACCTATACGGTGTTGAACGCAGAAACTCTTGTTGTTACAGAGAATGCATTGAAAGCTATCGAGGAAACTTTAGTTAAATAATTAAAGGAGGCAGATGTAATATGGGAATAATTATAAAACCGTTGGTTACAGAAAAGATGACAGCGATATCTGATAAAATGAATAACCGTTTTGGATTTGTTGTTTGTCCGGATGCCAACAAATTGGAAATTAAGAGCGAAATCGAAGCTTTGTATAACGTAACTGTGTTGGATGTAAACACGATGCGTTATCAGGGAAAGAATAAGACCCGTTATACAAAATCAGGCTTGCTTAAGGGGCGCAAGAATGCTTTTAAGAAAGCCATTGTAACCTTGAAAGAAGGCGATACGATTGATTTTTATAGTAATATTTAAAGAAGATGGCAGTACGTAAATTTAAGCCCACAACACCGGGGCAGAGACACAAAATTATTGGTACTTTTGAGGAAATTACTGCATCGGTACCAGAAAAATCTCTTGTGTATGGTAAGCGTTCTACAGGTGGTCGTAACCATGTAGGTAAAATGACAATGCGCTATATTGGTGGCGGTCATAAGAGAAAATACCGTATCATAGACTTCAAGAGAAATAAAGACGGTGTTCCAGCAGTGGTAAAGACAATCGAATATGATCCGAACCGTTCGGCTCGTATCGCTTTGTTGTTTTATGCTGATGGAGAAAAAAGATATATTATTGCTCCTAATGGATTGCAAGTGGGCAGCACATTGATGTCTGGAGCGGATGCGGCGCCTGAGATTGGTAACGCACTTCCGTTGGAGAACATCCCGGTAGGTACGGTGATTCATAACATTGAGTTGCGTCCGGGACAAGGTGCTGTCTTGGTTAGATCGGCTGGTAATTTCGCTCAGTTGACTTCGCGTGAAGGTAACTATTGCGTTATTAAATTACCTTCAGGTGAATTGAGAAAGGTTTTATCTACTTGTAAGGCTACTATTGGTGGGGTTGGTAATTCAGACCATGCGTTGGAGGCTTCTGGTAAGGCGGGTCGTTCTCGTTGGTTGGGACGTCGTCCTCACAACCGTGGTGTTGTTATGAACCCTGTTGATCACCCGATGGGTGGTGGTGAAGGTCGTCAGTCTGGAGGTCATCCGAGATCACGTACAGGTTTGTATGCGAAGGGCTTGAAGACTAGATCACCGAAGAAACAGTCTTCTAAGTATATAATAGAAAGAAGAAAGTAATAACAACTGATTTAATTGAGTAAATTATGAGTCGTTCATTAAAAAAAGGTCCATATATTAATGTAAAACTGGAAAAGAAAGTGCTTGCCATGAATGAAAGCGGCAAGAAGTCAGTTGTTAAGACATGGGCTAGAGCTTCAATGATTTCGCCTGATTTTGTTGGGCATACAATTGCAGTTCATAACGGAAATAAATTTATTCCTGTTTATGTTACAGAAAACATGGTAGGACATAAGTTGGGCGAATTCGCTCCGACACGTACATTCCGTGGCCATGCAGGTAACAAGAAAAAATAAAAAACAGGAGCTTTTTGGAATAATAAAAAGTGAATAATAATGGGAGCAAGAAAAAAAATATCGGCTGAAAAAAGAAAAGAAGCCCTTAAAACCATGTATTTCGCAAAATTGCGGAATGTGCCGTCTTCTCCACGTAAAATGCGTTTGGTAGCAGATATGATTCGTGGTATGGAAGTGAACCGTGCACTTGGCGTATTGAAGTTTTCTTCAAAAGCTGCTTCTTCAAAAGTGGAAAAATTATTACGTTCTGCTATTGCGAACTGGGAAACGAAGAACGAGCGCAAGGCTGAAGATGGTGAACTTTATGTAACCAAGATTTTTGTTGATGAAGGAGTTACGTTGAAAAGAATGAGACCGGCTCCACGGGGTAGAGGTTACAGAATTCGCAAACGTTCTAACCATGTGACTTTGTTTGTTGATTCTAAAAATACTAATGATAAAAATTAAGAGTAGATGGGACAGAAAGTTAATCCGATAAGCAACCGTTTAGGAATAATCAGAGGATGGGATTCTAACTGGTACGGTGGCAAGAATTATGGTGAAGCTTTGCTGGAAGACAGCAAAATTCGTAAATATTTGAATGCCAGACTTGCAAAAGCCAGCGTTTCAAGAATCGTGATCGAACGTACGCTGAAATTGGTGACAATTACTGTATGTACTGCTCGTCCGGGAATTATCATTGGTAAAGGTGGTCAAGAAGTTGATAAATTAAAAGAGGAGTTGAAGAAGATCACCGATAAGGACATTCAAATCAATATCTTTGAAGTAAAAAGACCGGAGCTCGATGCTGTGATTGTGGCAAATAATATCGCTCGCCAGGTGGAAGGTAAGATTGCTTACCGTCGTGCAATCAAGACGGCTATTGCTAATACAATGCGTATGGGTGCTGAAGGTATTAAGGTGTTGATTTCCGGTCGTTTGAACGGTGCAGAAATGGCACGTTCTGAAATGTATAAGGAAGGTCGTACACCATTGCATACTTTCCGTGCAGATATCGATTATTGCCATACAGAGGCACTGACAAAAGTTGGTTTGTTGGGTATTAAAGTATGGATTTGCCGTGGTGAAGTTTATGGAAAACGTGAGTTGGCTCCTAACTTTACCCAGACAAAAGATAACGGCCGTGGCGGAAACGGAAATAATGGTGGCAAGAATTTCCGCAGAAAGAAAAATAACAATCGCTAACGAATTTGAATTTTAGGAATTATGTTACAACCGAAAAAGACAAAATTCAGAAGACAGCAGAAAGGTAGCGCAAAGGGGAATGCCCAACGTGGACATCAATTGGCTTTCGGTACTTTTGGCATTAAGTCTTTGCAGACTAAATGGATTACCGGACGTCAGATTGAGGCAGCTCGTATTGCTGTAACTAGATATATGCAACGTCAAGGTCAGATTTGGATCCGTATATTCCCGGATAAGCCTATTACTCGTAAGCCTGCAGATGTGCGTATGGGTAAAGGTAAAGGTAATCCGGAAGGTTTCGTAGCTCCTGTAACTCCAGGACGTATTCTGATTGAGGTAGAGGGAGTATCTTTTGAAGTAGCAAAGGAAGCATTGCGTCTGGCGGCTCAAAAACTTCCTGTTACAACTAAGTTTATTGTTAGACGTGATTATGACGCAAGTCAAAATGCTTAATTGATATGAAGATTGCAGAAATTAGAGAAATAGCTACCAATGAATTGGCTGAAAGAATTCAGACCGAAGTCGCTAATTATAATCAGATGGTGTTGAACCATTCAATTTCTCCGTTAGAAAATCCTGCACAAATCAAGTCATTGCGTAGAACCATTGCACGCATGAAATGTGAATTGCGTCAGAGAGAACTTAACAACAAATAATTGGTCTTATGGAAGGTAGAAATTTAAGAAAGGAAAGAACAGGTGTTGTTGTCAGCAACAAAATGGATAAGACCATTACTGTTGCGGCTAAGTTTAAGGAGAAACACCCTATTTATGGTAAGTTCGTTTCTAAAACGAAAAAATTCCATGCTCATGATGAAAAGAATGAATGCGGAATCGGTGATACCGTTCGTATCATGGAAACTCGTCCTTTGAGCAAAACTAAAAGATGGAGAGTGGTTGAAATAATCGAAAGAGCTAAGTAATTATGATACAAGCAGAATCCAGACTTACAGTATGTGATAACAGTGGCGCGAAAGAAGCTCTTTGTATTCGTGTTTTGGGCGGAACAAAGAGACGTTACGCTTCTGTCGGGGATGTGATTGTCGTTTCTGTAAAGAGCGTAATCCCTTCAAGTGATATTAAAAAAGGTGCAGTATCTAAAGCTTTGGTGGTACGTACTAAGAAAGAAATCCGTCGTGCTGATGGTTCTTATATTCGTTTTGATGACAATGCTTGCGTATTGTTGAATAACGCAGGTGAAATTAGGGGAAGTCGTATCTTTGGACCAGTGGCGAGAGAGTTGCGTAGTGCAAACATGAAAGTGGTTTCACTTGCACCTGAAGTACTTTAATTTTGTAAAAGAGTAAAGTAATGAGTAAGTTACATATTAAAAAAGGCGATACAGTTTACGTGAACTCTGGTGAAGATAAAGGTAAAACTGGGCGTGTGTTGAAAGTTCTTGTAAAAGAAGGACGTGCGGTGGTTGAAGGTATCAATATGGTATCTAAGAGCACTAAACCTAATGCAAAGAATCCTCAGGGAGGGATTGTGAAGCAGGAAGCTCCTATTCACATCTCTAACCTGAATCCGGTTGATCCGAAGACTGGTAAACCGACACGTATTGGTAGAAGAGAAAGTTCTGATGGAAGAACATTTGTTCGTTATGCTAAAAAATCGGGAGAGGAGATTAAATAATGGGTAATACTGCAAGCCTTAAGAAAGAATATGCAGAGCGCATTGCTCCTGCATTGAAGAATCAATTCCAGTATTCTTCATCCATGCAAATTCCCGTACTCAAGAAAATTGTAATCAACCAAGGCTTGGGTATGGCTGTTGCTGATAAAAAAATTATTGATGTTGCTATCAATGAGTTAACTGCAATAACTGGTCAAAAAGCGGTGGCAACTGTGTCACGCAAAGATATCGCTAACTTCAAGCTGCGTAAGAAAATGCCGATTGGAGTAATGGTTACTTTGCGTCGTGAAAGAATGTATGAATTCCTTGAAAAACTGATTCGTGTGGCTTTGCCTCGAATCCGTGACTTCAAAGGTATTGAAAGTAAGTTTGATGGAAGAGGCAATTATACATTAGGTATTCAAGAGCAAATCATCTTCCCTGAAATCAATATTGATAGCATCACCAAAATTTTGGGGATGAATATTACGTTTGTGACTTCTGCAAATACTGATGAAGAAGGATATGCATTGTTGAAGGAATTCGGTTTACCGTTTAAAAACGCTAAAAAAGACTGATAGATATGGCAAAAGAATCAATGAAAGCTCGTGAAGTAAGAAGAGCTAAGCTGGTAGCCAAATACGCAGAGAAACGTGCGGCGTTGAAGAAAATTGTAAAATCAGGTGATCCTGTTGCTGCATTTGAGGCTGCTCAAAAATTGCAGGACCTGCCTAAAAATGCAAACCCGATTCGCTTGCATAACCGTTGTAAGTTAACGGGGCGTCCTAAAGGCTATATGCGCCAGTTTGGTATTTCACGTATTCAATTTCGTGAAATGGCATCTAATGGACTGATTCCAGGCGTAAAGAAAGCAAGTTGGTAATGAGTGTTTATTATTAAATATTGTCAGGGTAGTCCTGATTAATTTAACAATTAAGTTTTATGACAGATCCAATCGCAGATTATCTCACAAGGTTGAGAAATGCAATTAGTGCAAAGCACAGAGTTGTGGAAGTGCCTGCTTCAAACTTGAAAAAGGAGATTACAAAAATCTTGTTTGACAAAGGTTACATCCTGAATTACAAATTTGTAGAAGATGGTCCTCAAGGTACTATCAAAGTGGCTTTGAAGTATGATGCCGTAAATAAGGTAAATGCTATCAAGAAGCTGATTAGAGTATCCACTCCAGGTTTGCGTAAGTATACTGGCTACAAGGACATGCCGAGAGTTATTAACGGATTAGGTATTGCTATTATATCTACTTCCAAAGGTGTAATGACTGATAAGGAGGCTTCTGCTTTGAGAATAGGCGGTGAAGTTCTTTGTTACGTATATTAATGGAGGGTAAGTTATGTCAAGAATAGGTAAATTGCCAATTGTTATTCCTGCAGCTGTAACAGTAACTTTGAAGGATAATGTAGTTAGTGTAAAAGGTCCTAAAGGTGAATTGAGTCAGTTTGTGAATCCTGCAATTGAGGTGACTGTTGCAGATGGTCACGTAGTGTTGAAAGAGAATGAGAATGAAATGCTTGACAATTTAAAGCAGCGTCATGCATATCACGGCTTGTACCGTGCATTAATTCACAATATGGTTGTGGGCGTTTCAGAAGGTTATAAGAAGGAATTGGAATTGGTCGGTGTCGGTTACCGTGCAACGAATAACGGTAATATCATTGACTTTGCTTTGGGATATACGCATAATATCTTTATGCAGTTGCCTCCTGAAATAAAGGTTGAGACCAAATCTGAAAGAAATAAGAACCCTCTTATTATATTGGAATCTTGTGACAAACAGCTGCTTGGTCAGGTTTGTGCAAAAATACGTTCTTTCCGTAAGCCTGAACCTTATAAAGGTAAAGGTATTAAGTTTGTTGGTGAAGAAATTCGCAGAAAGTCTGGTAAGTCAGCTGGTGCTAAATAATTCTTATAAAATCGAATAATTATGACAACAAAAATAGAAAGACGAATTAAGATTAAATATAGAGTACGTAACAAGATTTCAGGTACTCCGGAACGTCCGCGCATGAGCGTTTTTAGAAGCAATAAGCAAATTTATGTTCAAGTTATCGATGATTTGAACGGTAAGACCTTGGCTGCTGCTTCTTCATTGGGTATGGAAGTCATGCCTAAAAAGGAACAAGCTGCTAAAGTTGGTGAGCTGATTGCTAAAAAAGCACAGGAAGCTGGTATTACGACTGTCGTATTTGACCGTAATGGTTACTTATATCATGGGAGAGTAAAAGAAGTGGCTGATGCTGCTCGTAACGGTGGACTTAAATTTTAATGGATTATGGCAGTTAATAATAGAATTAAGATCACTAACGATATTGAGTTAAAAGACAGATTGGTGGCAATAAACCGTGTGACAAAAGTTACGAAAGGTGGTAGAACTTTCAGTTTTGCTGCTATTGTCGTAGTCGGAAATGAGGACGGTATTATTGGCTGGGGTCTTGGTAAAGCAGGTGAAGTAACAGCTGCAATTGCTAAAGGTGTGGAAGCTGCAAAGAAAAATCTGACACGGATACCTGTTTTGAAAGGTACAGTTCCTCATGAGCAAAATGCTAAATTCGGCGGTGCTCAAGTTTTCATTAAGCCGGCTTCAACAGGTACTGGAGTCGTAGCAGGAGGCGCAATGCGTGCTGTCTTGGAAAGTGTGGGTATAACTGATGTATTGGCTAAGTCTAAAGGCTCATCTAATCCGCATAATTTGGTGAAAGCTACAATCCTTGCTTTAAGCGAAATGCGTGATGCTCGCATGGTGGCTCAAAATAGAGGTGTAAGTTTGGATAAAGTATTTAGAGGATAAGGAGGTAATGATGTCAACTATTAAGATTAAACAAGTTAAGAGTAGAATTGGTGCACCTGCGACTCAAAAACGGACATTGGATGCGCTGGGACTTCGTAAATTGAATCATATGGTTGAACTTGAAGCAACTCCTTCTATTCTGGGTATGGTTGAGAAGGTAAGGCATCTTGTTACAATCGTTAAGTAATAATTATTAAAGAATTTTGCAATATGAATTTAAATAGTTTACGTCCTGCAGCAGGTTCTACTAAAACCAGAAAAAGAGTTGGTCGTGGTGCCGGATCTGGTTTAGGGGGCACTTCTACAAGAGGACATAAAGGAGCAAAATCAAGATCGGGTTATTCTAAAAAGATCGGTTTTGAAGGTGGTCAGATGCCGCTTCAGCGCCGTGTCCCCAAATTTGGTTTTAAGAATATTAATCGTGTTGAATACAAAGCCATTAATCTGAACGTTATTCAGGAATTGGCAACAGCTAAGAATCTGTTAAAGGTTGGTATTAATGATTTGATTGAAGCCGGTTTTATTTCTTCTAATCAATTAGTGAAAGTTCTTGGTAACGGTAGTTTAACTACGAAACTCGATGTGGAAGCTCATGCTTTTTCTAAGAGTGCAGTAGCTGCAATCGAAGCCGTTGGTGGTAATGCAGTAAAACTCTGATTCAATGAGAAAATCTATTGAAACATTAAAGAACATATGGAATATTGAGGATCTGAGACAGCGGATCCTCATTACTATATTGTTTGTCGCAATCTACAGATTCGGTTCGTATGTGGTTCTTCCAGGTATCAATCCTGATATGTTGTCAAAATTGCATGAACAAACAAGTGAAGGTCTTCTTGCCTTGTTGAACATGTTCTCTGGTGGAGCTTTTTCCAATGCCTCTATTTTTGCATTGGGAATTATGCCGTACATCTCTGCATCCATCGTGATTCAGTTGTTGGCGATTGCAGTTCCTTATTTCCAGAAACTACAGCGTGAAGGTGAAAGCGGGCGTAGGAAAATCAATCAGTATACACGTATTCTGACTATTTTTATTTTGATTTTTCAGGCTCCGTCTTATCTGATCAACTTGAAAATGCAGGCAGGTCCGGCTCTTAATGCTTCATTAGATTGGACTTTCTTTATTATTACTTCTACCATCATTTTGGCAGCTGGAAGTATGTTTATTTTGTGGCTGGGTGAAAGAATCACAGATAAGGGTATTGGAAACGGTATTTCGTTGATTATCATGATTGGTATCATTGCCCGTCTTCCGCAGGCCTTTTCTGGTGAATTCGTTTCTCGCCTTGCGTCTCCAGGTGCAGGAGGTATCATCATGTTTTTGTTGGAAATTGTCGTGTTGATTTTGGTGATTGCCGCTGCAATTTTGTTGGTGCAGGGTGTCCGTAAAATTCCTGTACAATATGCAAAACGTATTGTGGGGAATAAACAATATGGTGGTGCAAGACAATACATTCCTTTAAAGGTAAATGCTGCAAATGTGATGCCGATTATTTTTGCGCAAGCTATCATGTTTATTCCTATTACTTTTATCGGATTTTCAAATGTGGCTTCAGCGAGTGGTATAGCTCGGGCTTTTGTTGACCATACAAGTTTTTGGTACAATTTGGTTTTTGCTATTTTGATTATCGTATTTACGTGGTTTTATACCGCAATTACGATTAATCCTACCCAAATGGCTGAAGATATGAAACGGAATAATGGTTTTATACCAGGTATTAAGCCGGGTAAGAGTACGGCAGATTATATTGATACGATAATGTCGCGTATTACTTTACCGGGGTCTTTGTTCTTGGCTGTTATTGCCATTCTCCCTGCATTTGCCGGTATTTTTGGAGTTCAAGCAGAATTTGCGCAATTTTTTGGTGGTACATCATTGTTGATTCTTGTAGGTGTCGTACTCGATACTTTGCAACAGGTAGAAAGTCATCTGTTGATGCGTCATTATGATGGGCTGTTGAGTTCAGGTAGAATCAAGGGCCGTTCGGGTGTGGCTGCATATTAATTGCTTTCAATATGATATTTCTGAAAACAGATGATGAAATAGAGCTATTACGTCAAAGTAATCTCCTTGTGGGGAGGACTTTGGCGGAGTTAGCTAAGTTGATAAAGCCTGGGGTTACTACGAAACAGCTTGATAAAGTGGCTGAGGAGTTTATAAGAGATCATGGGGCAACTCCTACTTTCAAGGGATTTCCAAATCCTTATGGCGGACCATTCCCCGGTTCTATTTGTACCTCAGTAAACGAGCAGGTTGTGCATGGCATACCCAATGATACGCCTTTGAAAGAGGGTGATATTATTTCTATTGATTGCGGAACGTACATGGATGGGTATTGCGGTGATTCGGCATATACATTCTGTGTGGGTGAAGTAAAACCAGAGATTGCCGCTCTTTTGCAAACGACAAAGGAAGCTTTGTATAAGGGAATTGAAAATGCTGTACATGGGAAACGTTTAGGTGATATTGGTTATGCAGTTCAGCAACATTGTGAAGCAAAGTCGTATGGTGTGGTTCGCGAATTTGTTGGACATGGCATAGGTAAGGAAATGCACGAAGATCCTCCGGTTCCTAATTATGGGAAAAGAGGTACGGGTATCTTGTTGAAAAAAGGTATGTGCATTGCAATTGAGCCAATGATAACGCTAGGCAGCCGTAAGATAGTTATGGAGAATGACCGTTGGACTATTCGTACAGCAGACCGTAAATGTGCAGCGCATTTCGAGCATACAGTGGCAGTAGGGTTAGGAAAGGCTGATATCTTATCATCATTTGAATATATAGAGGATATATTGAGAAACAAAGAGGATTAAATTAATATATGGCAAAACAATCTGCAATAGAACAAGATGGTATCATCGTTGAAGCATTGTCAAATGCAATGTTTCGTGTAGAATTGGAAAATGGGCACGAGATTACGGCTCATATTTCAGGCAAAATGCGAATGCATTACATTAAAATATTACCAGGTGATAAGGTGCGTGTGGAAATGTCGCCGTACGACTTGTCAAAAGGAAGAATCGTGTTTAGATATAAATAAAAAAGAAAATAGATATGAAAGTAAGAGCATCATTAAAAAAACGTACGCCGGATTGCAAAATCGTGAGACGTAATGGCCGTTTGTATGTTATTAATAAGAAAAATCCTAAGTATAAACAACGTCAAGGATAATTTATTATTATTTTTGCAGAAAAATAATTTAGAATATGGCTATAAGAATAGTTGGTGTAGATTTGCCTCAAAATAAGAGAGGTGAGATTGCGTTGACATACATTTTTGGTATTGGGCGCAGTAGTTCAGCAAAGATTTTGGATAAGGCGGGAGTTGACCGTGATTTGAAAGTAAAGGATTGGACTGATGATCAGGCAGCCAAGATTCGTGAGATTATCGGTGCTGAATACAAAGTAGAAGGTGATCTTCGTTCTGAAATCCAGTTGAACATTAAGCGATTAATGGATATAGGATGCTATCGTGGTGTTCGTCACCGTTTGGGACTTCCTGTAAGAGGTCAGAGCACAAAGAACAATGCTCGTACACGTAAGGGAAGAAAGAAAACTGTTGCAAATAAGAAAAAAGCTACTAAATAATAATTGTTAATATGGCAAAAAAAACAGTCGCAGCTAAAAAAAGAAATGTGAAGGTCGATGCGAATGGACAATTGCACGTACATTCTTCATTCAACAACATTATTGTTTCTTTGGCAAACAGTGAAGGTCAGGTTATTTCATGGTCTTCTGCTGGTAAGATGGGATTTAGAGGTTCGAAGAAGAACACTCCTTATGCAGCTCAAATGGCTGCTCAAGATTGTGCGAAAGTTGCATATGATCTTGGCTTGAGAAAAGTGAAAGCTTATGTGAAAGGTCCTGGAAACGGACGTGAGTCTGCTATCCGTACTGTACACGGTGCTGGAATTGAAGTTACTGAAATTATTGATGTGACTCCATTGCCTCATAACGGTTGTCGTCCTCCGAAAAGAAGAAGAGTATAATTTTAGATAACTTAATTTAAAGTGTAACTTGATTTTGTTAGATACATGGATTGCATTTCCTTTCTGTAATCGCGGCTGCAACAAATTGAGTTCATGAATAACAATTAATTTTAAATTAAAGAAAATGGCTAGATATACTGGACCAAAAACAAGAATTGCACGTAAATTCGGTGAAGCAATCTTTGGAGCTGATAAAGTGTTGTCTAAGAAAAATTATCCTCCTGGACAACATGGAAATACTCGCCGTAGAAAGACTTCTGAATATGGAGTCATGTTGGCTGAAAAACAAAAAGCTAAATATACTTATGGCGTCTTGGAAAAACAATTCCGTAATTTGTTTGAGAAGGCTGCAAGCATGAACGGTATTACCGGTGAAATCCTGTTGCAGAGTCTTGAATGTCGTTTGGATAATATTGTGTTCCGTTTGGGTATTGCGCCTACACGTGCTGCTGCTCGTCAATTGGTAAGTCATAAGCATATTACTGTGGATGGCAAAGTAGTGAATATTCCTTCTTTTGCTGTTAAGCCGGGTCAGCTGATAGGTGTTCGTGAAAAATCCAAGTCTTTGGAGGCTATTGCTAATTCATTGGCTGGATTCAATCACAGCAAATATCCTTGGTTGGAATGGGATGAAAACTCAAAAATGGGTAAATTGTTGCATGTCCCCGAAAGAGCAGACATTCCTGAAAACATTAAAGAACACATGATCGTAGAATTGTACTCTAAATAAAATAATTAATTTCATGGCGATATTAGCATTTCAAAAACCTGATAAAGTATTAATGTTGGAAGCGGATTCTAAATTTGGAAAATTTGAATTCCGTCCGCTTGAACCCGGTTTCGGTATTACCGTTGGTAATGCTTTACGCCGTATTCTTCTTTCTTCGCTGGAAGGTTATGCGATTAACACTATTCATATCGAAGGTGTTGAACATGAATTTGCAACTGTTCCGGGAGTTAAGGAAGATGTTACTAACATTATCTTAAACCTGAAGCAAGTACGGTTTAAGCAAATAGTTGAAGAGTTCGAAAACGAAAAGGTAAGCATTACCGTGGAGAATTCTACTGAATTTAAGGCAGGAGATATTGGTAAGTATTTGACCGGATTTGAAGTGTTAAATCCTGAATTAGTTATTTGCCATTTAGATTCAAAAGCAACTATGCAGATAGATCTTACAATTAACAAAGGTCGCGGATATGTGCCGGCTGATGAAAACCGGGAATTCTGTACCGATGTGAATGTAATTCCTATCGATTCTATTTACACTCCGATTCGTAATGTCAAATATGCGGTAGAGAATTATCGTGTAGAACAGAAGACCGACTATGAAAAGTTGGTGTTGGAGATTACGACGGATGGTTCCATTCACCCGAAAGAAGCGCTGAAAGAAGCTGCGAAGATTTTGATTTACCATTTCATGTTGTTTTCAGATGAAAAAATTACGCTTGAAACTTCAGATGCTGATGGTAACGAAGAATTTGATGAAGAAGTTTTGCACATGCGCCAGTTGCTGAAGACCAAGTTGGTTGATATGGACTTGTCAGTCCGTGCCTTGAACTGTTTGAAAGCTGCCGATGTGGAAACATTGGGAGACTTGGTACAGTTTAACAAGACCGACTTGCTGAAATTCCGTAACTTCGGTAAGAAATCGCTCACGGAGCTTGATGATTTGCTCGAGAGTCTGAATCTGTCGTTTGGAACAGATATTTCTAAGTATAAATTAGATAAAGAATAAAAAATGAGACACAATAAGAAATTTAACCATTTAGGTCGTACTGCTTCTCACAGACACGCTATGTTGGCTAATATGGCATGTTCTTTGATTAAGCACAAAAGAATCACTACGACTGTTGCGAAGGCTAAAGCTTTGAAGAAATACGTAGAACCATTGATTACTCGTTCAAAAGACGATACAACTAATTCTCGTCGTGTAGTATTCAGCTATTTGCAAGACAAATATGTTGTAACTGAACTCTTCAAGGAAATCTCTGTAAAGGTTGCAGATCGTCCGGGAGGTTATACCCGTATTATCAAAACCGGTCACCGTTTGGGAGATAACGCTGAAATGTGCTTTATCGAACTGGTTGACTATAATGAGAACATGGCTAAGACTGCTGCTAAAAAAGCAACTCGCACCCGTCGTTCTAAGAAGTCTGCATCTGCTGCCGCTGAAGTACCTGCTACTGAAGCAACTACAGCCGAAGCACCTGTTGCTGAAGCTACTACAGAGGAAGCCCCTAAAGCTGAATAATTCTGTAAATGCAATATAAAAAGAGGCCGGAATCTTTTCAGATTCCGGTTTTTTTGTTTTTTGGCGTAAATGCTTCTGTTACTTTGAACTGGTACTTGTGTCTGTTTGCAGAAGCAACATTTATGAAGTGAAAAGAGAATGTACACGATGTTATTACCTTATTTACATAAAGATTTGATAGAGGCCGGATGTGATGAGGCGGGGCGAGGATGCCTTGCCGGTGCTGTGTATGCGGCTGCTGTGATTTTACCGTCCGGCTATCAGAATGAGTTGTTGAATGACTCGAAGAAGCTGACAGAACGTCAACGGTATAAGTTGCGTAACATTATTGAGAGCGATGCTTTGGCATGGGCAGTAGGGGTGGTCTCACCCGCAGAGATTGATCAAATCAATATCTTGAATGCGTCTTTTTTAGCTATGCACAGAGCTGTGGAGCAGCTTGCCGTCCGTCCGCAGCATCTGCTGATTGACGGAAATCGTTTCAATCCTTATCCGGGCATTCCTCATACGACGGTTGTCAAGGGGGACGGGAAATATCTGTCTATTGCGGCAGCTTCTATTTTGGCGAAAACCTACCGGGATGATTACATGAATTGTCTGCATGATGAGTATCCGTTGTATGACTGGAAAGGTAACAAGGGATATCCTACTCGGAAACACCGCGAAGCCATCCGGCTTTACGGAACGACTCCGTATCACCGGATGAGTTTCAATTTGTTAGGCGACGGGCAACTGGCTTTTGATTTTTGATTAGAACCATTTGATTTTCCGGAAAATGATAAATGCCATTGCCGAAAGCGCAACCGACAGGCATATGATGAGCGAGAACGCATGTGGGACATGTTCTAAATGAATGTCGACATTCATGCCGTAAAAACTGGCTATTAATGTAGGCACCATCAAGACAATAGACAGCGTAGTCATGCGCCTCATAATCGTGTTTACATTATTTGATATGATAGAGGCAAAGGCATCCATTGTACCGGTAAGAATGTCGCTGTAGATATTTACCATGTTGCGTGCTTGCTTCAGTTCAATCAGTACGTCTTCGGTCAGTTCCTTGTTTTCACGGTCTTTGGTCTCGAAAATGTTCTGGAATTTGCTAATCATGACTTCGTTGCCCCGGATGGAGGTATTGAAATACACCAGGCTTTTTTGTAGATTCATCAGCCGTAGCAAATCTTCGTTACGGATGCTTCGCTCCAGTTCTTTTTCGGCACTGCTTACCTCATTATTGATTTGCTTCAGGTATTTCAGGAACCATACGGCTGAAGAATAGATAAGCCGTAAAATCAATTCATATTTATTGGGAACCTGAATTTGCTTGCGGCGTGTATGCTGGATGAAGTCTGGAATCATCTCGCTGGAGTGGTAGCACACAGATACGGTGATTTCATCGTTGGTGATGATGCCGATGGGAATAGTGCTGTAAGGCACTTTGCTGCTTTGTGTCTGTATCGGAATACGTACGATAATGAGTTGCCAGTTGCCTTCTGTATCTGTACGTGGCCGTTCGTCAGTGTCGGCGATATCATGCAGGAAGGCAGTTGGAACTTTTAGAGTTTCTGTCAGGAATTTGAAATCATCATCGGTAGGGCATTCTACGTTTACCCAGCATCCGGGAAGCCAGTTCTTCTTTTCCATAAAGCCGGCTTCGCAGTAAAGGTATTTTCTCATGTGCTTTACTCCTTTCTTGTTTTGCGTTCATACAGGAGCAAGCATGAATCATCAGAGCGTTCATTCTCCGCTTGCTTCTGTAAAGAAGCGGTTAATAATTTCGGTGTACGTTCGCGGGTTTGAATCGTCCATAATGATTTGTTTGTTAATGGTTATAAAAAAAGTCCGCTTGTTTAGGCGAACTTTTTTGCTCTTCAGGTTGGACTTGAACCAACGACCCTCTGATTAACAGTCAGATGCTCTAACCGACTGAGCTACTGAAGAATGAATGTTGTCTTCTTTTGTTTTTGCTCTTCAGGTTGGACTTGAACCAACGACCCTCTGATTAACAGTCAGATGCTCTAACCGACTGAGCTACTGAAGAATTTATATGTTTTTTGCTCTTCAGGTTGGACTTGAACCAACGACCCTCTGATTAACAGTCAGATGCTCTAACCGACTGAGCTACTGAAGAGTGTTTTTCTTAATTGCGTGGCAAAGGTACTAGCTTCTTTTGAATTATGCAACAACTTTGGCGAAAAAATGTTGTGTAACCGGTCATTTTCTTGATTTCTTCAATGGAAATGGTACAAAAAACCTGTAATATCTAAGTAAAGTTAAATGTTTGCCCTGTTCTGTAAGCTGAAACAGAATAATGTGTTTCTTTGTAGTTCAGATTTATAGATAAACGAGCCATGAATACAAAAAGAATACTTTTAGGGATGTTTGTTGTATTGGTTGGGTTGAGCCTTTCCAGTTTCTGCAATAAAGATGATGACCGTAATTTTCAGGTGGCGAAGAACCTGGATATTTTTAATGCAATCTTTAAGGAACTGGACTTATTCTATGTCGATACCATCAATCCGGAGAAAATGATACAGAATGGTGTAAACGGAATGCTTCAACTGACAGACCCGTATACTGAATATTATCCCGAAGAAGAGATGAGCAGTTTAAAGGAAATGATTACCGGTAAATACGGAGGTATTGGAGCGGTCATCCGTTATTATGAGAAGAAAGACCGCATTGCCATTATCGAGCCGGTAGAAGGCATGCCGGCTGCTGAAGCAGGAGTAAAGGCGGGAGATATTATACTTTCGGTTGGCGGAAAAGAGATGGTGCGTGGCGATATGAAGCCGCAGGATTTCTCATCGAAAGTAAGCGATGCCTTGCGTGGCGAGCCGGGTACTTCGTTTATATTGAAAGTGCTCCGGCCACAGAAAAACGATAGCACGGTGATGGAATTCAAGCTTACCCGTAAGAATATCCGCAACAATCCGGTACCTTATTATGGCATGGTGCACGATAGCATCGGGTATCTTTCGCTTACCGGATTTACAGATAATTGCTCCAAGGATGTGAAAAAGGCGTTTATCGAATTGAAGGACAAAGGAGCGAAAGCGTTGATATTCGACTTGCGCGACAATGGAGGAGGTTCGTTACAGGAAGCCGTTGATATCATTAATTTCTTTGTGCCGAAAGGGAAGGAGATTGTGGTGACAAAAGGGAAAATCCGTCAGGCGGCAGGCTCTTTCAAGACAACAAGTGAGCCTATTGATGCCGCAATTCCGCTTGCTATTTTGGTAAATGGCAATTCGGCTTCTGCTTCCGAAATTATGAGCGGTTCGATGCAAGACCTTGACCGTGCGGTAATTATCGGCACACGTACGTTTGGGAAAGGGCTGGTGCAGACTACGCGCCAATTGCCTTATAACGGTACATTGAAAGTAACGACTTCGAAGTATTATATTCCCAGCGGGCGTTGCATTCAGGCGATAGATTATGCTAAGAAGAATGCCGATGGCTCGGTGGCGCGTATTCCGGATAGTTTGACACATGTGTTTTATACGGAGGCAGGACGTGAAGTGCGTGATGGGGGAGGCATCCGCCCCGATATTGAAATAGAGGGAGATAAGTTCCCGAATATTTTGTTTTATCTGATGAACGATGACCTGATATTCGATTATGCGACTCAATATTGCCTGAATCATCCGGAAGTGGCGTCAATTGATTCGTTGCAGATTACCGACGCTGATTATGCCGATTTCAAGAAACTGGTAAAAGAAGCCGATTTTACCTATGACCGCCAGAGTGAGCAGGTGTTGAAAACATTGAAGGAGGTCGCAGAGTTCGAAGGCTATATGGAAGGGGCGGAAGCCGAGTTTAAGGCATTGGAGCAGAAATTGAATCACAACCTTGACCGCGATTTGGATTATTTTTCGAAACCGATTAAGGAACAGATTGCCGAAGAAATTGCAACCCGTTATTTCTTCCAGCGGGGGGCTGTAATGCAACGCCTGAAAGATGATGCCGATTTGAAGAAAGCCATCGAAATCCTGACTTCCCCCGAAGAATACCGCAAGATTCTTTCGGTTCGGAATTGATTGGTAAGGTTTACATGCTTTTTTCAGAATGCTAAAATAAATATCTGATCCAACTCGCGATAATCACGAAAAGTTTGTTACTTTTGTATTGTGTATTTGTATTTAAATAAAATAATCCCATGGAAAACGAAAATAAGAACAATCAAGACCAGTTGCAGATTGAGCTGAAAGACGAAGTTGCTCAAGGTACGTATGCCAATTTGGCGATTATTACTCATTCCACGTCCGAGTTTATCCTCGATTTTGTCCGTATTATGCCGGGGCTTCCGAAAGCTGGCGTGCAGTCTCGCATTGTGATGACTCCCGAAAATGCCAAACGTTTGCTTTTCGCGCTGCAAGACAATATCGTGAAATATGAGAAGAACTTTGGACAAATCAAGATGCCCGAACAGCAACGTGCCGATAAGACTTTTGTCCCGCCGTTGAGCGATTTCAAGGGAGAGGCATAAAAATTGTGTAAGCACTTAGAACTTAAGATAACCTGACCGGGACCGAGGCAAGTCTTTATCGGACTTGCCCGGTTTGCGGTCATTTTTTATACCTGTTTATTACAGAGATGTTTTTTGTTAATGAGGATATTCATAAAAAATATGGTATGAACAAGATTTTATTATCCATTGCGGCGGTACTGGTCATCTGTTTTACCGCCTGTGCCCAAAAGAAAGACAAACAAAATGTAAGTAATGCATCATCCAAGATGTTGGTAGCTTATTTTTCGGCGACCGGAACGACTGCCCAAGTCGCCCGTAACATTGCGGACATTACCGGCGGAGAACTGTTCGAAATTGCACCTCAGCATCCATATACTGAGGCTGACCTCGATTGGAACGACCGGCAGTCGCGCAGTTCGGTGGAAATGAATGATGTTAAATCCCGTCCGGCACTTAAAGTGACGAAAACAGACATTGCCGGATATGATGTCGTTTTTATCGGCTATCCCATTTGGTGGAACCTTGCTCCAAGAATCATCAACACATTCATTGAAAGCCACGACCTGAGAGGCAAAACCGTCATTCCGTTTGCCACCTCCGGTGGAAGCGATATCAGCAACAGTGTTTCCGAATTGAAAAAAGCCTATCCCGATTTAAATTGGAAAGAAGGAAAGTTACTGAACAAGGTGGGTAACAGTGCCCTGCAAAATTGGATTCATGGCATAACCAATCATTAATAGCGACATCAAGGTGAATGAGGTGGTTATTTAAAGCGCAGTCTTCATGATATGCGTTTTGAAAAATTGTCAAGAGACCTCGTAAACGAACATAAGTGAGTTGATCGACTCACTTATGTGAAACGCTCGAGTTACTTATGTAAAACGCTCCACTCACTTATGTTCATCAAAACGCATGCTTCTCTTCGGGAAAATATTGTTTCCGCTAATCCGCTATAAAATCATACAGGTCGGGGTCTTCGTAATTGAGGTCGTACTCCGTCTGTTCCGCATCCGCCGGATTGACACCGTCCCAACCATCCAGCGTCACGTTCTTCCGGTGCCGGTACTTCCGTACAGGCTTGGAAACCTGACGGGCTTTGCCCAACCGGATAGAATCCTGGCATTGCTTTGCCGTCAAGGGCGTGCGCGAAAGGATTTCGTAATACTTTACCGTCTTCCTCGGACCTTGAGGCTCCAGCCGCACATTGCCGTTAATCAGCTTTTCAGCTTTGTATTCCCTCTTATCGGGAACCGTTTCCACTTCCACCACATAGCGGTGTAACGTCTGCGCATGGACCATACACGAACAAAACGCAACGATGAGCATACATAAATAGATCTTTTTCATAGGCTATAAGTATTCTGTTTTTGAGTTCCTGTTATGCTTCAACCTACGATCATTCATTCCGCTTCAACGCCTCTTCGTACACTTTCCGTACCCGTTCCCTAAGGTGGGGCGGGCTGATGACTTCCAACGAGCGGCTTCGGGAAAGCAGCTCCATCACAAAATCGTTGGTGATACGCAGGCGTACTTTGATGCGGAACTCGTCCGCATTGTCTGTCAAGACCTGCTGGGAATGATGCAAAGGTACCGACTTCAGGAATTTGCCGTCCAAGGCATCATACTTCAGTTCGACGTCTTCTACCGGGATGTCCGGCTGGTTCCAGATGCCAAAACAATCGCGGAACAATTCACCTGCATCTATATCCATATTCCGCTTGAAAGTCTCGTTTTCGCATACGCGCAAATCACAGATACGGTCTGCCCCAAAAGCCTTCAGCACATCCCCTTCGTATGCCAACAGATACCAACGCTGGTTCGATTCTTTCAAATAATGAGGAAGCACTTTCTTTTCCTCTACCTTATCGCCCTGCCTTACCAGCGTATAGCGGAACACCACAGGGTGTGTATGCTTGATGGCACTTATCAGCATCGGCAGGCACTCGCTGGGCAACGGGCGGTGATGTTCCGCCAACACATAGGTGCGCAAGTTGGTGTCTCCTTCCAAGGCATTGAGCAGGTCGAAGTTCTGAAGCAGCTGGCCGTACCGTTCCGGAGCATTTTTGTCTTCTTCCTTTATATAATACCCGTGGGCTTTCTCGTCGAACCCGATACTGATGCCAAACAGACTTTCTATTTCCTTGAAGTCGCGTTGCAACGTGCGCTGCGTCACACCCGAATAGCCGCGCAATGCCATTGCATCTGCCACATAGCGTTTCAGTTCTTCCACAGGCACATACCGCCTCTTGCCTTCCAGCTTGTTGAGAATGACCAACATGCGCTGCAAACCTTCCAACCGTTTTCCCATAGTGTTTATTTTTTAGTTCGAGGCAAAGATAAAAAGGGTAAACGACAAAACATGTCGTTTGTGCAAAAATCTTGCTATCACATTTCCACCAAATGTTTTCCCGCATTTTGCCGGTATCCACCAAATCTTTAGATAAAAAGAGAGCAAACGACAGGTTTTATCGTTTGCTCAAAAATCTCCCAATTATAATATATACAGACTATTCACGCACCGTGCGCAAGGTCAGCTTGCCGCCCTTCACACCCTTTGCTTTCGCCTCGAAACAGATTTCTCCGGCTTCTTCTTTAGTCTGTACTATGGCGGTCAATGCGCCGCTGAAGGCCGGCATCCGGTTTTCGTGGAACAGATAGAGACAGGTAGGGTCGCCGTTTGCCGAAGCACGATACGTGCCTGCCCCCTTTACCGAGAAGTGTACCAGGCGGTTGTCCATCGGACACAGATTGCCATCCTTGTCCACGATGCGCACCGTGATGTAGGCAAGGTCTTTCCCGTCTGCCGCCAGCTCCGTACGGTCTGCCACCAGCTCAATGTGGTGAGGCTTGCCAACCGTACGCACTACCTTTTCGTCCGCCGCCTTTCCGGATGCATCATAAGCCACTACTTTCAGCTCGCCCGGCTCGTATGGCACATCCATCCACATCAGCCGATACCGGCGCTGGAGCCAAAGCGAATCCTTGCCCTGCAGGGCTTGGCTTTCTTCGCGCGTCAGCTTGCGCTGCTTCCCATAGCTCTTGCCGTTCACGAACAGTTCCGCTTCGGGATAACTGGTGTAGGCAAATACCGGCGTGTTTTCGCCTTCCCTGCCCTGCCAGTTCCAGTGCGGCAACACGTGCAGGGTAGGTGATTTCCTGTTCCAGATACTCCGATAGAGGTAATAGCGGTCTTTGGGCAGGCTTGCCAGGTCGATAATGCCGAACAACGAGCTATGGCTGGGCCAGGCATCGGTATCGTAAGGCGAAGGTTCGCCCAAGTAATCGAAACCCGTCCATACGAACTGGCCGATGGTCCACGGATAATCGTCGGCAAGGGCGAAATCCTCATCGGGCACGTTGCTCCACGAACAATGCTCCAAGTCATATCCGCTCGACTGATGGTCTTCGTACTTGGCATCGCCGCGCTTCCGTACCGGGAACTTATACACCCCTCTCGAGCTGACCGTAGAGGATGTTTCCGAGCCCAGCACAATGTTCTGAGGCAGGCGGTTGTAGGCTTCTACATACCGGTGGGCACGGTAATTGAATCCAGGCACATCCAGCATGGCGGCAAACCCATTGCCCAACACGCTCGACACCTGGTCCATGCCGCATGTGACCGGACGCGTAGGGTCTTCGCGGTGGCAGATGTCCTGCAGGAACGAAGCCACCTTATACCCTTCGGGCTTCCACTGGGTAGGCACCTCGTTGCCGATGCTCCACATCACCACGCTGGGATGGTTGCGGTAATGGCGCAACATGTTCACCATGTCTTTCTCCGCCCATTCGCCGAAGAAGCGGTGATAACCGTTCTCGCACTTGGCGATATCCCATTCGTCGAACGGCTCCAGCATCATCATAAAGCCCATCTCGTCGCACAGTTCCACCAGTTCGGGAGCCGGCATGTTGTGGGCGGTACGTATCGCGTCGCAACCCATGTCCTTCAACATCGTCAGCTGGCGGCGCAGGGCAGCCACATTCACGGCAGCCCCCAGCGGACCGAGGTCGTGATGGTTGCACACCCCTTGGAACTTGCGGTGCTTTCCGTTCAGGAAGAAACCCTTGTCGGGCACAATCTCCAGGCTGCGGATGCCGAAACGGGTCGTGTATTCGTCCACCTGCCGGTTATCCACGTAAATCTTAGATACCGCCTTATACAAGAAAGGCGTTTCGGGCGACCACAACTTCGGAGCATCTACCAGAAAGTTCTGCTCAAAGGGCATTCCGTGATTGATTTTGCGCGTATTGTCTTTCACCGCTACCACCTTCCCTTCGGGTGAGAGAATCTCCGTCACGATGCGGATATCCTTATCCCCTGCATGGGCAACGGTGGTAAGCAGCTTCACCGAGGCATAGCTGGCTTCCACATGAGGCGTAGTAAGCTGCGTCCCCCATACAGGCACATGCACCTTTTCTGTAGTCACCAGTCGCACGTTCCGGTAAAGCCCTGCCCCCGGATACCAGCGCGAAGACTGCGGGCGGTTTTCCAAACGTACTGCCAGCGTATTCTTCCGCCCGTCCGTATAGATATAAGGTGTCACGTCAATGTGGAACGAATTATACCCCAGCGGCCAGAAGCCCGCTTCTTTTCCGTTCACGTAAACCCGCGCCTCGCTCATGGCACCATCGAACACCAGGGAAGCCTCTTTGCCCGCAGGCACTTCGAAGGTGGTGCGATACCAGCCTGTGCCTACGTAGGGAAGTCCTCCGGTACGTCCGGTCTTCACCGAAGCCTGCGTCTCGAAGTTCTGCTTAACCGCCACGTTCTGCAGGTCATGGCTCCGGTCGAACGGACCATAGATAGCCCAGTCATGCGGCACGGTCACGGTTTCCCATTGCGTATCGTCAAACGTCTCTTGCACAGCCTCAGGCGCATCACCTTTCGTGAATTTCCAGTTCTTCTCTAACAATGTCTCTTGCCTTTGCGCCCATGCAAAGAGCGAACAGAAACTAAGCAAACACAAAAGTACTTTCTTTTTCATGGTAATAATTTCTTGGTTTTACTGGCAAAAGTAATGATTCTCCTGATATATCGACCGTCCAAGAGAGGAAATTATACATTTTCGAAACGTAAAATCCGTTCAGACTTCCCATACCAGTATCCGGCTTTTCCCGCTACCGGAAGAAAGAGCGGTCGGCGATGCACCTATATGCGCATGCCGATGCATATAGTTCTGGACACAAACGTAGGTATATGCATCACGCTCTCATCCGGCTTCAATTCCCCATTCGATACGCCTGCCCGTGCAAGGTTTACTATACGGATAAAGAAATTCTGGCTCCGCCATTCTTCATTCTTCATTTTAAATTCGTACATTTGCAGGAAATATAAACCTTTAAAATCTCGAATTATGAATTTCCCTACGAATGTAAAGTACACGAACGAACACGAATGGATTCGCCTGGAAGGTGAAGAAGCCTATGTAGGCATTACCGATTACGCACAAGACCAATTGGGTGACATCGTCTTTGTGGACATCACCACCGAAGGCGAGACGCTGGACAAAGGCGAAGTGTTCGGCACCATAGAGGTAGTGAAAACCGTTTCCGACCTTTTCCTCCCAATAGGCGGAGAGGTGCTGGAAGTAAACCCGGAACTGGAAGAGCATCCGGAACTGGTGAACCAAGACCCGTATGGTAAGGGTTGGCTGGTGAAAATCAAGCCGGCAGATCCGTCGGAAATGGACGGCCTGCTGGATGCAGAAGCATACAAGCAACTGATTAATGAATAATTTAATGAAGGAGTTAAGGAGTTAAAGCCAATAGTCAGGTTGATGAAAATATAGTAAAACCAAATTGGTTTGCGAAAAATTCTTGATGTATTGTCATCCTGAGTGCCCGTTTCCTGCGGAAAACCCATTCGATTATGACAGGGATTTTTCAAAGCTATTGTCATCCTGAACGAACGTGAAGGATCTCGTAGACATCCACGCGGATGTGAGATTCTTCCTCCCTACGGTCGTCAGAATGACAAGAGGTAAGGATAATCCGTCATTGGTAACGAACGTGAAGGATCTCGTGCACATCCACGTGGGCGCATCCGAGATGCTTCATTTCGTTCAGCATGACAAATGATTTTTCGCAATTCATTTCTGATTGACTGTAACTCCTTAACTCCTCAAAAAAAACAAACGACATGAAACCGATTGTAAGTATCATCATGGGAAGCACTTCCGACCTTCCCGTTATGGAAAAGGCTGCGGCTTTCCTCAACGACATGCAAGTGCCGTTCGAAATGAACGCCCTTTCCGCCCACCGCACTCCCGCCGAAGTGGAGAAGTTTGCCAAAGAAGCCGCAGGCAGGGGCCTGAAAGTCATTATTGCCGGAGCCGGCATGGCGGCTGCATTGCCGGGTGTCATTGCCGCCAATACCACACTGCCCGTCATCGGCATCCCTATCAAAGGTTCCGTCCTGGACGGTGTAGATGCCTTGTATTCCATCCTTCAGATGCCTCCGGGCATCCCCGTGGCTACGGTAGCCATCAACGGGGCGATGAATGCCGCCATCCTTGCCGTGCAGATGCTCGCCCTGTCTGACGAGGCGTTGGCACAGAAGTTTGCCGCATACAAGGAAGGCTTGAAAAACAAAATCGTCAAAGCCAACCAAGACCTGAAAGAGGTGAAATACGAGTACAAAGTAGATTGATTTTTTAGGTGACTAGGTACCAGGTGACTAGGTGACTAGGTTCTGGTTAGGTGACTAGGTACCAGGTGACTAGGTGACTAGGTTCTGAATACCTTGTTGGCGCCAGTCGATGGTATCTGAAACCTAGTCACCTAGTACCTAGTCACCTAGTACCTAGTTACCTAGTACCTAAAACCCAGTACCTAAAATATATGGATTATTTCAACTATTCACGCCGCCAGGCAAGCGAAGTATATGTAGGCGGCACACCTATGGGAGGCACTAACCCCATCCGGGTGCAAAGCATGACCAATACGCCTACCACCGATACCGAGGCCTGTGTAGAGCAGGCCATCCGCATTATTGAAGCGGGAGGAGAATACGTGCGCCTCACCACCCAAGGCACACGTGAGGCCGAGAACCTGAAGAACATCAACATCGGCTTGCGCTCGAAAGGCTACGGCACACCGCTGATTGCCGACGTCCACTTCAATCCGAAAGTGGCGGAAGTGGCAGCGCTTTATGCCGAAGGGGTACGCATCAATCCGGGCAACTATACCGATGCCGCACGTACCTTCAAGAAGCTGGAGTATACGGATGAAGAATACGCAAAAGAGATACAAAAGATACGCGAACGGCTGGTCCCTTTCCTGAACATCTGTAAGGAAAACCATACCGCCATACGCATCGGGGTAAACCACGGCTCGCTATCCGACCGTATCATGTCACGCTATGGCGATACACCGGCAGGCATGGTGGAATCGTGCATGGAGTTCCTGCGCATCTGCGTGGAAGAACAATTCACGGACGTGGTCATTTCCATCAAGGCATCGAATACCGTCATTATGGTGAAAACGGTCCGCTTGCTGGTGGCGCAAATGGAAAAAGAAGGCATGGCATTCCCGCTTCATCTGGGCGTGACAGAAGCGGGTGACGGAGAAGACGGGCGCATCAAGTCGGCATTGGGCATCGGAGCCTTGCTATGCGACGGACTGGGCGACACCATCCGTGTCTCGCTTACAGAAGCTCCTGAAGCGGAAATACCTGTGGCGCGCAAATTGGTGGACTACGTCTCCAAGCGGAACGGCCATATCTACATACCCGGAACGGAAGCGGAGGGCTTTTGCTATACCGACCCGGCACGCCGCACCACTACCCCCGTAGGGAATATCGGCGGCGGCCATGTACCCATCGTCATATCAGCGCGCCTCAACGGGAATATGGAGACAAACGGACAATTCCGTCCGGACTATATCTATTGCGGGCAGACCTTGCCCGAAGAACGCCAGCCGGGCATCGGCTACATTGTAGACGCAAACCGTTGGGACGGAAGCGAAGGCACTTATCCGGCATTCAGCCACAAGCAGCTCATTGAATTGCATTACAGCCAGGCGAAACGGAAATTTCTCTTCCTTACCTATCTGACATTGGATGAAGAGGCCATTGCCTGCCTGCGCCGCCACCCGGAAACCGTCGTCATCGCACAGAGCAATCATGCGAACCGCCTGGGCGAGTTCCGCGGCTTAGCCCACCAACTGATGGCATCAGGACTGAAAAATCCATTGGTGTTCTTCCAGTATTATAAGGAAACCTGTCTGGAAGATTTCCAGCTGAAAGCCGCTACGGACATGGGTGCTTTGCTCATCGACGGGCTCTGCGACGGCATCTTGCTTTATAACGACGGTGATGCTATCTCCGACTTGAAATTAGACGAAACTGCATTCGGCATCCTTCAAGCCGGACGCCTGCGTACTTCGAAAACCGAATACATCTCCTGCCCGGGATGCGGACGTACGCTCTACGACCTCGAAGCAACCATCGCCCGCATCAAAACCGCGACCTCGCATCTGAAAGGCCTGAAGATAGGCATCATGGGCTGCATCGTAAACGGTCCGGGCGAAATGGCAGATGCCGACTATGGCTATGTAGGTGCCGGACGGGGCAAAATCAGCCTCTATAAGAAAAAGGAATGCATCGAGAAAAATATCCCTGAAGAACAAGCCGTAGAAAAACTACTGGAACTGATTGCAAAGGATAAAGCAACGGAATGAAAATAATCCTGTAATTTGTCTTTTATCTTATACACCGCAGGCAGACACATTTATGATTCGCAAATGTGCCTGCCTGCAGTTGTATAAGACGCTCCCCACGTCATTCTTCTTTTTGTATTTTTAACACAGAATCCTTTTACTTATAGATTGACTAGTCAATGCTTTTGCTATATTTGCAGTGTTCTTATACAAGTTTATATCATTAATAAGATAAGGAGGCTGATATGAATGCTGTCTATAAAATAGGATTAGACATTGGTTCCACCACGATAAAAACTGTAGTATTGGCACCGGATGGAAGCATTGCATTTTCCGGATACAGAAGGCATCATGCCCGAATAAGAGAAAGCCTGTCAGAGTTATTGCAGGAAATACATAAGCAAATAGGTGATGCGCTTGTCTGCATACGGCTTACCGGCTCTGTCGGAATGGGAGTTGCCGAAAAGTATGGTTTGCCTTTCACGCAAGAAGTAGTGGCAGCCACACATTATGTCAAACAATACTCCAGCCAATGCGGTACCATGATTGACATCGGAGGAGAGGATGCCAAAGTGGTGTTTTTCAATAACGGTACTGCCACGGATTTGCGCATGAACGGGAACTGTGCCGGAGGTACAGGCGCTTTCATCGACCAGATGGCTTTATTGTTGGGAGTGTCTGTGGAACAGATGAACGGACTTGCCTTAAAGGCGGAGCGGATATATCCCATTGCTTCGCGGTGTGGCGTGTTCAGCAAGACAGACGTGCAAAACCTGATAGCCAGAAATACAGCCCGGACAGACATCGCCGCCTCCATATTCCATGCCGTAGCGGTACAAGTTGTCATCACATTGGCACACGGGTGCGAAATCAAGCCGCCCGTATTGTTCTGCGGAGGCCCGCTCACCTTTTTGCCTGCGTTGCGGAAAGCCTTTACCGATTACCTGCATCTGAGAGAACAAGACATCATGCTACCGGAAAACAGCCACTTGATTCCGGCTTGGGGCACGGCTCTGACAATAGAGAACGGATGCGGTACAAGGCTTTCGGATTTGATGCAGGTCGTCAATTCGGCTTCCATTTCCGGCATAGAACTAACGCACAGGCTGGAGCCTATCTTTACAAGCAAAGAAGATTACGGGCAATGGAAAGCACGCATGACGCAGCACGATTTCCGAACGAGAGCACTTCATGGAGGTACAGAAAGAATAACCTTAGGCATCGACTCAGGTTCTACCACAACGAAAATCGTTGCACTGAACCAGCAGGACGAGCTGCTGTACACGTATTATGCCAACAACAACGGAAATCCGATAGCCACGGTAGAAAAAGGACTGGAGGCACTGGAAGAAGCCTGCCGGAAATCGGGGACGGATATACGCGTAACGGGCAGTTGTGCCACCGGTTACGGCGAAGACCTCATAAAAGCCGCCTTCCATCTGGATGACGGCATCGTAGAGACCATCGCCCATTACGAGGCTGCCCGCCACTTAAAGAAAGACGTATCGTTCATTCTCGATATCGGCGGACAGGACATGAAGGCGATGTTCGTGAGCGGTGGCGTTATCAACCGCATTGAAATCAATGAAGCCTGTTCTTCCGGTTGCGGCTCTTTCCTCGAAACTTTTGCCCGGTCGCTGGGTTATTCGGTGCAAGAGTTTGGCAAGGAGGCTTGCCGGGCAACACATCCGTATGACTTGGGCACACGCTGCACGGTATTTATGAACTCGAAGGTAAAACAGGCGATGCGCGAGGGAGCTGCCGTAGCGGACATTGCGGCGGGACTTTCGTATTCGGTGGTAAAGAACTGCCTGTATAAAGTCCTGCGCCTCAAAGATACAAGTGAGTTGGGGCAGAACACGATTGTTCAAGGAGGTACGATGCGGAATGATTCGGTGGTGCGTGCCTTTGAGAAGCTGACGGGAAAAGAAGTTTTCCGAAGCAGCTATCCGGAACTGATGGGCGCCATCGGTTGTGCGCTCCATGCCCGTAAGTTTGAGCAAAACGAAACATCCTTGGATGAATTGTCAGGACGCGCTTCCTATACCACCCGCCAGCGGCAATGCCACGGATGTGAGAACAACTGTTTTATTACCACTTATACATTCGCTAACGGAAACCGTTACCATTCGGGCAACCGTTGTGAAAGGATGTTCACAAACCGGGGAACGATACAACAAGGGATGAACGCATACGCGTATAAGCTGGATTTGCTTTTCAACCGTCCGTGCGAGCTTGAATCGCCACGGGCTGTCATCGGCATTCCGCGTTGCCTGAACATGTACGAGGAATATCCGTTCTGGCACACGCTGTTCAGCGGTTGCAACATCCAAGTGGTGCTTTCCGCTCCATCCACATTTGCAAAATATGAAGAAAAAGCAAAGTTGGTCATGTCAGACAATATTTGCTTCCCTGCCAAGTTGGTACATAGCCACATCCAGGATTTGATAGACCGCAAAGTGGAGCGGATATTCATGCCGTTTGTCGTGTTCGAACGGATGGACGGAGGACAAAACAGTTACAATTGTCCCATCGTTTCAGGATATTCGGAAGTAATCAAGAGCGTGCAAGACAAGGGGACTCCCATTGATTCTCCCGCCATCACATTTAAAGACCGGCATCTGCTGTTCAAGCAGTGCCAAGCCTACCTGAAACAGTTTGGCATCGGTGATTCTGTTTGCAGGCAAGCTTTCCGTAAAGCGGTGGATGCATTGGAGGAGTTCGATACGGCAATGACCGAATATAACCGCCACGTGCTGGAGGACAGCCGCAACAATCACCGCCTTGCCGTTCTGTTGGTCGGACGCCCCTACCATGCAGACCCGTTGATACAACATAAATTGTCGGATTTGGCGGCAGGCATGGGCGTAAACATCCTGACCGATGACATTGTGCGCCGTGAAAACATCGAAGTGAATGATGCTTACATTCTTCCGCAATGGGCTTATGTCAACCGAATCCTGAAAGCGGTAAAATGGGCTGCGATGCAGGACAACGGTATCCAATGTATGCAGATGACCTCTTTCGGTTGCGGTCCCGACGCTTTCCTGACAGACGAGACCCGCAATCTGATGAAGCGTTACGACAAGACGCTGACCCTGCTGAAACTGGATGATATCGATAATATCGGTTCCATTAAGTTGCGTGTACGTTCTGCCATCGAGAGCCTGAAACTGGCAGCCGGTGAATGCAATCGTCCTGTTTCCGTGCGTCCTTTCGTCACCCCGCCTGCATTCCAAGCAGCCGACAGGAAGCGGACCATCTTAGCTCCATTCTTTACGCCGTTCATCTCTCCGTTGATTCCTTCTCTGATGAAACTGGCAGGCTATAAGGTGGAGAACTTGCCGATGAGCGATGCCGTATCGTGCGATTGCGGATTGCGGTATGCCAATAATGAAGTATGCTATCCTGCCACGTTGATAGTAGGCGACATCGTGAAAGCCTTCGAAAGCGGCAAGTACGTCCCGGAACAGACTGCTGTGGCTATGACACAGACAGGAGGGCAATGCCGAGCTTCTAATTACCTGTCGTTGATAAAACGGGCATTGACAGAGGCAGGTTTCAGAAATGTCCCGGTCATATCGCTTACTTTTGGCGATGACTTGAAGAACAATCAGCCCGGCTTCCGGATGAACTGGTTTAAGATGCTTCCTGTGGCATTGAACGCCTTGCTGTATAGCGATTGTATTGCTAAATTCTACTATGCGGCTGCCGTACGCGAAAAAGAAAAAGGAAGCGCGGCACGGCTCAAGGAGATGTATCTGAATGCGGCACAAGATTTGATAGAACGGAACGTCACCGGTGATTTGTTGTCCTACCTGTTCTTGGCTGCCAGAGATTTCAACCAGATTGCAGTCCCTTGCGAAGTGCCCAAGGTCGGCATTGTCGGAGAGATTTACCTGAAGTTCAATCCTTTTGCCCAAAAAGACATTAGCGAATGGCTGGTAAGCAAGCGGATAGAAATTATACCTCCTCTGCTTACCGAGTTTTTTGTACAAGGTTTCGTCAATTATATCGTAAAGCAGGATAGCGGGCTGCGTAAGCGTATCGTGCCGGATTCGTTTGTCCGCTGGCTTTACAACCGTATATGGACACGCATGGAGAAATTCAACAAGGCTTGTTGGGAATTCCGCTATTTTGTCCCCTTCAAAAATGTATTCGATGAGGCGGAAGAAGCCGCCAAGGTCATTTCCTTGAATGCGCAGTTCGGCGAGGGGTGGATGCTTCCGGCGGAAATCCTTTCCCTGTACCGTCAAGGCGTAAAGCATGTGGTCAGCCTGCAACCTTTCGGTTGTATTGCCAACCACATCGTGTCGCGGGGAATCGAGAACCGTATCAAACGCCTTGCCCCCGACTTGCAACTGCTCTCGCTGGACTTTGACAGCGGGGTGAGCGATGTCAACATTACCAATCGGTTATTGTTGTTCATCAACAACCTGAAATAATAAAAGTATCATCATTTAATATCTTCACTTATGGAAAAGCGCATTAAAAATTCTGCTAAGAAAGATCCAGTGGACTCCATTCCCAACATTGACACCTCATGGAAAAATTCATTAGGCTTTCAGTTAGGAAAGGCACTGTGGGCATTGTCTGCAACATTGAATGCAACGCTGAAAGAAAACGGCATAGACTTGCCTACCTCCCAATACATCGTCATGCGGTTCCTATACGGGCAAGATGGCATCAGCCAGAACCGGATAGCCACCCTGCTGTATAAGGATGCCGCTGCCATCAAGCGCAGCATCGATAATCTGGAGAAGAAAGGGCTGGTTGAAAGAAGGGCGGTATCGCGTTGCAAGAATAATATTTACCTGACGGAAAAAGGGCGGGAACTGATGCCTGAAGTCATCGCCGTCGCCAATAAGGTGTTTGACATGACTACCGAATTGCCGGAAGATATGTGCCGCATAGGCAATCTCTATCTGGAGAGCATATACAATAAGTTCCAGAAGGAGAAGAGCGCAAAAGAAAAGAAATAAACGGAGGTGGAAAACATGAAAAGAATCATCATCATAGGAGCTTCTTCCGGCATCGGGCGCGAAGCCGCGCTGCAATTTATCCGCCGGGGATATCATGTAGGCGTGGCAGCCCGTCGCGAATCCGCGCTGCAAGAATTGAAAGCCCTCGCGCCGGAGCAAGTGGCATACAGCCTGATTGACGTGACCGATGGCGATGCGCCTTCCAAGTTGTTGAAACTGGTAAAGGAACTGGGCGGCATGGATGTTTTCCTGCTTTGTGTGGGCATCGGCAAGCAGAACGCTGCTTTGCGAATGGACATCGAATTGTCAACGGCACAGACAAACGTGTTGGGCTTTATCCGCATGGTTGATACGGCATACGGCTATTTCCGTGAGAAGGGCGAAGGGCATATCGCCGTCATCAGTTCAATAGCAGGCACAAAAGGCTTGGGGGCTGCCCCGGCTTATTCGGCGACCAAACGTTTCCAGAACATCTACATCGAGGCGCTCGAGCAATTGGCGCGAATGCAAGGCTTGAAGATACGGTTCACCGACATACGTCCTGGTTTTGTCGATACGGATTTGCTGGGCGACGATAAAAAATACCCGTTGCTGATGCGCCCCGGAAAGGTTGCAAAACGGATTGTCCGCGCCATCGAACGGCGTGAATCGGTCTGCACCATGGATTGGCGATACCGGATAATCGTATTCTTTTGGCGGCTTGTGCCACGGTTTATATGGAAAAGATTGCCCATAAGGAACTGACGGGTACATATTATAAATTACAGGCTGAATATGACAAGAGAAAACATCGGCACCGCATGGCGTATATTGCAGACAACAAGTATGGTGTACGTGAAACAATTCCCTGCATAATTT